>JABDJE010000153.1 GCA_013002625.1 Saprospiraceae bacterium | reverse complement strand
GAATATCACTAATTTGAGATTCTACTTTTTCGTTGATGCTGTGCCTTATATCAGAAAAGCCTAAGTGGGCATAGTACTCCCAAATTTCATCTATCTCCTCAAACTCGATTTCGTAAGGCAGATAAATGTCGTTATCTGAAATAAGCATCAATTGCTTGTGTTCGTGATCAATACGAACTCGCTTATATACGACGCCTTCTCGTTTACTGATTACTATATAGGTTTTATCGTCTTTGATATTATCGAGTTGCTCGACATAGCTGGCAATAATGATACTACCGGATTCAATAGGCAGCATGGAGTCTCCTTGAATTTCAAAAGCCCTGTAATGTCCACCCTTCATGTGAGGAATGCGAATTCTTGGAAGATCTTTGATGTATTCCGGGTTCTGATAACTGTCGAGATACCCTGCTTCAGCCTTCGTGTCGACAAGTTCAATATTACCATGATCCTCTTCATCAACTGTAATCGCCAGAACCTTCATCATCTGGTTTTTAAGTATTTCGTACTTGCCAAAACTCAAATTAGAGTTTATAAGCTCATCGACTTTGATGTCGAAAAAATCAGCCATCCGGAGGAGCATAGAAATATTGGGCTCTGTTTTTTCACGTTCATAATCCCCAAGCGTAGTGCGGGGAATCTCCAGGGCATCGGATAAAGCTTGCTGACTGAGCTTGTTCTTCTGTCTTAAATATTTAAGGTTTTCGCCAATCATGATACAGAATTTATATACAAATTAAATAAATATTGAATATATCGTCATGATTTCGTTGAGATTTACGGCAAATAATTGAATCAATTTATTGCCATTATAGCAGCAATTGATGATTTTATCGACCCTGCAAGTTGGAATAATCGACCTTAATCAAACAATGTGGGTTCAGGGCTCTCCCATGGCTTGATAAGTTCTGGATTATTGTTGCGCACATTATTTACCGCTTTGGAAACCTGATAAGCCCTTATTTGGTCGTCTGGATATGGTTCTATCATATCTACCAACTGTTGAGGGGAAAGGTCGTCTGACAACCACAGTGCTTCCTGGTCTCTGGTCAGAATAGCCGGCATTCTATCATGTATTTCACCCACGGTTTTGTTCGGTGGCTGCGTTAATAAGGTAAAGGAATAGATCTCTTCTCCCTGGTCGTCTGTCCATTTATCCCATAATCCGGCGACAGTAAAAATCTCCTGGTCCTTCGTGACTATTCGATATGGCTCTTTGCCATGAGCTGTTTTCTTCCATTCATAAAAGCCATCAAATGGCACGATACACCTTCGAGAGGATACGGCTTTTTTAAAGGTGTTTTTCTCAAGAACGGTTTCTTTGCGGGCATTTATCATTTTATAACCAATCTTCATATCCTTTGCCCAAAATGGTATTAAGCCCCATCTGAAGGCTGAAAAATGCTTCCGATCAACATTGGTTATAACCGGGGTAATATGAGAAGGGGCAACATTATAATTCGGTAATGGGTTATACCTTTCCAGGTCTTCCGAATAGAAGTTGGCATTGAACCGCGCTTCGAGTTCTTTTTCGGTCTTAGTCAAAGATGATCTTCCACACATAGGGTTAAAATATAAAAAACCTCACCAGGCGGCAAGGCTTTTCCAAACATTTCTCACTATCTTTTATTAAGGTGATTCTGTTAGCTCCATATAGCCTATTCCTTCTTTTTCACATAACAATCCACGCCTTTATTTTTTAAATCATTGGCCGATGAGCTCGCATCCTGAAAGCTGTTATATCGGCTTGCAACGACTGTGTGGTATTGGGAATTATCAAATATGGCAATATAGGCATCACGGTGACCCAGCTTTTTTAATTTGATAATCATGTTCTCAGCATTTGAACTTAGAAGATAATTTCCTGCTATGATCATATAATCTCCATATCCGTTCTGCTTTGTTAAACTGGTAGATCTTTGTGTCGTAGGTGTTGACTTACTAACCGTTGACTTAGCTGTTGAAGGTTTTGATTCTGCCTTTGTTGGTTTACTCGCTGGTGCCGTGAAGTCAACTTCCGTTGTCTCTTCAGTAGAAGGGGGATCGTCTTCTTCGATGATCTCCTGCATCGGTTCATCATTGACACTATCCGTGCTGTAATCAATATCATCGCCCTCAAACAATTCTTCTTCACTTGACCCATCCAGTGCGGCAACCTCGTCCGCTTGGGAGGTGTCTGATTTACATGAACTAAAACTATTGCTCATCCATATAAAGGCAGCAGAGAGTCCAATTACGAGGAGTATGATTTTTACAAGTCTATCCATTTCCATATTATAATATATTACAAAAATACTTAATATTTAATAAAAAGTAAATCAAGCCCATAGGACTTGTTAATTTGCAAGTGGTAAGAATAAAAATATATTTAATTTAAGGGTCTATTTATAAAACTCACATTCATGCGGAAAAGCTTCCTGCTCATTGTAATATTATTTGTTCTGGCTTCAATAGGTTCAGGCATCTATTTTCATCCAGGTTTTTATCTATTGCTAATCATTACATTGCCATTGCTGGTTTTGACTTTGATTGATATCAATCAAAAGAAGCATGCTTTGCTGCGGAACTTCCCTGTTCTGGGGCGTACACGTTATATGGCAGAATGGCTCCGTCCAAAGTTTTATCAATATTTCATTGAGCCAGATACTGACGGGAGGCCTTTCTCCAGACTTAACAGGAATATTATTTATCGACGTGCGAAGAATGTTTTAGATACCGCTCCATTCGGCACCCAGCTAAATGTGTATGATGAAGGTTATGAGTGGATGAATCATAGCATCAATGCTTTGGATCCCCACAATCTGGACCACCATCCCAGAGTAAAGGTCGGTGGTAAGGATTGTACACAACCCTATATGTGTAGTGTCTTCAATGTATCAGCCATGAGCTTTGGTTCATTAAGTAAAAATGCAATAATGGCTCTAAATGGCGGCGCTGCAATGGGTGGTTTTGCACACAATACCGGGGAAGGCGGAATATCTCCATACCATAACAAGTTTAATGGAGATCTGATATATCAAATTGGGACCGGCTACTTTGGTTGTCGGGATGAGGATGGCAACTTCTCGGATGCACTCTTCAAAGAGCGTACTGCAGCCAAGAACGTCAAGATGATTGAAATTAAATTATCACAGGGCGCAAAACCTGGTCACGGCGGGATTCTGCCTGCCAGAAAAGCGACACCCGAAATAGCTAAGATTAGAAACATTCAACCGTATGAGGATGTCCTTTCTCCACCTTTTCACAAGGCCTTCGATACGCCCGTAGGTTTGCTTCATTTTATTAAAAAATGCCGCGATCTATCAGAGGGGAAGCCTATTGGATTCAAATTGTGTCTTGGTCATAAAAGTGAGTTTGTAGCCATATGCAAGGCTATGCTTAAAACAGGTATAAAACCAGATTTTATTTCAGTAGATGGAGCAGAGGGCGGCACAGGTGCTGCGCCGCTTGAATTTAGTAACTCGGTTGGCACACCCTATAAAGAGGCTTTGAGCTTCGTTTATAATACCCTGGTCGGATTTGATTTGAAAAAGGAAATCATTCTGATTGCATCCGGCAAAATCGTATCAGGTTTTGATATATTTAAATCTATAGCATTGGGTGCTGATCTATGTTATTCCGCTAGAGCTATGATGATGGCTGTTGGTTGCATTCAGGCACTGGAGTGCAATCAGAATACTTGCCCTACCGGTGTGGCAACACAGAATGAGTCTCTTGTTAAGGGTCTTGTTGTCGAAGAAAAGAAAGTGCGTGTAGCCAATTATCACAAGGATACGGTTGAGTCTTTCGTCCACCTCATGGCCGCAGCCGGCATCGATCACCTAGATAAAATAAACAGAACACATGTCATCTTAAGGGTTGAGGAACATGTTGCAAAATCCTATTATGATTTATATCCTTATTTGACCGAAGGTTGCCTACTGGGGCATAACCCCCTTTCGGATGAATATAAAATGCTGATGGCTGTTGCGGATCCTGAAAGCTTCGAACCCAAGTTTGAAAGTATCTCAATTGAAGAAGACTAGAGCGATTAACTCAGGTCTTCTTTTATCTGATTTGCCTTAAGCTTCTCCTTTAATTGGTCCAGATCCTGTTTATAAATCTGGTTGGGCATTTCATGAAAATAACCTCTTAGATACCGCCCTTCATTAAACAGTGAATCGGCCTTCTGTACTGCTTGCTTAGCCTCGCTAAATCTATTGAGCTCTACAAGTGACTTGGCACGATAAAAGTACATTTCGGCTTGACCTTCTTCATATAAAATCGATTCGTTAATATCGTCCAGAGCCTGATCAAAATCTCCCTCATCATAGGCCATTATGGCTAAGTATAAAAATGCTGTTTCATCAATAAATTTTCGTCCTACATCCTTGGTTTCCTTTTCAATATAAAGCTTCAGGTATTCGCGTGCCTTATCATGATTTCCCAGGCCCATATAGCATAAACCCCTCAGATAATCGACACTCATATTGTGTGCGTAATCGGTCTGGTCAATTGTCAGGGTGTCTGTAGCATCCAGATCAAACAATGCGGCGCCATAATCACGCAGGTAAAATAACTTATAATAGCCACGCCAACCCTGCCAGGCTTGCGGATTCAATTCCGTCGCTTTTGAAATATGGTAATGCCATTTATCATATATCCCATTGTACAAATAAGGGAGGGACAATTCAAAATGTGCCTGGTCATTTTGATTATTAATCCGAACAGCCTTTTCCAGGAGTCTCATGTTTTTACTGCTGCCACTTTCAAGGCGCTTCGCCAATTGGGTGTACTGAGACGATAACTTCCGCCTGTCATCAGGTAGCATTTGATGATAGGTTTCATTGCTGAGTTGCTCACAACCTGCTAACACAACAATCAGGAGTAAACTAAGGAAGAATAGCTTTGAGCTCACCATTTATAATTTTAAATGTCAGATGATAGAAGCTGTCATAATTGTCATCATTGAAAACTATAGGCTTCCAATCCCGCAATTCTTTGATTGCATCTACAAGATGTTGTTCAACGCGTATATCCAGTTTCTTTTTTTTATAGTCCGTCCCTAGGCTTTTTATTTCAAATCGACCTACTTCACCTTGACAATTTATAAGAAATCGAATTGTAATGTAACCCGTTATGGATGTGTTTCCGAAATTATTATAGCTATTAAAAAGCTTTGTCTTTAAGGAGTCTAATCCGTGTTCAAACCCCGCACGGCTCCTGCCGTAATAATATGGAAAGATCTTTTCCGGAAAGCAGGGTGGAAATTCCTCCGGTTCAAGGAAACCAGTGTGTGGAATGAAGCCAACGTGTTCTTTGTGTGGTTCAATGAAGTAGTAGTCACAAGACGATATGAGGCACACGAAAAATATACCTATTGTGATACTGCAAAACTGCTTCATTCAATGAATTTGAGAAATATTATGATATCCATACTTATGAGCGAAGACTTTTATGCCTTTCTTTTGACTTCGTTTGAACTTGGTTAACAAATTCAATACTGTCTTCGTCCCCATTGTACGCCGAGCAGAAGTATTGCACCTTCCCCCGTAGGAGATCCCTCTGTTCTTACGTTAACTTCATATCCGAAAGCCAGGGTTGGACTGATAAGCATGTTGGATTTTTGTATAACATAGCCTAACTCTAAGGTAGGTTGTACGACTGTGATTTGGGTGTTACCGGTCTGATTTCCTTCAGTCCAGTCGATACTATTCCACCAAATATCATTTTTTACACCAAGTCGCCATTTGGTTTTTTCTGTCTTACTAAAGAAGCGCTTGTATCCGATGGAAAACCCAAACCCATCGCCTCTCTCGTCATCGTGCTTGCCCAGGTCTCTGTGTCTGATCCAATTGTATCCAAGTCTTGCATATAAGTCGGCATTGCTCCCTATGGCTTGCTCAAAATATACCGCTGGTATCAGCCCTGTCGGATAGGCCTGAAACTCGAATCCGAATCCTGATGATTGTTGTGCTGTCATTTGAATTGTGAGCACAAAAGCAAATATCGCTACCTTAAATTTTAAAGTCTTCATACTATTCTTTTAAATGACTGAGTTCCGGATAATTGATCTCAAGTCTGTTAATATCTACCTTATTTATCTTGTTCCCATTATAAAAGGCAACCACCTCTGCATTTACTCTCGGTTGAGTATTTAGTTTCTGAGCGAGCGTATTTGCGGAAGCGAAGTCCGTATAAATGCCTATATAATAATCGTTGCTCAGTTTCATATTTTCCTTTCGTACATATACGTCCTGATAAATACGAAGAACAGCGTTTTTATACATACGTTCTACACTTGCAATCTTCACAGAAAAGTATACCTCTTCTCTTATGCCTGCAAACAAACTGTACTCTCTGGCCCTGGCATATTGAGGAACAGGAAAGCTTTCGGTATCTGGCGCCAAGTACACATTGCCCTGCCAATCAAAAATTTCAATATCAATGCGTCTGTTATAT
>JABDJE010000152.1 GCA_013002625.1 Saprospiraceae bacterium | reverse complement strand
CAATAATAGAACCGTCGCGCCATATGGACAAATCAAGGAAAGAATGCTTAGTCTCGGAGTAGCTTAAGTTATTCTACCCTATTTAAGTTAAGCACCTGCATCCGTAAATGATGTGGGTGTATTTTTTTAAATGCTTTTAAAATCTAATTGTTATGAAAAATAATATTACAACAGATGATATGCTATTTGCCATGCAACAAAGAAATTTAGTTTACAATTACAACTTTCTCTACTATAGTAATCAGGCTAATGAAGGAGGTTCTATAGTATATAACCACCCTGATGGATGGCTTTATACAGATCCGGGAAAAGGTAAAATTGGATTTGATGTTGATAATAAGGCTTGTATTATAAACAAGAGTAATGACAGCTCATCAATCATGAATTTCTCTCAAAATATTAATGAATTCCCTAGATGGAAAAATTTACTTTTAGGTCAAACGATTACTGCTGAAGCGGTTGTATCCTGTCCAACCGTAGGTGCCGATTTTAATATTTCATTTTACTTGGAGGATGGTATTAGTGAGAATCATAAATCCGATGTAATTGTAGCAGGAGAGTCGAAAACAATTACAGTTGAAATTATGGTCTCGAATTCAGCAACTCACCTGGCTGTGGGATTTAAATGTTCAACCAATTCAGCCATTATCCTGATACATAAAGTATATGTCAATATTGGAAAAATCGCTCTTGAATATTTACCATGTATGGTAAATGGTTTTATTGGAGAAAGAAAACAATACATTTCAATCGAAGTACCACCTGCAGAAGAGTTATCGTTATGTGAACCTTCAACTGGATTATCAGATGCTTACACACGCTTAAATTCATTTTTAAATGGAAGGTTTGGATTTGTTAATACCAATGAGTCATTACTGCCAGATATGCGCGGATACTTTAGCAGATCATGGGACAATAATGCAGGGATTGATACAGGAGCCGATGAGCGTACACCATTGGGGCAAGGTGAAATCGATGGTGACCATGTAGGCACTGTTGAGGAAGATGCATTTAAGGAACACGATCATGAATTGGATTTTAATACAAACGGAAAAGTTTCACCTGGACAATCACCGCCATCTATTCCTGTTATAAGTTTAACAGCAAAATCCAATACAAGACCCAGAGGAGATCTGGAGACAAGAAGTAAAAACATTTCTGAACTTTATACGATTAAATGGGCCTAAATAATAAAAAGGAGTGAACTTCCTGAAGTATAAATCCATTCGGGAAGTTCACTCAAATTACTTATACCATCCAGCCTCTTAGTTGGGTATTGACTGCCTCAGTAATTCGAACGCCTTGATTCAAATCCTTATTTGGAACTGCGCGGGTATGTATTCCAACAATCGAACGATTATCATTTTTCATCAGAGCAGACCCACTGGCTCCTTGATCTGTCGTAATTCCATACCTTAGAAAATTAGTGCCTACTTCATCAATTGTACCTGTAGCATGACCCATGCGTTCATCAAAATATCCATAACCATTAATTTGGATCTCAAGATTTTCCAGGCTTTCTGTTGATTCAACTACTATAGTTGGAAAACCAGCAATTTCTACAGCACTCTCCAATTCAACGATGGCATAATCCAAATCAATGTTTTCCATAATTTTCAATAAACTAATAGTTTGGAGGTCAGCATTTTTGGAAATTGCTACATCAGGGTAGCCATCCGGATAATGCCAACTTAAAGCCAGAAGTTCTCCATAAGGTTCATTTGGATCACTATATGCTCTTTTAAATGTGACAGTCCTCACCTCTCCCCCATCATCTTCATCGTATAAATTGTGGGCGCAGGTTAATAAGTATTTAGAATTTGTAGCATTCTTATCAGCCGCAATTAGAGTAGCAGTGCCAAAGTAAGATTTGTCGTTGGGAAAAGTCATTTCTAAAAGTCCAACATAATAATATGGATCAATTGTAGTGTCCGGAATTAATACTGGATTGTTTCCTGGAATAGGTTTGAAATACCGACCATGTCCTTTTTCATTTTTTCTTTTCATCATGCATTTTTTTTGTTAATAAATATGCGGGGCGTCTAACTGCAGTAATTAAAGATTTGGCTTGTTTAAAACTGATCGTTTTCTTATCAGTGCTGATAGTTTATGATACCAAAATTGAATTACTGTGAGTTTATGATCTTGTTTGATAAAGATCAAAATTGGATAATATGAAAAATGCTTTCAGAGCATGAAAATTATCAAAGAAGACATCGAACTCCATGATAAAATCAGAATAATAAATATGTTATAAAAGGTGGAAATTACCTGAATATTCAATTGACGTTATATCCCTTTCAAAATACCGGTATTTCTTCGAGATTAATTAGGCCATTTTGAACTGCAAACAGAACCAATCCTGCCATATTTTTCGCACCAGATTTTGCAAACAGATTATTCTTATGCCCCTCTACCGTCCGTTGTGTGATAAATAGCTCAGCCCCAATTTCTTTAGCGGTTTTTTGCTCGCATATTAATTTCAAGATTTCAATTTCACGGTCAGAGAGACACTCTACTTTTGAAAGAACAGGTTTTTGAGATTTTGACGATATCTGAGTGCGAATACTTTCAATTTGCTGATCTTTGAAATAAAATCCCTTTTCGGCAACCGAGTGAATAATTTCAAGCAATTCTTTGGGATCTATTTTTTTGGGGACGAAGCATGCTACTCCAATCCTAAGCATAAAACCAAGGTAAGATTTCTTATAGTGAGATGTAACGACTATAATTTTGATAGATCCATATTCACGCCTGAGGAATTCTGCAAACTGAATACCATCCATACCATTTAGCCTTAAGTCCATAATTATTATATCTGGAATAAGGTTTTGGCTTTTAAATTTATCTATAGCTTTTTCAGATGAATCCGTTGCAAAGTTAACCTTGATATTTGATTGCCTTGAGAGAAAATCGGTTAAGAGACTTAGCATAAGTTTATCATCATCAACAATAGCAATATTTATCACATTCATTTTTTGGGTTTATTATTAATTAAAATAATGCTGGGGTGTGAACAAATATTGATTGCCTCGGAGGAGTGACTATTGAATATCCAATGCTTGAGCATTAGATCTTAAATATACATGTATTAATACCTAAACTAATCAGGGTTTTTACCTGATTTTGAATTTTGTAGAATTCCTTTTACGCATAACCCAGTGCCCATAAAAAAAGCCCCCTTTAGGAGGCTTTGTTCAAATATGTATTTATTGATTTCTATTGCTTATCGCCTTCAACGGTACAATTATCCGTTAATGGAATTGGAATTAATGCCGTATTAGCTGTAAGTCCAACATTTCCCACCAATCTGGTATCATTATCAACCATAACAGCATTACCTGTTCCGATAATATCTGCCGTTAATGGCCCAAATGTAGGATGCGGAATGATAACATCCATTAAAGTATCATCGATAAATAGTGAATCCCCTTCAACGGTTCCTAATAATCCTACCGATACGCCACTGACCTCAAGTGAGAATATAACTTCACTTTTATTCATCTCGTCCAAGGAAGGAGAAATCGTGATTATCAATGTATCATTACTGATAAATGCCAATGGTCCAGGACATAAAAATTCACAGACAAAATCGCCGATAAATTTATCGCGTGCATAGATACAAGACCCATCATCGATAGTGGCTTCCACATTATAATTTTCTGAACTCGCATCGGTACAACCCTCTACATCGTCATCACCACATGATTGTAAAGACAATGCCGCCGCGAACAACGTCAGGCATAAAATTTTAAAATAAGGTATGTTCAATTTCATTTCATCGTATTTTAAGTCTAAAATAGCCAATTCACACTGACATTTCACGTTTTTATTAAACCTATTCTTTGCATAAACATTTAAATTGATAAATAAAGTATTTTACTTTGCAACACTAATCTAAACTCATGGATATAAGCACTGAAAAAGACATTGTACTCAACACAATAGATGAAGCTATCGAAGATATTCGCAAGGGTAAGGTAATTATCGTTGTCGATGATGAAGACAGAGAAAATGAAGGAGATTTTATTTGTGCAGCAGAAATGATAACGCCCGAAATAATCAACTTCATGGCCACCCATGGCAGAGGATTAATATGCACACCTATTACTTCTGAGCGCGCACGTCAGCTCGATCTTAACAAGATGGTTACAAGCAATACCGCGCTACATGAGACTGCATTTACTGTGAGTATAGATTTAATAGGTAAAGGATGTACAACAGGAATATCAGCTTATGACCGGGCGACTGGTATAAAATCCATTGTTGATCCAGAAACAGCATCTCATGACTATGCGCGACCGGGACATATATTTCCATTGGTGGCAGAAGATGGTGGTGTACTTCGTAGAACCGGACATACAGAAGCCGCTGTTGATTTGGCAAGAATGGCTGGTCTTTATCCCGCAGGGACACTTGTGGAGATACTAAATCCTGATGGTACCATGGCACGATTGCCTCAACTGATGACAATGGCAAAAGCCATGGACTTGAAAATTATCTCTATTAAAGACCTTGTGGCATACAGAATGGAGAAGGAGAGCCTTATCAAGGAATCCAAGAGGTATACATTTAATACGGATTATGGTCAACTTGAAGTTATTGCCTTTACTGAAATCAATTCCAATGTGACACATTTGGCGCTGAAAAAAGGGACTTGGGAAAAGGGTGAACCTATTTTGACCAGGGTACACTCTTCCAGTAACACCGGAGATATCCTTGGCGCTATGTTGGCTGGCTATGGTCAGCAGTTACACAAGACCCTGGAAATGATTGCAGAAGAAGGTAAAGGCGTATTGCTTTATCTGCGCCAAAAAGAGGAAGACCAAAACATTTTACAAAGTTTAAAAATGCTGAGCGATCAACAATCTGCAGGAAAAAGGCTGAATCCTGGCTCAGGCAACACCAATTCAACCGAACAGCGTAATCTGGGAATAGGTGCTCAGATACTCAATGCGCTTGAGGTTAATAAATTGAAACTTCTTACCAATAATCCCAGAAAGCGTGTTGGCCTGGTCGGATATGGGCTAGAAATTATAGAGAATATTCCAATCAAATAGATGACGCTGACGCCAAGGGAAATAGTAGATAAAATGTTCGCCAAAGATGATTTCAGTCAATGGCTTGGCATTACATTCTTAGAAGTATCTCCTGGCTATTGCAAAATAAAAATGGCTGTACGAGAAGAAATGACCAATGGTTTTGATATTGCCCATGGTGGCATCAGCTTTTCATTCGCAGATAGCGCATTTGCATTTGCCTCTAACAGCAGAGGTAAACATGCTGTATCCATTGAAACCTCCATTTCGCATACAAGAGCTATAAAAGCAGGAGATATCTTGATTGCAGAAGCTACTGAAACCAATGTTTCTAATAAACTTGGACATTACGATGTCGAAGTTGTAAATCAGAATAAAAAGATAGTTGCTATATTTAAAGGGACTGTTTTTAGGAAGGATGTTGAATGGGTGTAGATAGTTTTAGGTTCTAGGTTTTATGCTGACGATCCGCCAAAAGCGAGAGATTAGCATCCTGACCACGCTCGCGTGCGTCAGGAGGTAAACGA
>JABDJE010000119.1 GCA_013002625.1 Saprospiraceae bacterium | reverse complement strand
GTTCTGCCCAAGCTCTATTGGGTAAAGTATATATGTATTGGGCTGATTTTAATGATGACGATATAGCGACTTTTGATAAAGGTGCAGCGCAATTGGAAGAAGTTGTGGCCTCGGGAATTTATAACCTGGAAGATGATATGGCTGATTTATATAGATTTGGCCTTAAGAATCCGGGAGAGTCTGTATTTGAAATTCAGAAGTCTAATTTGTGGCCGAGTGATTGGGGATGGTTTGAAGGTATTGAAGGAAATGGTATAGTGCAATTGTGTGGAATTAGAGGTTTGTGTTCCGAACATCCAGATTATGAAGCAGGTTGGGGATTCATGTTGCCAACGCAGGAATTATGGGATTTCTACTTGGAAGATGATGTTTATAGAAGAGATGTAGCTATTGTATCTGTTGATGGATTGGAAATGGATATCGAAGAAGCTGGCATCTCGGGTTGTGATATTGTAATCGATATTACACAAGCTAACCCTATTGACTATACAGGGTACTGGCAAGTAAAGTATGCGAACTTCAAAGCATATGAAGGTAATAATGTAAATGGTGGTGATCCTAACCTGACAAAAGACGACAACATTTATTCAATTCGTTATTCAGATGTACTACTGATGTTGGCTGAATGCCTTCATAGAGGATCTGGTTCAGACGGCGAAGCCATGGCATATATTGATCAGGTTAGAGAAAGAGCAGCAGGACCTGGAGACAACAGCGGAAATTTCAGAACTGTAAGCCAGGTAATGAGTGATGAAGGATGGAGCTTGCTTGAAGCGATTCAATATGAGAGACGAGCAGAGTTTGCCATGGAAGGAGATAGATGGTTCGACCTTGTGAGATCAGGTCGCGCAGATGCATCATTGTTTGAAGGAGACCCGCTAAGACAAGGCAATTTTTCAGACATTCACTTGTGGTTGCCAATCTCACTAGAAGAAACTTCTGTAGCACCTAATTTAACGGAATATCCAGACGCAAGTCTGTTTCAATAATATTTTAAATCTATTAATGAAAAAACTATAAATAATTAATTATGAAGACTAAGAATTCAATATTCAATTTTCTCTGGTTGGTTATACCTGTAATGGCTATAACAATCTTCACTTCCTGTGGAGATGATGAAGAACCAATGGGTGGCAATGATACACCTATTGCCAGTTTCCAGCTTGCAGTAAACCCTGATAATCCACTTGAAGTAACATTTACCAACTTTTCACAGAATGCAACAACGTTCGCTTGGGATTTTGGTGATGGCAACAGCTCAGCGGATAAAGACCCTGTGCACACGTATGCTGCAGCAGGAGATTATGTGATTACATTAACTGCTTCAAATGCTGCAGGTCAGTCTGCACAAAGATCTGAGAATGTATCCATTACCGATCCAAATGTACAATTGGGAATCCTTGCTGGATCTGATAGCAAGACATGGTACCTACTAAGAGAAGGTATATCACTAGGAATTGGTCCTGATTTAGGGGCTACAGATTGGTGGTCGTTTGGTGGTGTAACACCTTTAGCTGAGAGACCATGTATTTTAGACGATAGCTACACTTTTCACCGAGATGGTACATTTGAAATGAACACAAATGGAACAATCTTCGTAGACGCGGTAGCAAACGGTGGCTGGATAATTAATGGTGAAGATGCAGAAGGTTGTAGAGATGAATCAGAAGGTGGCGTTTGGGGAGACAACCCAGATAGAGAGGCTTTTGGAGATGGTGGAGATTACACGTTTGTATATGACAATAATGCAAACATGCTTACTTTGGAAGGACTCGGAGCATATATCGGACTTTGTAATAAAACATCCGATGGAGATAATTCTGTTCCAATCCAATCTAAAACGTATGAAGTATTTGGACTAAATGACGGCGATGTTGCGGACACATTAAATCTAGCGATCGTTGGAGACGGCTTTGTGTGGAACTTCTTCCTCGTGAGCTATGACAATCCAGCTGACCTTCCTGAAATCCCAACAGATATACCTGTATTTGGTGAAGATTATCCTGATATTTCTCCTATGGGAATGGGGCATACTTTTGCTGCTGATGGAGCAGGTGATTTATTGGATACTATACAATCAGCATCAACAGTAGAGTTTGGTGTTGACGATCCTGCTGACCCAACTGCTGCTAAAGTTGGTCAGTATAACAGAACAACCGAGTTGTTCCAGGAATTACAATTACAAACATCACCAATGAAAAATGACATCAACTTTGAAAACTTGTCAACAGTTTCACTTGATGTATATCTGCCAAGTTCTAATGATTATTCAGGTACTTTAACTAAAAATGTAATTATTGGTATAGGTGATAAAGGAGCAACTGCACAATGGTGGACAGACCACTATGAGTTTGTTAATGATGGATCTACATTGCCTGAAGACGAATGGATTACATTGACCTACAGTCTTGATATGCATAATGCAGGTTCAGGTGCAGGTACAATTTATGAGAGAAATGATCTTGATATGATTTATATAGGAATTGGAAGTGGGAACCATGACGCAACGGGGACATTCTATATACGTAACTTAAGATTTGAGTAAGAGATAATTAGTTTTTTATATTAGGTGCGGGCATGTTAATTGTCCGCACTTTATTTTTGAAGCCTATGATAAGATTGACTCTATTTTTCGTTCTAATATTATTGTCCTGTTCTTCTGAAGGAGAGGACCCAATGCCAATGGATAATACGCTGCCTGTATTTTCTATGGAATCGATTACAGTCGATGAAGGCAATCAGGATAAATCCATATTCGTAAGCTTAAGGTTAAGTAAATCATGGACAAAACCTGTATCCGTCGTTTTAAAATCGGTAGATGGTACTGCGGTTGCAGGTGAAGACTTTGAAGCAGTGCGTGATGAAGTCATAGAGTTTGCAGTAGGCTCACGCCAAGAGAATCTCAGGATCAATCTATTAGCAGATGAGCAATGGGAGGAAGATGAAGCGTTTACCGTTGAAATTGTATCTATATCTGAAGCAACAGCTTCAAATAATACTGTTTCTATAATCATTGAAAATGATGATATATTAGGGCAGTTCGACCTTCCTGGTGGTTATTCAACCCCCGATGAATATGTAGGGATGAACCTAATCTGGCGTGACGAGTTTGACGGGACTGAACTTGACCAAAGTAAATGGACTTATGAAATAGGAAATGGTGCCAGTGGTTGGGGTAACAATGAACTCCAATATTATACCTCTGAAAATACAATTATGTATGAAGGTAACCTGGTCATTCAAGCAAGAGATGAGTTCTTTGCTGGATTCAATTATACCTCTTCTAGAATTATTACCGAAAACAAGTTTGAATTCACTCATGGCCGCGTAGATATCAGAGCGGTTCTCCCTGAAGGGCAAGGCATTTGGCCTGCATTCTGGATGTTGGGTGAAAATATAAGAAGTGTCGGGTGGCCAAGATGTGGTGAAATTGATATCATGGAAATCGTGGGTCACGAACCAGGCAAGTTGCATGGTACTGTGCATTATTCCGATCCTAATGGAAATAGAATTATGGCAGGACATTCCATTTCACTTCCTAATAATGCTAAGTTTTCGTCTGCATATCATGTGTTCTCAATTGTATGGGAAGAAGACAGCATAAAATGGTTTTTGGATGATCAACAATTCCATTCGGTTTCAAGACAAAGTGTCGGAAACCAGAACCCATATCCGTTCAATGATCCATTCTTTTTTATTTTCAATACTGCAGTAGGTGGAAATTGGCCTGGATCACCGGATTCAACTACCTCATTTCCTCAAAACATGATTATCGATTATATCCGTGTATTTCAGGAAGATTAAACTGCAATTCCCAAAACATGAAGATTATAACTAGAACAGGCAATCAACTATTATTTGGTTGCCTGTTTTTTATATTATCCATTAGTTGTCCTAATTCCTTGGAAGGGCAAGGGTTTCTGAGAACAAAAGGCAAAGCCATAGTCAATGAAAATCAGGATACCGTTTTATTGCGTGGAATGGG
>JABDJE010000063.1 GCA_013002625.1 Saprospiraceae bacterium | reverse complement strand
AAATATGCATCCATCATTAATAATCAAAATGACAGGTTGAATGCACAGGTTGAAAAAGTACTCAACATTGCCAAGATGGAAAAAGATCAATTCAAGCTCAACCTGGAATCAATTGAACTTGAATCTTTTCTCAATGAAATTGTCAAGGAGGAACGTATAAAGTTTGAAGCTGTTGATGGGGAAATCACTAAGCCCCACTTACAAGAACAAATTTTCATCACTGCGGACAAATTGCATTTCACAAATGTATTATCGAATATTCTTGATAATGCCCTGAAGTACCGAAAAGGTACCCCTATTGCCGAAATCGGAATTATAGAATTTCAAAATAAAGTAAGAATCATTATCAAGGATCATGGCATCGGGATTTCAAAAGATCAGATAAAAAGAATATTCAATAAATTTTACCGCGTATCCACAGGTGATGTCCACAATGTGAAAGGCTTTGGTTTGGGTCTGTATTATGTTAAAAGCATTTGTGATGCCCACGAATGGAAAATCGATATACAATCAGAGTTACATAATGGCACCTCGGTAATATTAGAAATTCCAAAATCAAAATAAAATGGAGAAGGCACATATTTTATATGTAGAGGATGATGAGGTATTAAGTTTTGTTACAAAAGACAACCTGGAACTGAAAGGCTATAAGGTAACGCATGCCAAAGATGGCAAGGAGGCTATCCAGATATTCAAAAATGGGCAATTTGACCTATGTCTCGTTGATGTGATGTTGCCAGAAATTGATGGTTTCGACGTTGCGGCATCCATACGATCCCGTCATTCAGAAATTCCAATCCTGTTTCTAACTGCCAAATCCCTTAAGGATGATAAAATTAAGGGCTTGAAGATCGGCGCGGACGACTATATCACCAAGCCTTTTTCAATAGAGGAGTTATTGCTGAAAATTGAGATCTTCCTTAAGAGAAGATTTATAGCAGGCAGTGCAAAACTACCTGTACTCAGAGTTGGCAAATATGAATTGCAACATGATAATTTACAACTGGTATGTGACAATGGCAGCAGTCAATTGACAAAGAAAGAAGCCGACCTGCTGAAAATGCTCATCGAACACAAAAATAAAATTGTCGAACGCTCAACGATCCTTGAAAGAATCTGGGGCGAGAATGATTATTTCATGGGACGCAGTATGGATGTATTTATCAGCAGATTAAGAAAGTACCTGAAGGACGACGATTCTATTTCCATTGAAAATATTCATGGCGTTGGTTTTCGGCTGAATGAATAGCCGATTACACAATAATAAGTCCTTCTTTAGGATCACCCATTGTCAGATGTTTATCACAATTAAATCTTAAGCCGCTTAACCAAGCCAGGTAGGCATCAAAGCGGTGCCAGTTATTGAATTCATGCGCTAGTACTTTGATATTGCCATCAATCTGATTAAAAATATTTGAATCAAAAGCTTTCTTTTTCTGATAGGCTTCTTTTAGGCCCAATACCTGCCGTGCTAGATAACCTGGGTAAGTTTCAAACCACTGATATTTAGTCAATTCATCTTTGAGCTTGATGGCTCTGGCAGTCAGACCTCCTATAAACATAGGTGACATAGCCTTGCATTCACGGTCGCATTGTCTATAGAAATAATCCTGACCTTCCGTTGAATAAACCGAGGGAAGACTTAAAGGTGCATCTATAAAAATGCGCTCAGGATTTAACCTTAAAAGCAGTTCCTTTAGCCATATATCGCTGTCCTTGCCTTTGAGGCTTTGGGCACAATGGAGTCCTGCATTCTCTTGCCAGACCACTGCTGTATTGCCACTCAGTTTGGCACCATAGTCGATGCCTACCCATTTTATTTCAGCCAATTTCATAAATTCAATGTCGAACTTTTATAGATACAGTATATCTTGTACCATGCGGAAAATTAGAGCCTTCTTTATTCTATCCAGTCTACTTTTATTCTTTCCAACACGGCGCTATGGCATGGTTACGGATTTTGTAAACTGGATATCCCGCTACGATAATGGTACAACTTCTGATTTATGGATTTGTTTTGGATATCCTGGCCTGCATCAGTTTTTTCATTTTATAAATTATAGCTTTTACTCCCTTTTTGGCACAAACGAATGGGCGTGGTATATCCTGGCTTCAAGCTTACATGGCATCAATGCTTATTTGGTTTTCAGATTTTCTGATTCAATTTTAAAACTATCCAAAACAGAAATAAAGCCCTACGTTCCGCTTCTCGCCGGCTTCCTGTTTTTATGTATGCCTTACAATGTTGAAGCTGTCGTGTGGAAAGCATGTATACATTACTTGATAACAACCGGTCTCATCATCCAATCTCTAAGGTGGCTTGTTGATTACCTCCAGAGTCCAAAAAAGAAGTACCTGGTGTTTATTTTTATCGCCTATTTATTAGCTCTGTTTTCATTGGAACTGAGTTTCATCGTACCGCTTTTGAGTTTGGTCATATTGCTTTTCAGCAAATTCAGCACAGATATTCGATTTAATTTGACTGCCCATTTCAAAAAAATTATAATCCCACAATTCGTCCTGCTGTTTTCATATCTGGTTCTGAACCGCTGGGTCATTGGAAACTTTATAGGACATTATGGCGCAGAAAAACATTTAAACTTAAATGCAGACCTTATTCTTGGCAATGGTTTAAAATATCTTTCCAAGTATGGCTTACACCTCCATTTTTGGTCTCCTGAGATTAAATTTTTCATTTATGAAATGCTTGGGAATCCGATAGTTTATCTTCCAATCATTTTTGCCATAATTGGTGTAATAGCTTACCGCCTTTGGGTGTGGGCTGAACTTAAACCGATTGCGAGGTTTAGTTTTTTGATGTTGATTATGTTTGGGATCAGCCTGGCGCCTATTATTACCTTGTTTTTTAGTCATGCCATTCTTTGGGAGAATGACAGATATGGGTATTTGGCTTCTGCATTTGTTGTACCATTCCTACTTACACTCATCCTTGGAATTCCATGGAGGCGCCTTTCCTATTCAATTTTAATCATATGGGCCGGCGCAACATTATATTTCTTTGGGGTTATGATTACACATTGTCATAATGCAGGTAAACTACAGCGTGATTTATTGGTTGATTTTAAAATTCCAGAGGACACGAATGACATTTATATTTTAAGTTCACCTGATAATTATAATGGATTGTACATATTCAGAGATTATGGCACCCAGGGAGATTTTATCAGGAAGTCATTGAAATATTTAAATGGAAAAGAGATTAACAATACAATCCATCATGTATCTCAATATAATGCTGTTCGAATTACAGATGGCATCAATGTCAAACGTCTATCACAGGCAAAATTCGTCATTGATTTTAATCAGTACGGCAACTGGTTCTGGAAGCATGGTATTGGATTGAGTTCTTATGCAACGGCGTATTATTCAGTGTCTAAAAACAGATATAATATCATTTGCGAGATTAAAGATCCCAAGCCTAATGATTACATTATGTACAATCAAGGCGTGCAGTGGGTAGGTC
>JABDJE010000047.1 GCA_013002625.1 Saprospiraceae bacterium | reverse complement strand
TTGAAGATCTGGTTGCTTACAGGATGGAACATGACTCTTTGATCGATAAAAAAGAGGATTTTGATATCGAAACCCGTTTTGGGAAGTTCAGATTGAGAGCATACGAGCAAACCACCAATCACCAAATTCATATTGCACTAACAAAAGGCCATTGGGAAGAAGCAGAACCTGTTTTAACACGTGTGAATGCTACTTTGGTAAATAATGATATCCTTGGAACGCTCACCAATAATGCCGACGAGAAATTGGATGATATGTTCAAGGTGATCAACGATGATGGCAAAGGTGCGATCATCTTTATCAATCAGCAAGCTCAATCGATGAATCTTTTAAAACGCTTAAAAACGCTTAAAGAATCGCAAATAAAAGGTGAAGTGGTCAAAGCACCACGGATTGACATGGATGCTAAAGATTTTGGTATTGGTGCACAAATACTTCACGATTTGAACATTCGTAAATTACGTCTCATTTCCAATAGCCAACAAACCAAACGCGTTGGGATGATTGGTTATGGCTTGGAGATTGTTGATTACGTTAATTATTGATAATATTATTCCATAGTCATTCTTTTTTGTGAAATACACTTAGCCTGTTTTCAATTTCACGTATAATTAAAGGGCGTCCAAACATTTGAACACCCTTTATCATTAAGTTATGAAATGAACTATTTTTTGATCATTCTAATCTGAGTCTTATTATTACCTTGTTGCACGGTAACAAGATACATTCCAGATTTGATGCCATTTCCAAATTTAAATTTCTGATCCGGTTTCAGGGTTGCTGAATACAAAAATTTGTTATTGCTATCATAAACAGAATAAGTCACTTGCGTCGTTTCATCCGTCGAAATCAAACTCAAACTTGCTTTATTATCGAAGGGATTCTCCTCAATTGATATATCAAATACAACTGTAGGCACTATATTCTCGCCTAGCTCCTGCATATCTGAACTAATCGTACAGAAACCACTATGAACAACGAGATTTCCTCCTGAAAGCATCATTTCTTCAGTAGAAATTCCAGACCAGTTGCTTGAATAGAGTAGTATGCCATTAGCATCAATCAAATTAATTCCAATGGAATCATCTATTCCTGGCTCACCTCTATCGGTCATTTCAACTTTAAGACTGAGATTACCTCCCAAGGAAATCGGGAATAAGGGATCTGTAATATCATTCAAATTTGCCTTGGTAATGAATTCACCAAATAAAGCCCCAGGATCTGCTATATCAACGCCTAGAGATTGAATGGCGTTACCCTTAATTTGATAGGTGCGAATCATACCGCCTTCATCACGTCTGAAAATAATATTCATATGGCCTTTCAGTTTTTTTCCTTTTTTATTGTATTTCACATTGAATCCGAAATTGGCCTTTAAACCAGGGGTTGAGGCATAAGATCCCGCGGATTCATCAGGAAAAATATAACCTCCTCCTGTAATGAAATCACCTTTGGGTTTATATACGGTTACAACAGTGTCATCTGCTGAATCATTCTGAGTATAGCATCCGCCAACGATAATTCCAACCGTAAAGGTTTTAGAACTCAGATTTCCTAAATTAACTTCCCATTCATAGCTCACACTTCCAATAGTAGGATCACTTGGATCAAAAAGATCGGTTACCGGGATCCAAGGTGAAATAGCAATGTTCGTATCTCTATCTATAAATAGAACTAATGCATTGGTAATATCTCCTGGATGGCCATCATCTTCATCCTGAATATTGGCGCTTAGTACAACTGTTGCGGTAGAGCTGCCTGCATTTGGAGTAGCTTGTAAGGTATGCCCTGTATACTCTACGTTAGCATCTTCTTGCAAAATATCAAATGGATCGGAATCATCACTTCCAGCATAACATGTATCCCCATCAAATGCAACATCTACAGTGTATAAATTATTTGGATCTTGGTCTAGTATCAATGTTAACGAGGCTAATCCAGATCCATCGGTCACAGCAGAATCGGTTTGAGAACCGATTTTGAAATTTATTGTTTTTCCAGATAAACCATTTCCGTCGTCATCAAGCAAAGTAGCAGAAAGATCAACCGGATCTGTATATTGCCCTTCCAAATCGCCATCATATGTTAGAGTTGTTGGACTCTTCTCAACGGTGACCGTAGTAGTACAAGTCGCCTCATTACCATAATTATCAGTGACCGTCAAAGTAACTTCTACATCTCCAATATCGTCACAATCGAATGTATTAGGCGAAACACTTAAGGAAGCAATTCCGCAAAGTGCTGTGGAGCCATCATCAATATCAGAAGCATCAATGCTCGCCTCTAAATTAGCATCTAATTGAATTGCGAAAGGTGCTACGCATACAGCCACAGGCGGATCTGGTACATCGAAGGCTTCAGTGCCATCGGTTTTGCTTGCAGATGTCCCTTGATCTGCACTAAATCCTAAACCTCTTCTGGCAAAAGCATTCCAAATAGCACATTGATTTGCACCACCATATAAGTTTTGATCAGCTAATAAGATAGCATCTCTTCCATCTACAAATCCAGCGTTGGCAGGTTGTAATTTCAAGCCTTCAGTTACCAGAGCCAAAGAAATATTATTACCACCAGATCCATTATAAAAATCAGTATCAAAACCATGAATGGCAATAAGTTCCCATGTCATTTCCCAAAGCATCATTGCCCAAACTGAACCTACACCATGCGGTGCGACTTCTGTATTTATATCATCATAGGTGTGCGAATTCACAGTGAAATCGGTGCTATAAGGGAATGTTCGAGCACCATCGGCGCCAAATATTGAATTAAACGCAAAGTTTCCAAAACCTCTTGAGGTCGTATTGACTTGACCTGCTTGCATGGTAAGCATCAATCCATAATAGTCGCCCCAACCTTCATTCATCCGTTCTGCTCCGCCTGTAGTATTTAATCTACTGTGAATGCCATGCCCATATTCATGAACAATGACCCAATTATCCAAATCGCCATCTTCGTCATCACAAACATACATCCGCATTCTCGGATTATTCCCATCAATAGGAGTTCCAAAATTAGCATTGCATGTTCCCTTGCCACTTTGGGCCAAAGCATTAACCGAGTCACCTCCTAAACCACCATTTCCATAATTATTTTCCTGAAAATTACCGGCGGCTTCATCAAAACCATATTGATACATGACATCATGTATGATATTATTCCAGTAGAATAAATTGGTAGTGGCAGCATTTGTAGATTGATCTGCCGCCGAATAGGTTGTATTTAAAGGAAAGTCAAAAACTAAATCCCCTCCCGGACTAGCAGTATAAGCACCATCTGGAGTATCGTTGCCATCTTCATCATCCCAGGCACTTACATTATTTCCTCGTGTATTAGTAAATTCTGCGCCAACAGCCCCATCGGTATCATGCCATCCAAAAGGAGAAGCAAGAGCATTTTCCGGACCAACTACAAGCGATCGTGAGCCAAATAAAGGAGATTCAACGGGCATGGCATAAACTCTATAGGTTCCAATTCCATCAACCTCATCAAACAGTGCGGTATTATTTACAGGGCCTTCTAAATTAAAATATTCTGAAGTTTTTTTAGAAGTTTCATGACTGTGCTCACCAAAGTCAAAACACTCATGTGTTAAATTATCTTTGTCAATAATCTGTCCTGTAGCTGCATCAACACGAAAATTCCACCAGTCGGAAGAATTTCTTTCAGCAATAGAAAGTTCCCACACTAAAATGGTACCCTCTCCTTGGCGATAATAATACATTAATTTAACCGGAATGTCATCTAAAGATATCCCAGCCTTATTAAACAGTGATTTTTGATTAACCCCATCTTCATCTTTAATCTTTTGAAGATTCGAAATCGGGTATCCCATCTGGCTGGCTACAGCCGAAATAGCCTGATCAGCCGATAAGCTTTGAGCATCGCTTTTTACAGTAGCTTTTATGTCATCAAGAAAATAATTATGAGAAGTAACCGTTTTTCCACTGGCATCAATGTGCACACTCGATTCTGTTCCGTAAACTTCGAGCCCATTAATTGCCTGTCTTATATAAACATGTCTGATCCCACTTAAACTGCTAACATGTTCCTTATAAATAACATAATTATTACTTTTCTGATTAATCATATCTACCAAAGAAACATTTGAAGGTGTTTCTTTTGCGTTCTCCTCTTGGGGATTCTGGGCCGATATGGTCATAAAGGCCAGCAGCATTAGCATTAATAAAATTGAATGTTTTTTCATAATTATTGAGTTTTGTTGGTTTGAAAAAAAGTATACTTCATAACCAAGCAAGCTTGCTCAATAATTCAAATAGTCAGAAACGAGCTAAATACACGTTAAAAATGGGATTAGCATAATCCTTAAGAAGATATGGTTTGCTATAAGGGAGATTGACTAAATTCTTAATAAAATCATGTTAATTAATAGCATTTCAAATATAAGCAATTTCATTAGTCATATTACATGTGCTCTATAAAAGTTGTTAACTATATCTTTGGTTTTCAATTATATATCATAAATAAGGGCGTCCAAACATTTGAACGCCCTTTCTCTATTATTGAAAATTTAAATTACTTTTTAATTAACCTGATTTGAGAAACATTGTCGCCTTGTTGTACAATTACAAGATACATTCCAGATTTGATGCCATTTCCAAATTCGAATTTCTCATCTGGTTTTAAGGTTTCTGAATACAGGAATTTATTATTGCTATCGTAAACAGAATAGGTCACCTGTGTTAATTGGTCAGTCGAGTTCAAACTCAAGCTTGCTTTATTATCGAAGGGATTCTCATCAGTTGATACATCAAATACCAGTGTAGGCACCATATTCTCGCCTAGCTCCTGCATATCTGAACTAATCGTACTGAAACCACTATGGATCACAATATTTCCTCCCGAAAGAATCAGCTCATCAGTTGATGTTCCTGTCCAATTGCTCGAGTACAACAATGTACCACTGTTATTGGTCAGGTTGATGCCGATGGAATCCTCATCGCCAGGTTCTCCCCTGTCGGTCATCTCAACCTTCAAGGT
>JABDJE010000009.1 GCA_013002625.1 Saprospiraceae bacterium | reverse complement strand
ACCATTGGCCTTTGATGTCAATAACTTCTGCCGCTTCATCTGAAATATCCTTATCAATTCTGATAATCCTGCCTTTGTCAACTAAGACATCAGATTCATACATTCTTCCTTCATTGACAAGAGTTGCATTCTTGATAATTGTTTTTGCCATCTTCCTTTTATATTTGCGCCAAGATAACAAGCCCTTTTTTATTATCATAAGTTGAATAAATGATAGAGCGCATTCACAATAAAAAAGTTGGAATCCTGGGTGGAGGACAATTGGGACGCATGCTGGCGCAAGCGACTATACCCTATGCGATTGAATTGCATTTCCTTGATCAGGATGCGTCTTTTCCTGCCGGAGAGGTCTCAGGACATTTTCACAGGGGCAGCTTTAAGGACTACGAAGATGTTCTGCACTTTGGTAGACAAATGGATATCATCACGATTGAAATTGAAAATGTCAATGTAGAAGCCTTAAAACAACTCGAATCCGAGGGAAAGAAGGTATTTCCACAGGCTCATGTGATCGAACGTATTAAGGATAAAGGGCTCCAAAAACAATTTTATCGTGCGCAGGGATTTGAAACCTCGGCGTTTATCCTTATAAATGATAAGCAAGAAATATTGGATAAAATCTCCGATGGAACTTTAAGTTTACCATTTGTACAGAAATCCAGAACAGCTGGTTATGATGGCAAAGGGGTTGCTATCATTCGAGATGAAAAATCACTGGACATGTTAATGGATACACCATCGGTGATCGAGTCATTGGTAGATATCCAAAAAGAATTGGCGATAACAGTAGCTAAGAATGAGCGTGGAGATGTGATTACTTATCCAGTCGTCGAAATGGCTTTTAATGCCTCAGGAAACTTATTGGACTATTTATTGTCGCCGGCTGAAGTAACGCCAGAGATCCAAGACAAGTGTCGAAGCATTGCCAAGAAATTGATAGATGCATTGGATATGGTGGGTATTCTTGCCGTGGAGTTGTTTTATACAAAAAGTGGTGAAATAATCATCAATGAAATTGCGCCCCGAACCCATAATTCAGGGCATCATACCATCAATGCGAGCAATTATTCACAGTTTGATGTGCATCTCAGATCGATCACGAATATGCCATTAAAAGCCATACGTCAGGACAATGTAGCGCTTATGATCAATCTGTTGGGAGAAACTGGTCACACCGGAGAAGTTTACTACGAAGGCTTTGATGAGCTTGTTGCAATGGACAATGTATATGTACATTTGTATGGAAAAAAAATTACAAAGCCATTGAGAAAGATGGGACATGTAAATATTATCGCTGAGGATAAACAATCGGCATTGGATAAAATGGCTATAATCAAATCAACACTAAAAGTAAAAACATGAGTACACCAAAGGTAGGTATCATTATGGGTTCAGATTCTGACTTGACTGTCATGAAAGCTGCGGCGGATGTGCTTGAGTCTTTTAATGTAGATTTTGAAATAACTGTGGTATCTGCGCACAGAACGCCGGACAGGATGTTTGAGTATGGCAAGGCCGCGCGTGCCAAAGGATTGCAAGTTGTGATTGCAGGGGCAGGTGGCGCTGCACATTTACCTGGGATGATGGCTTCATTAACAGACCTTCCCGTTATTGGCGTTCCTATCAAATCTTCAAATTCAATTGATGGATGGGATTCTATTCTTTCAATATTGCAAATGCCGAACGGTATACCTGTTGCAACAGTAGCACTTAATGGGGCTAAGAACGCTGGTTTGTTGGCCGTGAGAATACTGGCATCAAATGACAATGATCTGGCTAAATCATTGGATGATTATCATAAGAACATGGTAGATACAGTATTGGGGAAAGCGGATAATGTAGAGTCTCAATACAAATAAAAAAAAGGGAGCAATTTAAATTACTCCCTTCTCTATATAGTTAAGTTGACTTTCGTTATTACCTCGGCTTCAATGTAAATTGTACACGTCTGTTTAGTGACCTACCTCTTAAACTTTCATTGCTGTTAATCGGTCTGCTTTCTCCAAAACCAACAAAGCTCATTCTGTCTGAGCTGATGCCTTTACGCTGTAAGTATTCATAACAAGCTTGTGCTCTTCTTTCTGATAAAAGTTGATTGTTGGCAGGATTACCAACATTATCTGTATGGCCTTCAATCAAGAGATTGTAGTTCTCGTACTTCTCTGCAATATTTGCAATTTGATTTAAGATCGGGTAAGATTCAGGCTTGAGTGTTGATTTGCCAGTATCAAATGATACCGCTCTCATCGCCAGATCAAGTACAGATAAATCTTCATCTGATATTTCAGGGCAACCATCTGTTGCAACGGAACCCGGTGTGTTAGGACATTTGTCTCTGGAGTCATCTAAGCCATCTCCATCTGTATCTGGACAACCATTTAGAACCCTAAGTCCTGCTTTTCCAGGGCATTTATCCTCAGCATTTGCTATGCCATCGCCATCATCGTCTGGACAACCGTTGGTTTCAACTGTGCCTTTTTCATTTGGACAAAGATCCTGATCATCACTTACACCATCATCATCTGAATCAACGATATCATCTGGACAGCCATTGTTAGCGCTCGTCCCTGCCCTGTTTGGACATTCGTCATTGGTGTCTGAAATACCATCTCCATCTGAGTCAGGACATCCCTTGAATATCGACAAGCCGCTCAATTGCGGACATTGGTCTCTGTAGTCAGGTACACCATCATTATCTGAATCAGGGCATCCTTTTAGTTCTTTGGTACCTGGTTCGTCTGGACATAAATCAATATCATTTTCAAGACCATCTCCGTCAACATCATTTGGTGTTGGCTTTAATACCATGGCGGTTTGACTCTCCTCATCTTGGGTTTCTTCTTCCACATCTCTTTGTTCTTCTTCATCCATTTTTTCCTCATCCATTTTTTCATCTTCCATCATAGCTTCATCCTCTTCTTCCCCTGGAAGCATTACTTCATCTGGAGTGCCAAATAAGTATACAAACCCAAGACCATGCTGCAAGTTATTGCGGTCTTCCTTTAATGCATACCTGAATTCAGATTGCCAGTTGATATATGCGTTGTCGGCTATTTTGAAATGCAAACCCAATCCAACAGGAATTTGAACATTGAAGTCACCATCTTTTTCATTGACGGCACCAACTCCAGCCATAACATAGGGTGTAACAACTGTTTCTGGTTTGTAAAACAAATATTGTACTTGCGCATCAAGTCCATAAACTGTTCTATGTGAAAAGGCACCTTCCTTGCTGCTGGTAGAAACCACGCCTGCCTTAAAGGGCACAACCAGATTAATATTATCCTGTAATTTCTTGTGAAATCCTATTTCAAAACCATGGTGGTAGGATTTAAAATCCGCAATGCTTCCTCCGTTCTGTGATTGATAATCCATAAAGAGTGCTTTGAAGGACAGACCATATGGATAAGCAGGATTTTGAGCAATGCTATTGACGCTCAGCGTAAACATTACAAATAATATGATGATAGCATTTTTCATGTCTCATAAACATTTAGAAAGTAAAGGTACTACTAAATATTAGAAAAATAGATTATTTAAAAATAAATATTACAGAAAATACACATGTGTTTAGTATTCATTATCAGTGTATTATAAAATTAATCTATAGATTCAAAATATCCAGTCTTTCGATTTTTTCTCACTTTGTCCCAATCATAATAACGTCCATTCATTGCAATGTATACACCTGGTTCCATTATTTGTGCAAATGCCAGGGCGGCACCCAGGTTAAAAAAGCCATCCGAGGAAGTACCAAAAGCTATTGGAATCATGGCACCTGTAAGGACAATTGTCTTATTTGGAATGTTTTGCTTTGCCAGGTAAGATGCCGTTTCCACCATAGTGTCGGTACCATGTGTAATTAGAATCCTGTCTGAGATTGCACTTTTGCATTGGAATACAATGATCTCTCTCTCTACATCTGTCATCTGTAGGCTATCCAGCATCATCAGGGTCTTGATATCAAGGTCGAGGGTGGAGCGTCCCTGATCAAACATCTCATTAAGATGTGTGTTTTTGAAGTAGAGCTCTCCGGTGATATAGTTATATTCCTTATCAAAGGTTCCCCCTGTTACGAATACTTGAATCTTATCGGCCATGGCAATGTTTTAAATGAATTCAAAGAATTTCTATGCGCTTAAAATTACTTTGGAAAAAGCAGAATGCGAAAGTAAAATATTTAATTTTGTCATATATAAAAATAATTAATGTCAAGACATTTACTTTCAAGAAAATTGCAGAACATGTCTGAGTCAGCAACGATTAAAATGGCTCAGAAAGCAAGGGAACTCAAAGCTAAAGGTATCGATGTTATCAGCTTAAGTCTTGGAGAACCAGATTTTGATACACCTGACTTTATCAAGGACGCTGCCATCCAGGCATTAAAAGATGGTTATACCAAATATACGCCAGTTCCAGGATTACCTGTCTTAAAAGAAGCGATTGCCCAGAAGCTAAAACGCGATAATGGTCTTGACCACGAACTCAATGAAATAATGGTGTCGAATGGGGCTAAGCAATGTATCGCAAATATCTGCCTGAGCCTTTTGGATGAAGATGATGAAGTCATCATATTTACACCTTATTGGGTGTCCTACTTTGAAATTGTTAAATTTTGCGGTGGTAAACCTGTTCCACTTTACGCCGGAATAGACCAGGATTTCAAAGTAAGGCCAGAACAGCTCGAAGATGTCATCAATGAACACACCAAACTGATAATATTTTCAAGTCCTTCAAACCCCACAGGCTCCCTTTATTCAAAAGAGGAACTTGAAGCATTATCTCAGGTTATTTTGAATCATGATAATCTCTTCGTGTTGGCCGATGAAATATATGAATACATCAACTTTATTGGAAAGACAGCCAGTATCGGTGCCGTAAGCGGAATGAAAGAGCGGACCTTAACCGTCAATGGGATGTCGAAGGGCTTCGCAATGACAGGATGGCGATTAGGTTATGTCGCAGGACCGTCCTGGATTATAGATTCGTGCGCCAAAGTTCAAGGACAGTTTACATCCGGCGCCAATGCCTTTGGCCAGGTTGCTGCAGCGCACGCACTCCGTGCACCATTAGATGAAACATTTGCGATGCGTGACGAATTCAAGAAGCGTAGAGATCTGGTTAAAAATGCTCTTGATCAAATCGATGGCTTGAATACCAACAACCCAGAAGGTGCATTTTATTTCTTTCCAGAAATATCTTCCTTCTTTGGTCGATCAAATGGCAAGCGTGTCATACACGATGCGGATGAATTTGTAGATGTTTTGTTGGATGAAGCCAATGTTGCAGTTGTAACAGGTACGGCTTTTGGTGACCCCAATTCCTTCAGGTTATCTTACGCCGCTTCAGAAGAACAGCTTGAATCTGCAACAGAACGTATGCAAAATGTGTTAGGTAGCTATAAATAGCAAAAATTTTGACTGGAATTTATATTTTCATTTTCATCTGCTGCTCAATCTTTAGAACGGATTTTGGTCAGATGGAAGATCACATCTTATACAGTTCGGGTAAATATGGCAATTCCGATATTTTGATGATGGATGCCAATGGCCATGAAATCTTGAGGGTCTCTGATTCTGCTTATGAAGAATGGTCGCCTTCATGGATTGACGCAAACACTGTTTCATTTCTTAGACAAGTAAATGACAAGATTAAAATAATTCGTCATGATCTTTCTACAAGAGAAGAAACTGAATTGCCTCACCCGGAAAGGTGTATTATCGACGATAAGAATATTCAATATTCTTCTGTAGGTAATTATAAGTTATTTGTTTGCAATGGTGTTATAATGCTTGAACAAAAAACTGCCACAAAAGAATTGACAGGAAAATTGAATGGCACATCAAATTACACCGAATGGTTTGGGGACAACAAAGTCTTATTTACCAATAATGGGACTGGGAACAATGAGATTTACCTTATTGACTTAACAACTAATGAACTAACTCAATTGACCGACAATCCTGCCAATGACGAACGTGCAAGTTTATCTCCAGATGGTAATTGGATGATATTCAGCAGTGATAGATTTGAAAAAGGTAATCAGGAAATCTTATTGAAGGACTTATCGAATAATACAGTAATCAATATTTCAAATAGCCAAGGCACGGAGCTGATTGCACGATGGAATCACGATGGGACCAAGGTATTTTATGGCTCTAATAAAGATGGGAATTGGGAATTGTATTCGTACAATATCAAGACCAAAGAGGATATTCGCCTTACCACACACGAGGCTTTTGATGGAGATCCAAGAGTCTTCTATAGATAGCGGTTGACTTATCGATTGGTATGCTCGATTCGAAGAATTTCTTCCATTACTTTTTCCAACTGTTCACCACCCACGTTTTTCATGAGTATCTCACGATCCTTATTCAGGATAAAAATTTTAGGAGTTGACTGAACATTGTACTTGATCTTGAATCTTGATCTGTGATATTTGTCAGCGCCGTTGATGAATCCCAACATATCTTTTTCTTTCACATATTCCCAACAGTCATTTACCTTGTCTTTATGCTTAGAACATATTGCAAATGTGCGGACGCCTTTATCTCGCCATTTCTTATCGAATTCAATAAAATACGGCATTGTCTTTTTGCAATGCGGACAATCAGGTGACCAGAATAAAAGCACAAGGTATTCGTAGTCGATTTCACTCAAGGTAATAGGATTGTTCTGCTCATCATAGACCGTGATATCTTCTGCTATCTTGCCAATCAACACAGGACGAATCTTATTTGCATTGTCAATAAGCCGCGCAAGGTTTTCTTCATCGATCCACGGTGCTCGTCCCTGTGCATAGTAGTTGTCTACCAGGTGCACATAGATGGCATCGTAGCCCACAATCTTTGAACTGGCATAATCATTTAAAAAATGGCTGAGATAATACTTGTAATTCTCCGGCTGAGGATCAAGCATATTTAGAATTGTATCAAGAGAAATCGCAATGCTATCAGGATGATTAGGTGTTAGCTTTGTGAGATAGTAATTGATTCTTTCAAATAGAAATGGTGTACGTAAACTGGCAGGGTTGTCCATTTCAATATTATCAAAATAGTGTTTTTTATACCACAGGTATCTGGCCATCGCAGGATTCTCATAATCATCAAAATCTTTTGCCTCAAAAGGAAGATTGGCTTTAACAAGCAGTGAGGCAATGGGATTGTCTTCACTTTCGATTATCGCCTTTTGTTTGGCTTCCACTTTTGCATCAATAAGTTCTAATGCCTGCTCGAATTCTGATACATCATCTGTTGTGGTTCTCAGTTTGCCAATAGTGTCTTTAAGTAATTCAGCTTCTGGTCTTACCTTACCTAGAAAATCCACATACTCCTGGAAGACCTTGTTGTCCTTTGAGCCTTTGAATTTTATTTTACTTAAATCATCAAAATCCAATATAACGCGGAAGTCTTTTTCTCGATCATTGATCAAAAATTGCATAAACGTCTGATCGGGTTGAAATAGCGCCAGGTAGACGCCTTGAGGAATATCTTCATCGGTCTTAAGGGTAAATTTGCCTTTTTCTTCTGCATATAAACTATCATAGACCAATTGCTTATCCATCATATAATAGCCGATAACAAGCGTATCGGAATCATAGTTGTCAATTTTGAAACCGATATTGTATTGGGCCTTTAATGATGCCACGACACAAATAAAAAGTATTGTAAATCCAAGTCTCATACTCCTAAACTTAAAATGATTGAATCACAAATATGCATTATTGTGAAATAATGATCTCGTATTTAATAAAACTTTAAATTAAGCACTGAAATTTCCCCTTTTGTTTGCCAGCAGGAATAAGACAGCCATTCTCACAGCTACCCCATTTTCAACCTGTTGAAGGATGATCGAGTGATCTGAATCTGCGACATCGCTGTCTATCTCCACACCCCTGTTTATAGGTCCAGGGTGCATAATAACAATCTCTTTGTCGAGACTATCCAGCAATGCTTTATTGATGCCATAATACATGCTGTACTCTCTTAGAG
>JABDJE010000313.1 GCA_013002625.1 Saprospiraceae bacterium | reverse complement strand
CCAGATCTGGTATCTCTTCTACGAATGCATCTATTTCAATTAGACCTTCGAAACTTTCTATGCATTGTCCAGTAACACCTGTAAGCAACCAACCGTCACTTTCCTCAACGTCAAGAATAATACTTTCTGTGTCATCAATAAGCGTAATGCTTTCAACCTCACCATCGATAACATTTGTGAGCTCAATTGTGATAGGATATATCCCATCAAATTGGGGGTTGATTTCTGCCTGACTGAAAAGACAAGCAAGAGTTGTAAAGTCCAAATTCAATGTATAAGAAGGTGTCCATTCAACGGAAGTAGACGGACCCTGAAGAAAGCATGGCGCATTATAGTCAAGTGTATTATCAGTCGAATCAAATTGTGTTATAACCGGTGTCAGAAAATAAGTCGTATTGAGCGCCCAGGCATTATCGTAAGCTATTGGACTGCCGAAAGATGTGGCAAGGATATTTCCTAGTGCACTCGTCGTACCATCATGAAGGATATAGGCCAATGTATCACCTTCCGCTAATAGAAAATCTCCATTTGAGGTATTGACATCAAGTGATTCATAGCTGCATAAAGACAAATTTTGTATTTGAAATGTGCCAATAGTATTAGTGCAATCACAATCTACAGGCCCTAATTCTACAACTGTCGTACACCCAAAGGCATTTTCAAAAACAAACTGATAAATGCTGTCCGGTTCAAGGTCCTGAATTTCAAAAACACCAGTATAAGGCATATTGTCAAGGAGGAGTGTTTCATTAGGATCGGCAAAGGGTATTTCCAGCGAATAAGTCATTAGGTCATCTGAACATAATGTAATGGGGGTATTTAATATTGGGTCTTCTGCTTTTACAATGCTTACTGTATCTGATACCGCACAATTATTGTTGCGTGCAGTCCACACCATTAAATAGTTACCAGGCTGACTTAAGGTAATCATAGAAGCAGGATCAAACCGATCGTCAAGATCCAACGCGCCAGGTAGTGGTTCTTCCGCCACGGTCCATTCTCCCTGATCTGGCGTTGCATTGAGCATTATTATATCTTCACAAGTGACAATGTCATCACCTGCAAAAGGCATTGGTAAACTGCGCCAGACAACTGGTTGACCTGCGGCAACATCCAGACAGGGATCATTAAGATCAGGATAACCCAGTAAAGCATCTCCCACAACAAATGATACATAATAAATCGTATCCAACTGGATGGATGGCTTGTAGTAGAATATACCGTTCAGACTGCTATCAATTACAGATTCCAGATTAATGTTGTTACCACTATGCAGATAAAATGCAGCTGCATCATCAGCATCTAAAATGAACGCCAGAGCACTATCCACCATGATCGAATCTAGGCTGCCGCAAAGTTCAATCAAATTTGAAGACATGGTCCCTGCAGCTGTTATACAGTCACACAATTTTTGACCGGTTAAAGCATTCGAGCTACAACCATTCCCATCTGTTATCTGGATATTGTACACATCTCCCGTAGGGATGGGGTCGCTGGTAAATATATTATTATCGAGATCACCCTGTATACTGACCGAGTAGGGTTCAGTCCCTCCTGTTATTTCAAAACTAACTGTATAGCTGTCGCCGGTATTATCACAGATTTCCTGAACATTAATTATGGATGGCGCGTCGGTAAATATTATCTCAATAAGTTCAGTGCTGGTACAACCTTCTAAATCATATAATCCTTCAAAAAGGTAGGTTCCATTTTCTTCAAAGCTAATTTCAATTTCTTCATCGTTGATAATATTGATGTCCGCAAAGGCAGGTCCATCTGTCTGGACAAAATCCAACTCGACATCATCGACATCATATTCGTAGAATATGGAATACACCGTGCTGCAATTGGAATTGTCTATGAAATATGTAGCCGAAGGAAATGGATAAAAAATTATGGGTTGTCCTTCAGACACAGATAAACAATCATCATCGTAATCAACTTCTCCGTTTAATTCATCTCCTACAACATAAGAAACATAATAGATCTGTCCAGGGATGATTTCGTCCTCATAGAAAAATACACCATCATCGTTTGTAAATAGGATATCCCCAAGTGCGTCACCATCTTCATCGTGTAAAACATAAAGGCCGATATCATTGGCATCCAGTGTGGCATTGTCTTCCCAAATGGCTTCTATGAACGCGCCGGGTTCTGCGCACGCTGAAAGGGTATTAAGCTCCATTGTGCCGGCATCACTAATGCATGGGCACTCAAAGTCACCATCAATTTCGACCTGACATCCTAGAGCATCAGTGACTAGAAATTCAAAGTCTTCTTCACTTTCAATAAGCGTTGATATAAATGTGCTTCCTGCGATCAAATTGCCGTTGACGGCGTAGGGCGCAACGCCACTTAAGATGTCGAAAGTAACAGTGTACATCTCGTTTAAATCACAATTGAATTCAAGATTGCTCAATTCAAGGTCAGGTAAAATTTCAACAGTAATCTCGGTGCTGGCGATACAGGATTCATTGGATTCTGTCAGTTCAAATGTATAGAACCCAGATTCAAATACTTCAATTGACGTCGGGACGCCATCTATAGGATCAAACATCGCATCACTTGGTCCACTGACCTGGTCCCATTCCAATTCTGATGACGCGCCAACAGTAGCGGTAAGTGTAAATGTATAAGCGCATTGCGGATTTAATGGGTCTATTATTGGATCCGGCTGTTCAAGAATATCTATATCCTGACATACCGGCCCCTGAAAGCCACAGCCTGTTTGTATTTCAAGGCAAATTGTACCAACGCCGATTGACCCGCCTTCAAATTCTATTTCACTGGTATTGAGACCATCGATAATATTAATATTAGTAGACGTCCAGATATAGTCAATAATGGCCGGATCATTTTCTGCAGACGCAATTTCGGTTGAACCAAAACAAATTTCATCTGGCATTTCAAAGTCATCAGGCAATTCGTAATCCAATTCAATGTCAACCTCTTCACATAAAGGGTCAGGTGGACAAGCGCTGCCAATAAGTTCAATACATATTTCACCTGTAGCTGGTGTGTTGACCCATTCTATTTCTGCGCCATCAGCTGTTTGATTTATTATTGTTCCATTGGTAACATTAACAATGTAAGATTCTCCCGGACCAGGACTTGGGCTGAAGGTATAAGTTTCGATATCTCCAGGGCAAGGATTAAGGTTGCCATTTATTTCCAAGTTAACACCTGAATCATTGACGGTTATATCCAGGCAAGTTTCTTCATCACCACAAGAGCTTTCCAAAATGGCACAGATTGCGCCAGGTACACCCGCATTCCAAATAACTTCATAGACACCATCTGATCCCTGGAATAAAGAAAATGAACCGGACTGTATAAAAATGAGATAATTTAAGTTCGGATCATAGTCCAAAATCTCATAC
>JABDJE010000301.1 GCA_013002625.1 Saprospiraceae bacterium | reverse complement strand
ATATCTGACCGCCAACAATCTCTGCAGTTGACAAATGAGTAGCAACTGATCTTTCAATAGCCCGGAAGGACAGCGGAACCCCAAGCTTTGAGATTGACAAGATAAATGATCTGTCAATACCGCTTGCATCAATAAAGTCACCAAATAGCAAATAGCCATTTGGTAGAATCGTAAATGCGCGGGGTCTGTATGTATTGCCCTGATTTGTAGTGTAGGAGTGGTGTCTAACTATATCACCATCGTAATCTATTTCCTGAAATATTAAATCAATATCATTAACACCCGTTCCATGATAGTCACCAAATCCGGCAAGCACCAGACTGTTTCCTGTATCCAGGATATGGGTTGCGTAGGTACGCGCATTTCCTTCTAAGCCAACTGTATAAAGATTACACCACTGAATGTCAGCATTAAGATTCATTGTAGCTACTGCGAAGCGAAATTTGCTTTGGCCACCACCTGCATTATTAAATCGCCCAGCAGATATTATTGAATTATTGCTAATTATCGATGCGCTAAACGTTTCGCAACTTCCCAAATGATAAACAATATCATTAAGCATCATTCCATCTTCAGCATTTAATTCAATTAAGAGTGCATCGCATCCATGAATTACGCCATCCATTTGACCTTGAAGGAAAACACTGTTGCCATATAAAAGAATACGGGCCCTATAATTTATTCTTTCTGTATGATGAATTGATCGCTGCCAGATTATAGTTCGGCTTGAAAGCTGATACTTGATTATAAGTATGGATTCATTGTCAACATTATTGCATCCTATATAAATATGATCTAATTCATCATAGGTCAAATAATTAACCAACCATCCATTACAATCACTGAGTGTGAAACTTTCTTCAATATTGAGTGATTCATCAAAGAATAGTAGGGCAGAACACCCTTCAATGGATCCACCACCAATAACCTGGTCGCCAATTGATTCCATGGCATTAATCCAGGGGCCATTTGTTTCATATTGAACTAATTTGGAGTCGTTACACTGAGGTGCGTTGTCACTGACTATGATGGCAACACATTTTGTTTCCGAACAATAAGTATTACTGGCCTCAAGGCAAATCTCATAATACCCTTCATTAATAAATGAATAGCTGATAGCGTTGGCAATACTGTAAGGTTGGTCATTTATATACCAATATATATCATCTTCGTTTTGTGTTTGATGTGAAAAGTTTGCTACATCCCCAACCTCGAGATAAGTCGCATCACTTATAATTTCAAATTCGATATCACAATCTACATCTACTTCAAAACTTAATATTTGATCGCAATTGGGATCTCCGTTTTCCACTATGAGTTCGATTAAATAATCTCCTGGCGCATTAAAAACATGCTCGAAGATATTGTTGGTTGAATGTAGGGTTCCATCAATCATCCAAGAATAATCATTCGCGCCGGTAATATCCGGATTGATTTGAAACGCCGCTCCGGTAACCGTCTCGAAGCTGGATTGAACTGGGCCAATACCAATTGGGTTAAGACAAGGTGATTGACAGGCCTTGCTATCCAGCAAAGACTGTCTAATGTTTTCGATAAAGTAATGCATACGATTCCGCTGACCTTCAGTAAATGCATTGTAGCATTCGAGTGCGCTATAATCCATATAATTATTGATCATATCATTTTGATCAGACGAAAAGCCACTGTTTACGTCAGAATTGCAGCTGTTGGCTGGTGCGTCACAGGGTACTCTTGAGGTTGAATTATCGGGCGGCGTATCACATACATGATCTCCAGAAGTGCTGCAATCAGAATTAATACAGCCTCCCTGGAATGTATGATAGAGTCCCAGATAATGTCCCATTTCATGAACTAGTACAGTAGTTTCACTTTTGCTTTGATTGAGGAATCTGGACTCCACAACAATGCCGTCGATTGCTCTGCCGTGTGATGCCGGTAGTGTTGCGTATCCTGCAACCCCAGAACCTGAATGTGTCGTTCTGATCTCTTTTACAATCCAGATATTTATGTGATGGTTCGGGTCCCATCTGGACAAGTTCTTTAGGTTAATGTCATCGATATCATAAGCAAAGTCTGTCAAAGTAGATTCAGTTCTTATTATTCCATTGGATGCATTTTCATCGGGTGTTCTTAATGCCAAACAAAATTCTATATCTGCATTCACGCCAGTTGTGGGATCATAATACCCTATATTTTCAAATGCCTCATTCAAATCCTCGATCGCAGCTATGACTTCATCATCTGATATGTTTTCAGAACCATTGTTGTGAATAATGTGACATACAACAGGAAGGGTATACAGCGCTTTTTTAGAGGATACAAATTGTGCGGCCTGTTTATCAAGCAAGCGCATTGTATGATCGTAGTTTTGATGCTCAGCCAGATAGCTGTAGCCGCAGCCTGTAAAATGCTCAGGAATATATATGTCAGACTGTGTTGTAAAAAGAGAAAGGAGTAATATTAAAATTAACTTGTTGATAGGCTCTGGATTGAAATGCTGTCCTATCAAGTTAAGTAAATTATCAGGAAAAATAACCCTTCAGGACCAAATAGCGCCAGCGTGTCAGATGAGGTAATATATGTGCTTTGCCAATTAAAGGAAAAGCGAGACCCAGCCCTATAGCGATTATGATCTTAAAGATTAAATTGAAACCATGCATCCAATATCTGTGAGCACCCAGTTTTGAAT
>JABDJE010000296.1 GCA_013002625.1 Saprospiraceae bacterium | reverse complement strand
TTATTGGGTGCTACAATTCCTGTCCTGGGGTTTGTACTATTTGAGCAGATATTTAATTTACTGACACAGTCTGGACTTGTCGATGAGGTTACTTCTGGAACGTCTACAAGAAGACAGCGAACACTTGCGCTATTGGCCATTGCTTGCAACCTTCCTTTTGTTCAATTCCTAAAGTCCCGTATTTATGATCGATTTGTCAGGGGCATTTTAATCGCTTCTTTTATTTATTCGGCGGCCTGGTTTATCTATTATTATAGCTCGCTTTTCGTTTCATGAAATATTTCATTATTGCAGGAGAATCATCGGGAGATTTATACGGTGGTTTACTCATGAAGGCACTGAGGTCAGTTGACCAAGATGCTGAGTTTGCATTCTGGGGTGGGCCCCAGATGAAAGAGGTGTCCTCCAATCAATTGAAATCCATAAAAGAAACAGCCTTCATGGGATTTGTGGAAGTGGCTAAAAACATCTTCAACATTAGGCAGCTGTTTATCGATGCGAAGAAACATATTGCAGACTTTAGTCCTGATCTAATCATCTTCATTGATTATCCTGGATTTAATTTAAGGATGACAACTTGGGCCAAAGCGCAAGGTTACAGAACATGCTATTATATCTCCCCACAGCTTTGGGCCTGGAAGGAAGGCCGTCACACAATTTTGAGAGATTATGTAGATGACTTTATAGTTATTCTTCCTTTTGAGCGTGATTTTTACAAGAATCTGGATACCCCATGTCAATATTTTGGGCACCCTTTGATGGAGGTCATAGATCCTTCTGTTATAAAAGATCCAGTTGAAGTTGAGACCATTGGTTTATTTCCGGGGAGTAGAAAACAAGAAATTGAAAGACACCTTCCGCTCATGGTGAATATTGCCGGACAACTTCCTCATTTCAAGTTTATTATCGCAGGATTAAGTCATATACAAAAATCCCTTTACCTGGATAATATTCCCAAGTATCACAACAATCTCGATATTGTATATGATAATTCGTACAGCGTCATGCGCTCTGTTGATGCTGCCATTACAAGTTCAGGAACCGCTACGCTTGAGTTGGCTTTGCATCGTGTTCCACAGGTCATAATTTATAAAACCAATCCCATAAGCTTTAGCATTGGTAAAAAACTTGTAAAGACTGATCATATCGGTCTGGTTAACCTAATTGCCCAAAAAAGAATAGTGCCTGAATTACTTCAGCGTAAGGCCAATACAGAAAGTGTTGGCGAAGCCTTGCGCCAAATTATATCGCCTGAATATTATGAACGAATTCTGAATGATTACGAACGGGTATCTGCTGACCTGGGTGATGGCCAAACAAGTCAAAAAATTGCCACTTACCTTTTTGGCAAGCTACAATCCTAAAATCTTATTTAATACCTTTTGCGCCCCCTTCTTTCAACCATTTTTTAACTTGATCCAATTCTACATCTTTTAATTCCTCTGATGTGAATTTTTCACCATCTTCTTTCTTCGGAAGTTTAAAGGATTTCTTTTTGAATCGAATAAATGGGCCCCATCTGCCGTTTTCCAATGCAATTTTTTCGTCGGTCCACTGGCGGATATATCGATTGGCTTCTTTTTCAATTTTAGCTTCAATCAATCCGTTGATTTCTTCAACGGAGAGATTATCAGGATCCATGCGTTTAGGAATATTGATAAACATTTCATTCCATTTAAGAAAAGGTCCAAATCGGCCCTTCCCTTTTGTAATATCCTGGCCTTTATAGGTTCCAATAGGTGCGTCTTCTTTTCTCTTAGCTTCAATTAATTCAATTGCGCGTTCAAGACTTACGGACATCGGATCCTCACCTTTGGATAATGAAATGAATTTGTCGTCAAATTTTACGTATGGTCCGAATCGTCCTGCATTAACAATGACTTCTTTCCCTTCATAGTCACCGACGGTTACCGGTAATTTGAATAATTCCATAGCTTCTTCATACTCTATCGTCTCTATAGACTGGCCTGGCTTCAAATTGGCGAATTTGGGTTTGCCTTCTTCACCGACCTCTTCTCTGGTTCCGATCTGTACAACAGGTCCGAATCGTGTCATTTGTGCCAAAACAGTATGTCCGGATTCCGGATCTTTACCTAGATCACGTCTTCCTTTTACACGTTGTGCTTCATTGATTGTTTTCTCAACCGTATCATGAAATGGACCATAAAAGTCTTCAATCATTTCCTGCCATTCCTCTTGTCCACTTGCAATTTGATCCAGTTTATCTTCAATATCTGCAGTAAAGCTATAGGTCATTATGTCCTTAAAATGCTCACTCAAAAAGTCACTGACCAAAATACCAAGGTCACTTGGGTACAACCTATTGGATGTAGCTCCAGTCATTTCAGTATTGATTTGTGAAGAGACACCGCCATTCTTTAAGGTCAGAACGTTGTATTTTCTCTCAACCCCTTCGCGACTTTCTTTGGTTACATAACCTCTTTCCTTTTCCATTATTTTAGAAATGGTTGGAGCGTAGGTAGATGGTCTACCTATTCCCAGTTCTTCCAATTTCTTAACAAGGCTGGCTTCTGTGTATCGTGCCGGAGGTCTCGTAAAGCGCTCAACTGCCTCGATCTGATTCAGATCCAATTGTTGATCGATCTTCAATGGAGGCAGAATACCTTTTGCATCTTCATCTTCCTCCTCATCCTTAGACTCCATATATACTTTAAGAAAACCATCAAATTTGAGAACTTCACCCTTTGCTTCAAAAACCGCGTTGGCTGAAGAAGTAATATCAACGGTTGTTTTTTCCAATTCTGCTTCTGCCATTTGAGAAGCAATTGTTCTTTTCCAAATGAGCTCATAGAGCCTTTGCATATCACGATCTCCCTGGATAGCTGTATTCTGGATATAAGAAGGTCTAATTGCTTCGTGTGCTTCCTGAGCATTGGAATCTTTGGTTGAAAATCTTCTTGGCTTGGAGTATCGATCACCAAATTCGGATTTTATCTCTTGTTCAATTGCTGCAATGGCTGTTTCAGATAAACTCATCGAATCCGTTCTCATATAGGTGATGAAACCCTGCTCATAGAGTTTCTGAGCAGTCGACATGGTTCGATTTACACTAAAGTATAACTTGCGGCTGGCATCTTGCTGAAGCGTAGATGTTGTAAAGGGCGGTGCAGGACGGCGTTTGGTTGGCTTAACCTTAATATCGGTTATTTTATAATCTGCGCCTATGTGATTATTGAGAAATTTCTCTGCTTCTTCATAAGTAGCATATCGCTCCTTTAATTCAGCTTTGAGTTCTACATTATTACCCTGGTTGTTCTTGACATCGAAGATGGCCATGACCTTATAGAAAGCCCTTGCATCGTGTGCGTTAATTTCTCGTTCACGATCGACAATCAACTTAACGGCAACAGATTGCACTCTTCCGGCGGAGAGCTTACCCTTCACTTTTCTCCATAGTATTTCGGACAATTCGAATCCTACTAATCTATCCAAGATTCGACGCGCTTGCTGCGCATCCACCAAATACTTATCTACAAGGCGTGGTTCCTCTATCGCTTTTTGAATTGCAGATTTAGTTATCTCTCTAAATACAATCCGCTTGGTTGTATCTTCATCAAGACCTAAGACCTGGCACAGATGCCAAGAAATAGCCTCTCCTTCACGGTCCTCATCCGTTGCTAGCCATACCTCATTTACGCTCTTGAGCGCTGTCTTAAGTTCTTTGACAACTTTTTTCTTTTCGGGTGAAATGACATATTTCGGCTCGAAGCCATTTTCTTTGTCAATACCTTTATTGCCTTTATCAAGATCACGGATATGACCATAGCTCGATTTCACTATGAAGTCGTTACCTAAATATTTATTGATTGTTTTTGCTTTCGCTGGAGACTCTACAATTAAAAGTTTCTTCGCCATTTTTCATTCTTTATTAGAGCGTCGCGCTTCTAAAATTTGAGCACAAATATGATACATTTTTTAATATCTAGTTGTTGATCAATTCCTGTGCATGCTTTTTTCTTGCTTCAGCGAGTTCATCAACTATGCGCTTTTGCTCTAAATCATTACCATTTAAATGTCTATGAAATGTGCGTAATAAAAATTGCGCCATATCATCTGGATGCAATAATCCCTTTTCTTTTAAATAATGAGACAGCCTTGACCCTTCATAAAAATTCCAATTGATTATCATCCATCGGCCTATACCGAAATGTAATTTTTTACAAACTGTTTTCTCTTCTGCATTCTTGAAATTGTCCAACGCATCCTTAGGAGTTAACGTTTCCAGTCTTAAAAACGCTTCGGTGATGTTAGCAGGAATGTACACACCATTGATTTTCGAAAGTTTAATATTGACCTGATAAATTGAGTCTAGTTCTGCTTTTGTGAGCACTGGACTTTGAGCATATAATTGTCCTGTGAAGAACAAAACTACTGTTAAGATTAAACAAGTTCGCATACAGTTACTTTATATGATACTACATATAATAAACATATATAGTTTTCAAAAATGATCGTGGTTAATTTATTTAACAAAGATTTGACCAAAACATCCAATATGTCAAATGATGACTACCGTATGTACCATTTTTGATAAGATAATTCTAAGTTTGTCCTATTAAACGCTAACCAAATGAACAAAGTATATATTGTATCTGCCGTGCGAACACCGATAGGTAGTTTTGGCGGCGCACTTTCTAATATTTCAGCCACCAAGCTTGGTTCTATTGCGATCAAAGGCGCACTTGAGAGAGCGGGTGTGTCAGCAGAATCAGTAGAAGAGGTTTTTATGGGTAATGTTGTCTCTGCTAATTTAGGTCAGGCGCCAGCCAGACAGGCTGCCATTTATGCTGGGATTCCAAATACAGTTCCTTGTACCACCATAAACAAAGTTTGTTCTTCAGGTGCGAAATCAGTGATGTTTGGTGCACAAGCCATTATGTTAGGTCAAAAGGATATTGTCTTAGCTGGTGGCATGGAAAACATGTCACAGATACCTTACTATATTCCAAAAGCGAGATTCGGGTATAAGTTTGGATCCAATGAATTGGTGGATGGTCTGCAAAAAGATGGCCTACAGGATGTATATGATAAATGTATGATGGGTGTTTGTGCGGATGCTACAGCGGATAAATATGACATTTCAAGAGAAACGCAGGATGCTTTTGCAATTCAATCATACAAAAGATCAGCTCAAAGTACGACCGAAGGCATTTTCAAAATAGAAATTGTGCCGGTTGAAATTCCGCAACGCAAAGGTGATCCAATCATAATGGATGAGGATGAAGAGTATAAAAATGTAAAATTTGAAAAGATTCCAAATCTCCGTCCTGCTTTCAATAAAGAAGGTACGGTAACGGCAGCCAATGCCTCTACCATTAACGATGGTGCCGCAGCGCTTGTACTGGCCAGTGAAGCAGCTGTAAACAAACATGGATTAACCCCACTTGCAGAGATTGTGGCTTTTACAGATGCAGCACATGAGCCACAATGGTTTACAACTGCGCCGGTTAAAGCCACGCAAAAATTATTCGAACTTACCGGTAAGACTGCAGACGATATTGACTACTTCGAAGTTAATGAGGCCTTTAGCGTCGTAACATTGGCTTATAACAAAATGATGAATTTGAGTGAAGACAAAGTGAATGTTTTTGGTGGATCTGTTTCTTTAGGCCATCCGCTGGGTGCTTCGGGTGCACGTATACTCACTACATTGGTAAATGTATTGAACACGAAAGAAGGTGATCTAGGTGTTGCCGCCATTTGCAATGGCGGTGGTGGTGCCTCTGCCATAATGCTTAAAAAAGCCTAATATGCGCATCGCTGTTGTTCAGGATAGTCCTGTCTATAACAGATTGGGTGTAACCATAGGTAAGACCTTAGACATTATTGACACTGCCGCAGCGGAAAAGGCAGAATTGATCGTATTTGGTGAATCCTGGTTATGCGGTTATCCTTTCTGGTTAGATGTATGTGCAGATGTCGCACTGTGGGATCATCCACCTGTTCAAAAGGTGTGGTCTGATATGTATAACAATGGTGTAGACCTTAGTTCAAATGCTATAGACCCCATAAAAGAAAAACTAG
>JABDJE010000291.1 GCA_013002625.1 Saprospiraceae bacterium | reverse complement strand
TTATTTATCAGTTTGAAATGAACGATTCTATCAATCGTCTACACCATGACTTTGCAATAAAACCCAATGGAAATATCATTGCTTTAGCTTGGGAATACAAAAATACTGATGCGTGCATTGCTGCTGGAAGGGATACAAGCACCCTTGCACAAGGTGTATTATGGCCGGATTGGGTATTTGAACTGGATCCATTCCAGGATTCTATTGTCTGGGAGTGGCATGTGTGGGATCATCTCGTTCAGGACTTTGATTCCACAAAAGCCAATTATGGTGTTGTTGCGGATAATCCTTACAAGATTGACCTGAATTATGGCAGACCAGATGGGCACCCAGACTGGCACCACGGCAATGCATTAGATTATAACCATGAGTTGAATCAGATCATGATTAGCATTCCTTATTTCGATGAAATTTGGATCATAGATCGTTCAACGAGCTCAGCGCAGGCTGCAACAAGTTCTGGTGGATTCAGCAATCGAGGCGGTGATCTCATGTTTCGTTGGGGCAACCCTGTAACCTACGGAGCTGGGGACAGTTCGCATCAGCAACTTTTCTTTCAGCACGATGCACAGTGGATCGATGATTTTCTGGATTTCTCTCATCCATACTATAATAGAATCGCAGTGTTCAATAACAGAGTTGGAGCTAATTACTCTACAGCCAATGTTATCAATCCGGGCTGGGAAATGTACGAGCACAAATATTTGGAAGACCCTGCTACGGGACGATTCATTCCTGAAGAAGTGGATCTGACTTTACTGCATCCAGATACTTTCCCTTTGTATTCAACGGGTTTATCAGGTGTGCAGTTTTTACCTAATGGCAATGTATTGCTCAATGCAGGTAGATTTGGGTATGCTTTTGAAATGACACCCGACAATCAAATAGTGTGGGAATATGTTACACCTCTCAGGGCTGGTGTTCCAGTCGCTCAAGGCGAAATGCTAACGGTGAATAATAATTTAACCTTTAGGGTTAAGAGATATCCTGCTGACTTCAAAGCTTTCGAGGGTAAGGATCTATCTGCCAAGTTTTACATAGAGCAGAATCCAGATACGACGTTTTGCGCTTTGTTGACTTCAGTCGAACAAATTATGATCGACGAAGCTTTTAAAATTTACCCCAATCCAGCTGATGATCGAATAACAGTAGAATGGGATGGCATGAAGTATGCGCAACTGGAAATTTACACTTTGCAAGGCCAATTGTTAAACTCTGTATCAGCATCAGGTGGCAGGAAATACCTCGACACACGCAGCTATCAAAACGGTATATATCTGGTGGCAGTAAGAACCGAAAACACATTTTACACAAAACCCATTGTAATTCAACATTAAGAAATATGGATGACACAAAATGGATAACGGCAAAAGATTATGAAGATATTACCTATCGCAAACGAAATGGTGTAGCCCGCATTGCTTTTAACAGACCTGAGGTGCGCAATGCTTTTCGTCCCAAAACAGTATTTGAGTTATACGAGGCATTTGTTGATGCAAGGGAGGATCAGACGATAGGTGTTGTATTGTTGTCGGCAGAAGGCCCTTCACCCAAGGATGGTATCTATTCCTTCTGCTCAGGTGGTGATCAACGTGTTCGAGACAAGACGGGTTATAAGGGCGAAGATGGAATTGCCAGATTGAATATTCTGGAGGTTCAAAGGTTGATAAGGTTTATGAATAAGCCGGTGATTGCGGTAGTACCAGGCTGGGCTGTTGGCGGCGGGCATAGTCTTCATGTGGTCTGCGATTTGACATTGGCCAGCAAGGAACATGCTATTTTTAAACAGACCGACGCCGATGTAGCAAGTTATGATGCAGGATATGGGTCCGCATACCTGGCCAGACAAGTTGGACAGAAGCGCGCCAGAGAGATATTTTTTTTAGGTAGAAATTATTCAGCGCAGGAAGCTTTTGAAATGGGTATGGTCAATGCAGTCGTGCCCCATGATGAATTGGAAGATGAGGCTTACAAATGGAGTCAGGAGATCTTGGCTAAGAGCCCGATGGCCATCAAGATGTTGAAATTTGCATTTAACCTCATTGATGATGGCCTTGTTGGACAGCAGATATTTGCAGGTGAGGCCACAAGATTAGGTTATATGACAAAGGAGGCCGAAGAAGGTCGAAATGCATTTCTTGAAAAAAGAAAGCCAAATTTTGATGAGTTTCCCAAATTTCCTTGATATTTAAGACAATGAAATATCTCTTGTTGATCACCTTAACGATTTGTGTATCAGCTTGTCAGAGTGAAAAAGAATACCCGGATTTCAAATCCATCGAAGAAGAGACGACTAACATGCTGATGGCATTTCATACAGCTGTTAACCAATCAGGCTTAATGGCTGAGTTTGAATTTCTAGATTCCAGTAAGCAATTCTACTGGACGCCTCCAGGCTACTCTTATGCCATAGAATACGATTCAATTAAAAATATTCTAATCGAATCCAGCAAGGATATCGATCATGTTCATTTTGAATGGGATACCCTCGACGTGTTTCCCCTATCCTCGGATTATTGTAATTACAGAGGGATAGTTGACTGTAGAATGGTCGGCCTTGATAGTGTCTCGCAGGAATTTAAAGTCCTGGAATCCGGTACGCTGGTTAGAAGAAGCGATGGGTGGAGGTTTTTATCGGGTCAATCTCGCGTTCAATAATAAGTTTTATGAAATTTAAATGCTCCGTAATAATCAACAAGCCCTTGGATGAAGTGGTTGCGCTTTTTAAAGATCCAGATAATTTAAAACACTGGCAGGATGGATTTCAATCCTATGAACCACTCTCTGGTGCACCAGGAGAGCCAGGAAGCAAAAGCGCTTTTGTCTATCAGCAGGGCAAAAATAGAATTGAACTGGAAGAAACCATCGAGGTCAATGATCTACCTGACGAATTTACAGCAGACTATGTTCATACGCATATGTCTAATAAGATGACAAATCATTTTGAAAGTCTTCCTGGTGGTCAAACATTGTATGAAGCCTATATTGACTACTACAAGCTGAATGGATGGATGATAAAACTTATGGTGAAATTGTTTCCGGGGATGTTTAAGAAGCAAACCCAGAAGTGGTTGGATCAGTTCAAGAAATTTGCAGAATCAGCCTAAGCCGATCCTGCAAATGAAATTTTATTTAGTTGCTGCCTTCAGATGTGCTGGCAGTTGGTGTATTTGATTTTGTAAGATGTGTCGTATTATTGAATCCTGCGATAACCTGCATATTAGCAGTGTATTCTGACTCTACAGCACCTCTTTTTTCATCAACCAAAGTATCTATTTCCTTTTGCTTCTCTTCTACAAAAGACTTTGGCAATTTGCGTATCTCGAGTGCCATCTCGTTGATGAAATCCTGAATGGCTTTCTTTTTTGCAGACTTTAAGGTCATAGATGCCGTTTTTGATCTTGTCACAACACTTTGTTTTTCGTTCTTAACTTCTTTTTCAACAGCATCCTCCAAGGTTTTGGTAAAACCTTCGATCAAACCAGTGATTTCTTTTTTATAATCCTCACCTAATTTTTCAAGCGCTTCATCCAGTCTGGCAACTTGATCATCATAAGCTTTCTGGTAATCCGCGAGTGCTTCTTCATATTTTTCAGAATCATTGATGTTCACAGCATCAACTTGCATGATGTCTGAAATTAATGACTCTTGAGATGAGATAAATGAAAAAGAGAAAAGCGCGATTAAAGTAAATAAGACTTGTTTCATTATTCGATTATTGTCCTGTTATATAATAGTGTTTGAATTAAGGATTCGATCTGCATACACTAGAAATGCAAACATTCCATTTCCTGACGAAAGTAAAAATAAATACAATACCATAACCACTCCAATCTTGGAATAATTTGCCTTCAACTTACATTTAAATGATTTTTAACAAGGAATATTGCCAATTATATTGATTAAAATTAGAGGACGGTATGATCCAAATCATAAAATTTGGTCCATTATTCAACTTATTTAGACCTTAAATAGACAGCATGATCCTTGTAAAGAATGTAATGACCCCTCACCCAGAAGTTGTTCAGGAAGGCGATACGTTAGAAGTTGTAGCTCAATTATTTAAAGAAAGAGGCTATCATCATTTACCAGTGCTCAACGAAGAAAATGATTTGGTGGGCATAATTTCCAGCACAGATTTCGAGCGCACCATCCATGGTGCTACCCTATTCAAAGTAGTTGATAAACAAGCTTACAACGAGACAATCTTGAAAACGATGTTGGTATACAATATTATGGTCAAGGATCCGATCTCTGTCCAACAGGATCAATCGATAGAATCAGCATATACAATTTTGAAGCAGGGTAACTTCAGGTGCTTGCCTGTACTGGACGAGAATGAGCTTGTTGGAATTGTTACAGCTCAGGACCTTCTAGATTACTTTATGGTGCAGCATAAAGCTGCTGTTAAGTTATAATTTACATCTATGGGAGATTTCAAAGTAAGACCAATTAAAGACAATCATGATCGATCTCTTGTAATCGATTATATTCTGGATGATATAAAAGCAATGGATATCCTGATTAAAGAAGGCTTATTGGATAAGTCTTATCCGAAAGTCGGTGCAGAGCAGGAAATGTGTCTGATTAAAAAAGATTTATTGCCTTCAAAAAACGCCCTTGATATTCTGGATAAAATCGGAGATGACCATTATACCAATGAATTGGCATTGTTTAATCTTGAAGTAAACATGGATCCGCACATTTTGAAGGGAAAGTGCTTTTCAACGATTGAACAAGAGTTGCTTGACTTATTGTCAAAAGGACAAGCGACAGCTGATCAGTTTGATACTAAAATTCTTCTAACCGGTATCCTGCCTACACTGAAATACCGACATCTTAAGTTTGACTATATGACACCCATCAAACGGTATCAAACCTTAAGTGAGGTATTGCTGTCATACAGAAAATCTGATTTTGAAATATATATGCAAGGTGTTGACGACGTCATCATGTCTCTTGGGTCTGTCCTTTTTGAGGCATGCAATACTTCATTTCAACTTCATTTACAGATTCATCCGGACGAATTTGTAGATCAGTATAACTGGTCACAGATGATTTCAGGACCTGTCCTGGCAACAGGCGTAAATTCACCACTTCTTTTTGGTAAAGAATTATGGGCTGAAACAAGAATCGATTTGTTCAAACAATCACTTGATACAAGAACATCCAAAAATCAAATGCGTCATAAAATGCCGAGGGTATTTTTTGGATCGAATTGGATAAAAAACTCTGCCAGTGATATATGGAAGGAACAGGTGAGCCGCTTTCCAGTCTTATTAACTTCAGACAATTTTGAAAGATCTACCGATGCTTTGAAACAAGGAAAAATGCCCGACCTCAGAGCAGCATTACTGCACAATGGGACAAGCTATACCTGGAATCGCCTGTGTTATGGCAATGTTGGTTCGACACCACATCTTAGAATTGAATGCAGATATTTACCAAGTGGGCCAAGTGTCGTAGATGAAATAGCCACCTTTATGTTCTGGATTGGATTAATGAATAATAGGCCCGAGAATTGGCCTTCACTGATGAAACAGCAAGATTTTAGAGCAGCTAAAAATAATTTCATTAAAGCGGCACGATATGGTTTGAACATTGGATTTAACTGGTATGGAAAGACAATTCCAGCACAGAAGCTGATATTGGATGAACTGATTCCGATGGCAGAAGAGGGGCTGCGTAAACGCAATGTTGATCAGGAGGATATTGATAAGTATCTTTCAATTATAGTAGAAAGAACAAAGTCAAGACAAACAGGTGCAGAATGGTTGATTACAAACTATAGAAAGGCACAGGAGAAGTTTAACAGCAATGCCGCCCTGAAGTATATCACGGCCTACACATTGGATTACCAGAATGCTAACATTCCAGTACATGAGTGGAAGCCAATTGATGTAAATCATTATTTCCACCAATTAAAAGACCATCATTGGGTCGAGGATTATATGACGACCGATATTTTCACCATGCGTAATTACAACAATCTCGCGTTGGCCCAAAGTATACTTGCATGGAGGCTAATACATCATATTCCAGTTGAAGATGATGATGGTAATCTGGTTGGAATGCTCACGGATGGCATTATAAATGAGGCTGTAGAAAAAGATCTTAAGCCTGATACAATTATTGAAGAAATAATGATCAGTGATGTTATCACGATATCTTCTAAGGAGACCATTGGCGCTGCAAAATCAAAAATGGAAGCCAATGGGCTTTCAGGAATCCCTGTTGTGTATGATCGTAAATTATTGGGCATTATTACTACACACGACTTATCAGCATACAAAGCCGATGAAAACTCGGGGCATGCCTCGAGTGATAATTCCTGAAGGTAATTGATTATCTTGGGCATCAAGAAAACGTCTTTATGTTGCCCAAATTATATGTACTGTTTGTCCTGGCTTTCGTCATGTTTGCTTGTACGAATCCTAGCCCTGAAGTTGAGAAGGAGGAATACTATCTTAAGATTGCTTACAATGTCTCAATTGGAGAAGCATCTGATAACTATGAGATATTTACGATGGATTTGTATGGTAAAAATCGTATCAATATCACCAACCATCCCGCTGTAGACTGGGCCTACTACAGTTACAAGGATAAAATATATTTCCTTTCTGATCGTGATCAAGCTTCAAGACATTTCAACTTATATGAGTGCAACACCAGTGGAGGAGAATTGAGAAAGGTGTCTGACCTAAGATTAAAAGATAGTTGGTTTTCCAGCCGCAAGGAAGGCAGTGAATTTGTTGTAACACCTCATGAGTCTGTCGATTCAGCATTCTATATTATTGATAAGAAAGGGACCCTAATAAAAAAAATCTACCCTGGGCTACCCTATTTTAATGATCCACACTTCTCGCCAGATGGTACTCAAATCGTATTCCGTGGCGCCAACAGACCATTTAAAAAAGACCCGGATTATATCGATGAATTATTTATTATCAATGAAGATGGGTCGGGTTTGAGACAATTGACACATTACCCCGCAAGCGATACAACTTCTGAATGGCACAACTACCATGCTGGGCCTCCGCAGTGGAATAAGGACTCAACCATAAGTTATATTTCAAAGCAGAATAACAATTACAGCATATTTACCATACCGGCTTCAGGCGGTGAACCAACACAGGTTACCCCGGATGGATTCAATCAGGGCTGGCATAATTGGTCAGACGATAAAGGCCTATTGGTTTTTGATGGGTCAAAAGTGGCGGGTGATAAAAACTATGACATATTCATTATGGATGGAGCCAAACGTACAATATCCAGGTTGACATTTGACAGCATTTATGAACAAGCCCCTATATTTATAAAAGAAAAATTAAGTTTAAAACAATGAATTTTGGCGTAACATGGTATGAAATACCGGTGTCGGATATGACGCGAGCCGTAGCATTTTATTCGTCACTCTTTGAAATGAAAATCGAAATTTCGGATTTCGGTGAATTAAAAATGGCTATAATGCCTTATTATGAAAATCAAATTGGGATTAGTGGGGCTTTGGTAGAAAACAAAGCTTTTTATCACGCGGATAATCAAAAGGGACCCTTGTTGTATTTCGAGACTGACAGTGTGGCGAAGACACTTGAAAAAGCAGTCAAACTCGGTGGGTCAATTATCATTGAAGAAAAAATGATAAGCCCAGAGCACGGTAGCATGGGGGTATTTCTTGATACGGAGGGCAACAGAATTGCACTTCATGCCAAGCCCAAGGCTTAATTATTAAAATCTAGATTATCGATCGATATGAAATACACAAATACAATAGAAATAAATTTACCACGCCAGCGGGTAATTGATTTGTTTGATAATCCTGAAAATATGAAAGCGTGGCAACCAGGCCTCGTCAGTTTTACACATAATTCAGGTGTGCCTGGTGAAGAAGGTGCCAAGTCCACCTTAATATATAAAACAGGCAAAAGAGAAGTAGAGATGATCGAAACGGTTATCAAGCGAGACTTGCCTTATGAGTTCTCAGGATCTTATGAAATGAAAGGCATCTACAATTCTATTCAAAATTACTTTATAGAGAAATCTCCGGAAGTGACAGTATGGAAATCGCAATCTGAATTCACCTTCAAGGGCATCATGCGATTTCTGGCACCTCTCATGAAAAATTCATTTAAAAAGCAATCCTTGGATTTTATGCAACGATTTAAGTCCTTTGCGGAATCAAATGGATAGCCGTTCGATTAATTCCCGTATTATTTAACAAAATCGAATGGTTGATGTTAACAAGTTTACATGAAAGAAGAATTAGACGTATTTAACAGGATAGCTCAAGCATTGCTTGAGGATGAGCAAAAGGAACCCGTATTAACGCCAATCCCTATAGAGGAGGTCTATAATAGACTGGACCTCAGATTGGAAGAAAATGGAATAGATGAGAAACGATTCGAGAAGGCTTTAAAAGACCTTGTTTTGAATACGCCAAGAACGACCACCAATCATTTCTTTAATCAGCTTTTTGGAGGACGTAATGGTAAAGCTACATTAGGTGAGTTACTTGTTGTATTGCTGAACAATAGCATGTACACATACAAGGTGGGTGGCCCTATGATTGCTATGGAAAAGGAGTTGATTCGAAATATTGGGCTGTTGGCGGGTTATGGCGAAAATGCATTTGGAACGATAGCTACAGGCGGATCAATGACCAACTATATGGCAATGATCATGGCACGGGATCAATACGATTTAAATATCAGACTGGATGGTGTGAAACGCGATCTTGTAATGTATACCAGTCAGGAATGCCATTACTCAATAAAGAAAAATGCTGCATTTGGTGGTATCGGTCGATCAAATGTAAGATATATAGCTACCAATGAAAAGGGAGAGATGCTTGTCGAAGCACTGGAGCAACAAATCCAAAAAGATAAGGCAGAAGGCAAAGCACCTTTTTTCATAAATGCTACGATAGGTACAACTGTTCTAGGTGCAATCGACCCATTGCGGGATATCGCTGAAGTTGCCAAAAGACATGGAATATGGTTACATGCTGATGCTGCGTTTTATGGATCTTTTATATTTAGTAAGAAAAATAATCACCTTGCCGATGCATTGGAACTTACCGATTCTTTCAGTATGAATGCACATAAAATGCTATCGACTCCCATAACTTGCTCCTTTATTTTAGCCAAGAATAAAAAAGCATTCTACGATTCGTTCAACAGTGATGCAGATTATCTTTTCCAGGGCAATGGAGATGACTGGAATCCGGGAAAAGTGTCTTTTCAATGTGGTAGAAGAAATGATGCACTCAAGTTCTGGTGTTTATGGAAATCAGTGGGTACATCTGGTCTTGGAAGGATGGTAGATAATGAAATATATCTTGCAAATACAGCGCGTGACTACATCAGAAATCACCCTGACTATACCCTTCATAATTTTGATGATTCCATAACGGTCTGCTTCAACTACAAAGGAATTCCTGCTGACAAGTTATGTGATGCATTATATGAATCGAAGGAACTTATGGTTGGATACGGACGATTCAGGGAGGTAGAATTTGTACGTTTTGTTACCGTTAACTCATCCAATACAAAAGAAGATATTCTCCACTTTTTTACAACACTTGAAAAAATAGCTTCTAGAATAGAGATTTAGATGCTTTTCGTAACCTCTTCTAAAATTTGAAAAGCGGTTTCTGCCATCTTATTGCCTTTCTTATCCAGTAAGGGGTTAACCTCAACAATTTCTAGGCATTCAACTTTGCCAGAATTAAGGATACCCGAAATGATTGCAATGATTTCATCGGGGTCAAATCCCTTTGCCACAGGCGTACCCGTGCCGTAAGAAATAAGGTCGCAGTCCAGGCTGTCCACGTCGAAGGAGATATAAATAATATCACATGCTGACAGTTGATCCAAACATTCCTTGACACATGTTTCAATACCCCTGTATCTCACTTCATGAACCATGAAGTTCTTAATACCATACTTAGCGATTTGTTTTTCTTCTGGCTCTTCGGTATCACGCACGCCAAACATTACAATATCTTCACCTTTTACCTTAGGGCCATCTTTCCCAATGTTTTTGATCTTATTCCAGAATCTTTGGGTGCCTTCAGAAACATTATTTACCTGACAATCTAGATTATCATCATACATAGCAGCGCCCAATGGCATGCCATGGATATTGCCCGACGGGGACGTGAAAGGTGAATGCAGGTCTGCATGGGCATCGATCCATACAACGCCCATTCTTTTCTCCGGATGTGCTGCTTTCACACCACTGATCGTCCCCAAGGCAGAAGAATGGTCTCCAGCCAAGACCAAGGGGAAGTACCCATCATTGATAACCTCTTCTGTGACCTGTCTTACACGTTGGCATTGCTCGTAGACATGTTTGATTCTTTTTGCAAAAGACTCCTTTACCATATTGTATATCGACTCATTGTGGGTGTCAACATCTACAAAAGGATACCTGTTAAAGTAGTCACTGCCCTCGTTAATAGCCGCAATTTCAATGGCATCAATTCCCATATCTGCGCCTCTCGTACCCGCGCCTATATCTGATCTGTTTTTTACAAGTTTAATCTTCCGGTCCACGATTAGAAATTTTATACAAGTATAGACTCTTACTCGAGGAATTCAAAATTGCAATTCAAGCTTTATCAGAACGAGCTATCTGAGAACTTACTTTTGGTAGAATATCTTTCTGGTAACTAATGCTTTTTCTGTTCGTACCTTGAGTATGTAAAGCCCATCTGAAATAGATTTATTGTCTGGAAGAATCCGTGTATGACCAAGTGAATTGTGCAATAAGTTTTTAGAATGAACTTTGTTGCCACTCAGGTCAAATATTTCTAAAAATATTGCTCCTTCCAACCCATCTGGAATTGTCAGTATCATATTATTGTCTCCAGGGTTAGGAAATACACTAAATGCATCATTTATCACTGGATTATCTTGTTGAATAATTCTTTGACCATTCCAAAATGTCTTAAAATCGTGATGGGCATTGTCAGGAATTACATTTGTTCCGTTGCAATCAATGAATTGACATGGACCAAGGTAATCGCCATGTGACAAATGCATTTCAATATCCGATCTGTGAATTATGGAGGTAAATCTGTTGTTAGGATTGCTTGTTGGATAATGGCAAACATAAGCTTGTTGTGGAAATATGCGCCAGCTTGGATGCATTTGGTAATATGGAGGTGGATAAGCACAATCGGGTAAATTATCATTATTGTTGTCAATACCATCATCACCTCCATCGCAGACATCGCAGGTGTCATGTATGCTGTCGCAATCTTTATCTGAACCGTTTATACCGAGATAAGCTTCGCAGGTCCTTGAATTGCCATTTCCATCTGTAACACTTAAGGTCACAAGATGTGTCTCAAATTTGCATTCAAAATAGTTGGGATATACTTCAAGAAAAATTTCTGTGCAATTATCGGAGGAACCGTTATCAATCATTGAGGGCAGAAGGAATAGTTGACCATCATTATTTAAGCTAAGAATTGTATCCTTGGCTTCACATATTGGTTTTTGTCCATCTGAAACATTGACATACACTTCGTCGAACTGTACACGAGGGTTTGGGAATCTTGAGTCCGAAACCCTCAGGTTATATTTAATATTACCAATAGCCTTAAAACTTGGATTTGAGGATGAAGGGTTATCAAGGCCTGTTTCCGGTATCCATTCAAAATAATATGGCGGCTGACCATCAATGGCTGTTGGGTTTCCGCCAAGCGTGACGATCTCACCGGGGCAAGATGTCCTGTTCGCACCCGCGTCGATAAATAATTCTCCTCCAAATATACTCACATCTTCAGGTTGATGAGGCAGGGGCGTTAAGCGGTACTCATCCTTTGAATCCAGCCTAACAATATCACTTTCAATGCATTCATCGCCAACTACATTTATTGAATCTAAAAGTCCAACATTGAAAGGCTTGATCAAAATTGTCCATTCATTTCCACTAATGCCGCCAATGATAAATCCATCCGTATTATTCCTGTAGTAAAAATCAGAAACAAAAATGCCTGACCCTTCAGAAGCTTCTTTAACCTCCCCGGGATCATCGGACAAGAGCAATTGGGTAGGTGTGTCACTGCCGACGACTCTTACTATGAAATTTGGATAATTGGGATCAATACCTCCAAATTTCGCACCCATAATCAAACCGAATTGGATTTCACCAGTAAGATCATTTTCATAAATCCACCAATTGATTTTTGAATAGTCTAAAGAAATACATCCAGGGGTACCGGAGAATCTTTCGTATTCATAAAACTCTGAAGCTGACAGTTCTCCTTTAATTGAAGAAATTGAATCCAGTATCTGCCAATTCTTATCGTTGTTTTGATACCATATTCCATATTCATCTTGACCATATAGGATCGTAGTAGATAGCAATAGGAAGATGCTCAAGCCTATGCACATAGGTATATACCTACAATACAAGCACAGACAAGGCTTGTTGATTAACACCATGACTTAAATATTCTGAATCAAAATTAAGTAAAACTTATCATATTAAAGTTATTTATCATACATTATTTACTGAATATCAACGAAAAAATTGATATTTCATTTAATATGGCAAACATTCTGAGGATAAATTTGTTTACTGATTGAGCTAGAAGAACTATGATTTTAAGGTTGAGATAAGTACAAGCAAACCAAATTATATACGGAATGAACCTTGGATTTTATGTTTGAAAAAAATAATGTCTCGGTGTTTTTTTTATTTATAACTTATTGTAGTTTTGCATTCCATTTTAAAAGAGGGATCGCTTAGCTCAGTTGGTAGAGCAACGCCCTTTTAAGGCGTGGGTCCTGGGT
>JABDJE010000257.1 GCA_013002625.1 Saprospiraceae bacterium | reverse complement strand
AGTGATATTGGATTCAGGGGATCTGTGATATTCTGAAGATTGGCTTTGGTTATAAATTCACCAAATAAAGCATTAGGATCGGCAATATCGACTCCAAGAGATTGTATCGCATTTCCTTTGATCTGATAGGTATTTATCACCCCTCCTTCATCCCGCCTGAAAATGATATTCATATGACCCTTCAGTTTCTTGCCTTTCTTGTTGAATTTCACGTTAAAACCAAAATTCACTTGCAGACCATTGGTTGAGGCATAGGATCCCACTGAATTAACAGGGAAGAAATAGCCGCCTCCGGTAATGAAATCGCCTTTTGGCTTGTATACATTTACAATGGTATCATCGGCCGAATCGTTCTGGGTATAGCATCCACTAACGATAATACCCACAGTAAATGTTTGAGACGTTTGATTTCCTAAATCAACCAGCCATTCATAGCTGACTGTTCCTATTGTTGGATCATTAGGATCGAAAAGATCAGTAACCGGAATTAAAGGTGAAATAGGTAAATTAGTGTCTCTGTCAATAAATTGTACCAACGCATTTCCAATATCGCCAGGAAATCCGTCATCTTCGTCCTGTATATTAGCACTTAAAACAACTATGGCGGTAGAGCTTCCAGCATTTGGGGTTGCTTGTACCGTATGTCCCGTATATGCTACATTGGCATCTTCCTGTAAAATATCAAATGGATCGGAATCACTGCTTCCGGCATAACATGCATCTTCAACAAATTCAGCATCAACCGTATATAAATTATTGGGATCCTGGTCAAGAATCAAAGTCGTTGCGGCCACGCCCAAAGCGTTAGTCACAGCCGAAGTGGACTGAGATCCGATTTTGAAGTTAATTGTTTTGCCAGATAATCCATTGCCATCGACATCAAGCAGCGTGGCCGACAGATCTGCCGGGTCAGTATATTGCCCTTCCAGATCACCATCATAGGTTAATGTCGTTGGACTCTTCTCAATAGTGACCGTTGTCGTACAAGTTGCTTCATTACCATAATTATCAGTTACTGTCAAAGTGACTTCTACATCTCCAAGATCGCCACAATCAAATGTATTTGGAGAAACGCTCAATGAAGCTAATCCGCATGGCGCTGTGGAACCACCGTCAACATCGGCGGCATCTATTGTAGCCTCCAGATTAGCATCTAATTGAATGGCGAAAGGTGCCACACAAACAGCAACCGGAGGATCCGGTATATCGAAGGCCTCAGTACCATCTGTTCTATCATCGGTATCTCCCTGATCGGCACTAACGCCTAATCCTCTTCTGGCGAAGGTATTCCAAATTAAACATTCATTTGCTCCGCCATATATAGCCTGATCAGCAGCCAGGATAGCATCACGGCCATCCACAAATCCAGGGCTGCAAGGCTGAAGTTTCAGAGCTTCAGTGACTAAGGTCAGTGCGATATTATTTCCACCGGTTCCATTATAAAAATCAGTATCAAATCCATACTGATCTATTAACCCCCATGCAAGATCCCATAACATGGTACCCCAAACTTCACCTAATCGATGAGGGCTTCCGCCTGTTACTTTAATTCTATCGTAAGTATGCTCATTAATTGTCATATCGGTAGTATACAAGCGATCTCGAATTCCAGCACCATTTGCACCAAAGTCGAAAAGATAGTTTCCAACACCTCTTGCATCAGTTCCAGTATCTGCTGAAGTCATTGTCAACATATATCCATAAAAATCACTCCATCCTTCTCCCATTTGTTCATCATTGTCTAAGCAGTCGGAATCGCCTGCTCCACCAGTCAGTCTATTTGAAATTCCATGGGCATATTCGTGCGCAATTACGAGATTATCAAAATCTCCATCTTTATTTGGTGTAGCATTATCACATAAATACATTTCCATTGATCCACTGCCACCATCCACAGGTGTTCCAAAGAATGCATTACACAGCACCCCAAAATGAGCTCTCGCATTAACATAATCAGTTCCTACGCCACCCTTGCCATAATTGTTCTCTTGAAAGTTTCCTGAAGCTTCATCAAAACCATATTGATACATAACATCATGAATAATATTATTAAAATAGAACAAATTTGTGATAGACGAATCTAGATTATCTGCATTGTCTGGATCGAGTGTGAAATCAAGTGCGTAATCAAAAACCAGAGAGGCACCTGCATCTGGAGAATAAGTATCACTTTGTCTAAAAGCATGTACATTATTTCCTCTTGTGATAGTAAACTCAGCTCCTAGAGCACCGTCTGTGTCATGCCAGCCAAATGGTGAGGCTGTAGCATTTGCCGGATTCACTTGTAAGGATCTGGATCCATAATACGGAGATTCTATTGGTACTGCAAAAACCCTATAGCTCCCTATGCCATCAGTTTCATCAACAGCAGTTGTATTATTTACTGGACCGACAAATTTGATATCATTGTTTTCTCCTTCATTGATGTTATTTGCATGAGTATGATCTCCAATCAGATTACATTCTCGGGTCCAATTAACTTTATCTATTATTTTCCCTGTGCTGGCATCAACATGAAAATTCCACCAGTCAGGTGAGTTTACCTCTGCAATAGATAGTTCCCACACTAGCGTGGTTCCGGATTCTTTTTGGTAATAATACATTAACTTAATCGGAATCTCTTCGGAAGAAATGCCCGCTCTGTTAAAAACAGCTTTTTGATTTAACCCACCTTCGCTTTTTAGTTGTTGGAGACTGCCTAGGGTATACCCCATTTGACCAGCAACCGCTGTAATTGCCTGTTCTGCAGTTAAGCTATTGGAAGTACTTTTAACGGTAGCCTGAATATCATTTATAAAATTATTGTGTGACCTAATTGCTTTTCCCGTTTTGTCAATATGCACACTTGATTCGGTACCATACACTTCCAAACCGTTAATAGCCTGTCTTAAATAAACGTGTCGAATACCGCTTACACTACTAACATGCTCTTTGGTTATCACATAAGTCTGGCTTTTTTGATTAATCAGACTTACTAAATCGATTTTTGAACTCTCATCCGGTTCATTCTTTTCACTAACATTCTGTGCTCCAACGTAAGTAAAAGCCAGAATGAATAGCATTAAAATAAATGTGATTTTTTTCATAATTATTGAGTTTTGTTGGTTTTCATATTTGGAAATCAAGATATAACCAAGCAGGCCTGCTCAATAATTTTGTTTGTTAGCAACGAGCTAAATTCAATATAAAGATGGGATCAGCATAATCCTAAAGAATATTTGGTTTGCTAAAAGAGAGAATGACTAAATCCTTAATAAGATCATGTTAATTAATAGCACCTTAAATATAAGAAATTCCAATGGACACCTTAGTTATAAATCATGAAAGTTATTAACTATTTATCTGGTTTTCAATTATATATAATTACAATATAAAAAGAGGTGTTCAACTTAATGAACACCTCTTATATTAAAGTTTAATTCAATTTACTTCTTGATCAACCTAATTTGAGAAACATTGTCTCCTTGCTGAACAATAACCAAATACATACCTGATTTGATACCTTGTCCGAACTCAAATTTTTGATCGGGCTTTAAGGTATTGGTATACAGGTATTTATTATTGCTATCGTAAACAGAATATGTGACATATGTCGACTCATCCGTTGTACTCAATGTCAGGCTCGCCTTAACGTTGAATGGATTCTCATCAGCCTGAATAGTGAACAAACTTGGAAGAATATTGAAATCGTCCTGTGGTGGTGCAGCAGTTGTATTTGTACTGAAGCCACTATGAACAACAATATTTCCTCCGGTAAGTACCATCTCATCAGTTGATGTTCCTGTCCAGTTGCTTGAATATAATAATGTACCACTGCTATTGGTCAAATTAATACCAATAGAATCCTCATCGCCGGGTTCACCCCTGTCGGTCATCTCGACCTTCAAAGTTAGATTTCCACCAAGCGATATCGGGTTCAATGGATCGGTCACATCCGTCAAATTAGCTTTTGAAGTAAATTCCGCGAAAAGCGCATCCGGATCAGAAATATCCACTCCAAATGCCGGTTTGGCATTCGACTTGATCTGATAGGTACGAATACTGCCATCGGGTTGTTCAATACGGAATATGATATTCACGCGTCCTTTAACCTTGGTGCCTTTCTTATTGTACTTCACATTAAATCCGAAATTGGTCTTCAGGCCTTCGCCTATCGCACCCCGGGATATGAGACCTGCGTGGTGCCTGCCACCGGCACCGTTGACCTCGATATCGAGGGTCACAAGGTCGCCGCGCTGGGCAACCGGGGCGAAGATGTCTGGGATGGAGAACCGGAAGGCACCTATGTGCCCGCAGGCGCGCATGTCGATATGGTCTGTGTGTCCGACGCGGCAGAGGTGTTTGTCGCCGGCGCCAAATACGACAAGGTGCTTGACCCGTTCACGGTGCGCAGTGCCGAGTTGGACAAGGTGCAATAC
>JABDJE010000231.1 GCA_013002625.1 Saprospiraceae bacterium | reverse complement strand
GTAGTATTATCTACCCAATCAATGCTATGAAACTGTCCTTTGAACTCCGGGCGAATATTAACTGCTTCTTCTTTATCAGCAGCGACTACGAATAATCTACCTGCAATAGGATCATTGATATTAGCACCTGCAATAAATGAAATATTTTTACTGTCCGGGCTCCATGCGAAATCACCTTTCTTCCCCTCAACGGAGACCGTGTTTACCAACGAACCTGTCCCTGCATCCACCACTTGTAATTTTCTTGTCATATAGAAATCATCAACAAGTGGAGATTTAGCGATAAATCCAGCTACATGATTACCATCTGGACTCCATTTAATGGATACAACATGTCCATTAAAATCACATGCCACTGTTGTTGTATCCTTTCCGGGCGCGCTGATATATGCGCGCGTGTAGGCTAAATTCTCTTCGTATAGTCTGGGTTGAAATGGCAGGTTGCTTTCTGACTTTTTTGATTCTCTTGAACTGAATAATAAAGACGTACCATCATGATTCCAATCGTAAGATGAAATGCTGTTCTTGAAGGAATAAATATTCTGAGCTTCTCCACCAGACAATGAAAGTTCATACAGGGAAGTGTGCTTGTCTCCATCTCTTCTATTAAGGAAAGTGATGCTATTATGGCCAGGCCTTAGGGCCACCCTGGATACAGAACCCTGTGTAACCAATGGTCGTGTGTCCCCTGTCTCCATGTCATAGATGTACAACTTTGTCTTGGCGGGTTTATTTTCCTTTAGAGGATCAGATGGAACGCTCAAGGTGTAGACCACATAGGACCCATCCTCTGAGATCAATGCTGAAGTCACAGACTGTATTTTTGCTACGTCCATTTCGGTCATCTGACCTATTAATACAGGACTTAACAGGAACAGCGTTGCTATAGATAATAGATATTTTTTCATAGTCATTGTTTTAAAGCTTGATTAGGGATTTGAAGTTAATCAAATATCTATGCAAGATAAATTTGATTTATAAAAATGTACCTTTAAAATTTAGCTTGCTTACGCAATTTTGAATCGACTAACTCGTAAACATGAAGGTGAAAAATTATTATCCCATCAAAATAATGAATGCACTGTGTTGGCTTGTCTTCCTTGCCTTACTAAGCGCCTTTCAATTTACCCCTTGTTATTCTCAAATGGCAACAAACCAGGAAGATGAAAGTGAATCCACGGTTGTTTTTCTGGTCAGGCATGCTGAAAAGACTTCAGAAAAACAAGATCCAGGCCTTACAACTGATGGTAAAATGAGGGCGATGGAATTGGCCAGGTTATTAAGAAGTTCAGGTATAGAATATGTGCACAGCTCAGACTATATCCGCACGAAAGAAACGGCTAATCCTGCCGCCGCTATATTGGGTTTAAACACTGAATTATACAACCCCAGAGATTTAGAAGCATTGGCTATGAATATGAAAGTAAAAGGAGGAAAGCATTTGGTTGTAGGGCACAGCAATACAACACCGAGCCTTGTCGCTATATTGGGAGGCGATCCCCACACCCCCATAAATGAAGCTGCAGAATATGATCGATTGTACATTGTAACAATCAACGACGATTGCGGCGTTAATACAATCTTGATGAGGTACGGAAAGGCCTACGAGGAAAGCACCGGCCATTAAAATAATGCATTGATACTTATTATCAGATCAGAGTTAAGTTAAATGGATCAACAGATATTGAAGAAAATTTGGATTGATAAATGACTTCGTTTTTATGTTAAAAAGATCAAGAAATGAATACTGCCTCTTTTAATACTGACATTGAATTCAATGACACCCGACCTGCCATAAAGGTGATTTTAGAAAGCCCATTTTCAAAAGAAATTCGAATTCTACTTAAGAAAGGACAAATTATGAAGGAGCATAAGGCACCCTACCCAATCATAGTCCATATTTTAAAAGGAAGCATTGACTTCGGTGTAAATGGCACTACCAGCACCCTTGTAGAAGGTCAAATTATAAGCCTCGCTGCGAAGGTACTACATGATTTAAAGGCGCATGAAAACAGCATTGTCCGTCTTACATTATTGAAATCAGATAGTGCGGAACGCGTTAAGCAAGTAGTGGATAGTTAACACGACTTTTCCTTACGCAATGCGATTCAGAACAAGAGCGGTTAACTAAAACCTAGTTGCTCTCAACTTCCAATTGTGCTTTTAGTGCATGACACTCCTTCTTCAAGTCATTAAGCTCAGCTTTAAGTTCCTTAACGGCTTCCAGTAAGATGGCCGTCATTTTGCCATAATCGACAGACTTATAACCAATATCATTCGTATTCACCAATTCAGGATATACCAATTCCAGTTCTTGCGCGATAACACCAATTTGCCTGGAGTGATCATCACCTTGTGCGTGGTAGTAATAATACCCTGTCAATTCTGTAATATTATCCAGTGTATTTGATAGTGGCATAAGCTCTTTTTTATAGCGTCTATCAGAAAAAGTATTCCAGGCATTGGCTTCAGCAGTACTGCCATCTCCAATTGATCCAACCTGAAACTTTACACCTGGCGAATCCTCATCTATCCCCACCCTACGAGTCGATCTATCCATGAATATGACATCATTGCCAATGCTGACATCGCCTCCCCAATGATTGATATAGAAATTATTAAAAGAAGATGGAGAATTGCCTTTTGACTGGACCTCATTCAGGTCAAAAGTAAGATGCGCCCCGTTTAATGCGCCGAAATTAACCGGGCCATCTGCGGTAGAGCTGCTGTTATCGCTATCGATAAGCCTTACTCTTTCCGTAGGGCCATTTACATTAAAGACAATATCATTGGCACTTTCAATATCAAGAGCGTGGCCATCATCATCATCGTCGAAGATATAATGTGTGCCGCCGCCATTTTCAATCGATAACCTGGCATCGCCTGTATTATTCCCATTGATGAGTATGCCGTCATTGCCTACAAATTTAACTTCCAATTTAGCGTCAGGTGTCGTAGTCCCCACAGCTGCTCTAGAAGTAGATCTGTCTGCATAAAATATTCCTTGTCCAATACTCACATCCCCACCCCAAAAATTCAGGAATAGGTTGGCAAAGGTGGATGGATTGGAACCCTTAGCTTGAACGCCATTATCATCCAACGATAAATGAGGCAAACTTAAAGAGCTGCCAATGTTAACAGGGCCATCCGCATTGGCTTGATTGCTTGATGAATTAATTAGTCGCATCACTGTATTGGGTCCACCAACATTAAACTTCATTTCGTTTGCACTTTCAATACCCAGGTTTCCGGCTTCCGACATATCATCAAAGAAATAATGCGCGCCATTGAAGTTATTGAGAGAGTATCTGACATCTCCTGTATTATCACCCTGCAGATGAATACCATTATTTCCTGAAGTGTGCACTTGCAATTGAGCGGAAGGATTATTAGTACCCAAACCCAGAAAACCATTATCATCTGTCAGTCGGAATAACTCATTGTTAATATTATTGGCTGAAAAAGTCAGATCCCCCAAATCTGTGACCGTCATATAAAAGACTTCATTGGGGGTGCCATCCCAAATCTCAATCGCAGGGGTGTTATTATTTGGAGCATTAACGGAAAGATTTTGAGCTGTAAGAGAAGTTGAAACTACAATAATGATACAAGAAGTACATATTGTTTTCATGGTAGCTTATTTTCTTAAAGTTAGACCAATATGGTGATAGGAGCAATGGTTCAATATAAATGAAT
>JABDJE010000212.1 GCA_013002625.1 Saprospiraceae bacterium | reverse complement strand
GATGTAAGCAAATCATTTTCGATTTATGGCGGTATGAATTTGCGTTATTACCCGAACTCATTCTCACGCAATGACAATCCGGTGCAACAGAATTATACCAAGTTGGGATTACTGGCTGGTTTGAAATACCGAATCTAAATTTTTCTAAAGAAAGGATTTAATATTTGCTTCAGAATAATTGACTGATTTAAGTACTTTTCCATCGTTTTTGCGATAGACAATATATTCATGGCCACGCTTTACAATTTCTGACACGGTTCCATCTTTAGACATATAATGTGCTTGTGTTGCTTCCGCTTCTTCCAAACTCTTACAAGTCTTACTCATATTTGAACGCTGAACTTCTTCGAAAATAGCTTTGAATTTCTGTCCAAGCCCAAACTCAAGAATAGCACCAGACAACACATATTGTAGATCAGCAAATGCGTCCGCAACCTCTGTCAGATCATTATCTTCAATGGCTTCCTTTAATTCTTTGAGCTCCTCCTCTATTAAATTAATTCTTAAGCGACACCTGCTTTCATCTGGAATGGTGGGCTCATTTAGTATAGGCAAATCGAATGTATTGTGGAAATCAGCAACATCGTTAAGGGGTCTTGGTTCTTCAATATTATGCATAGCTCGAATTTAAAATGCATATATAATGAAAATTAAAATATGTTGCGCATCAATGTTCATTTTTAAGCAATCTAATTAAAGGCGCCGTGACCGCATCCCATCTGTAATCCTGCTCTACTAATCGTTGGGCATTCGTACCGATTCGATTATAGAGATCCTCATCGTTAAGCAGTGTGTTAATGGCTTCACAAAATGCCTGAGGATGATCGGCCACCAAGACATGGGTGTTGGATTCGAGTTGCAATGCATCGGCAACGTCAGGTGTGGTAATGCAAGGGATACCCAATGCCATCGCTTCGAGAATTTTATTTTGCTGTCCTATACCTTCAAATAGAGGCGCAAGAAAAATTTTGCCTGAAGCATAGCCGTCTACAACATCTTCATACCATCCAGTAATTCTTACAGCATCCGAAGCATACTTCACTACCCTCTCTTTATTAGGCCCCACAATATTTATTTTAAATCCTGGAATAGATTTTTTGATCTCTGTGATAAGTATATCTGCAATATATTGAACCGCTTTTATATTGGGGTAATACCCGAGGTTACCTACGAAAACAGCATCAAAAACTGGCGTTTCTGTATGTCTGCTTTTGAAGAATTTCAAATCAATACCATTGTTAACGACAGAGATTTTGTTAGACTCCCCCACTCTGCTTTTGTCAAGCTTGGAGATAATTGTCAAATGATCAAAAGTCTGGATGGCCTCTTCCTCAAACCGTCTTACTTTTACAGTTTCACTTTTCCAGAACAATTTCCTCATACCCTTTGAATTTTCAGCTCTGATCGCAGCGCCTGTGCTAAATGCATCCATGAGGTCCATAACTGCGCGTCTGCTTTGAGAATTATAGTAAGGCAAAGTCCTTATCAATTGATAGTAACTGCAGTCAGGATTCACCTCGCCCATCCAGGATTGTATTCGTTTCTTAATGCTTGCTGAATAGAAATATGCAGATTGTGCAGGCATGGAATTATATAAGAAAGCATGCTTAAATACTGAATACAGGGCTTGGAATTTTCCAATTCTAAAGACTCTTACTTCTTTTACGATGGAAGCGATCTGCCTGTGATGAATTTCTTCGACTTCATCATGAGATATAGCGGCCAGATATATTTCAAAGTCTTTTGAGAGGACACGTAACTGATGATACAAACGCAATTTATCCCCCTTTTCAAGTGGAAATGGAAATCGAGATGTAATTACAAACAGTTTCAACTATGTTAATTTGTTGTCAGATAAACTTTGATAATGATCCAAAAGCTTTTTAGAAATTACCTTATAGTCAAAGGTATCCTTAATTGTTGATTTCGCTTTTTCACCGATGGCACCAAATAAATACTTATCGCTGATCAGTTGTTCAAGGGCATTGATAATGTCATTTGATGAATCAATGATAAAGCCGTTAACACCATTTTTAATAGGAATACCTTCAAAACCTTTTTGACTGGACATAACTACCTTACCCATAGCCATACTTTCAAGTATTTTGACTCGAATCCCGCTTCCGGCGAATAAAGGAACGATTACGCAATTGAGATCCTGCAGGAATTTTTTTGCATCTTCTACCTCACCATGAAATTGGATGGTATCTGGTAATTGTTGAATTAGTTTAGTTACGGCATTTCTGCCTGCAAGATGAAATTCGACATTTGGAAATGCAGCCCGAATTCTGTTCCATACCTTATTCACAAACCAAATAATTCCTTCAATATTTGGGATCCAGTCCAAAGAGCCGATATACCCTAGACGGATGGTGTCACCAAGGATATTTTCATTAGATTTATAGTTGGACATATTTAGTCCCACCGGACAGACACAGTATGGCCCATTGTAATTCAGCGTCTCGTATTTATTGAAATCTATCTCACTAATTGGTACAAGGGTATCGAATAGATTAAACGCTTTTTGTTCGTATTTAAGCAACCTTTTAGCGGCAAGATTAAAATACCATTTCTTCAAAGGGTTACGTTGGCCTTTGGCCAGATTTTTCCAGATTTCATGCTCCAGGTTATGCGATCGCATGGCAATTTTTGCCTTGGAGTATTTTCGTATGGTTGAAATGTAAGGCGCCATATAGAGCGATTCCAGTTGCACCAAGTCATAATGCTTGTTTTCAAGCATCTCTTTAAGCTTCAAATGCATCCTGGAGGAATTAAAGCGTTCAATATTAAATGAGATATCCTGAAATAAATTGATGATTAACTTGAACGGATCGATAGCATTATCTAAAAAAATACTATGTACCTCATTATAGTGTGATGAATCCTCTGATGTCGAATCGACATGTACAAAATGCTTTGAGGTATTAAATGCCAGCAGGTCAACCTGACACCCATTTTCATAAAATCCCCTACTGAGGGTGTCCACAGCAACACCCTCACCATCCTTTATAGGGTATGGAAATTTTTTACATATCTGTAAAATCTTCATGTTGGTGTAAAATTATTGAATAAACTTAAAGTCAATTAAATCCATGGGATTATATTCAGTTGTATGTGAATTATATTTAATAGCTTAGCTGCATGTTGCAAGGCGTAGATATTTGGAAATCCCTCGACGATCTGGAAGTTTTAAAAGGCGTAAACCTTGAGATTCCTGCGTCTAGTATTACATCCATAGTTGGCAAATCAGGGACAGGAAAATCAACACTGCTCCACATATTGGGTTCACTGGACAATGCAGATAAAGGCAAGGTTTTGATCAATGGCCAGAATATTTCGGGGATGAACCGCAAAGCTTTATCAAAATTTCGAAATGAAAAGATTGGATTCATATTTCAATTCCATCATCTGATTAATGAGTTTAATGCAGTTGAAAATGTAGCCATACCGGCCATGATCAAAGGCACAGATAAAAAGCAAGCCATTATTGAAGCTGAAAGACTCCTGGACTTCCTGGGATTAAGGGAGCGCCTTGACCATAAACCCAACGAATTATCTGGAGGAGAGCAACAGAGGGTTGCCGTGGCGCGTGCTTTGATCAATAAACCCTTGATTGTATTTGCCGATGAACCTACGGGTAACCTCGATACACAAACATCTTCAGAATTACATGCCCTCTTGGCTAGACTTAAGGACGAATTAAATCAAACCTTTGTAATTGTCACGCACAACCAGGAACTGGCACAACTTAGTGATATGGTTCTTGAGATGAAGGACGGTATAGTCCATCATAAATAATGCATGGAGAGTTTCAATCTCAGATACTACCCTATATATCGTTCCCTGGTGTCAATGATGGCATGGCTACCGGTGTTCTTCCTCTATTTTAATTCTCATTTGGAAATCAAGGACGTTATTGTCCTGGAGTCTATCTACTATGTCAGTGTCGTTGTGCTTGAAGTACCCAGTGGATATTTCTCTGATTATTTTGGGCGCAGGTTAACCCTGATTTTATCTACGCTTTTTTTCGCTATTGCCTATGCCATTTTTGGATTTGTTGATCCCGACTTTGGCTTGTTCGTTATTGCTCAATTATTTCTAGCGGGTGGGATGTCTTTTATGTCAGGAACCAATACTTCCTTCTACTATGAATCTCTTCAAGCTGAAGGACTGGACAGTACTTTTGCTGACCGAGAAGCACATGTGCAAAGCTTACAACAATATGCAGGCGGTGTCGCCGTATTACTGGGTGGTATTTTAGGTGCCTGGCATTTAAATCTTGGATATGTTGTCTCCTTGATATGTGTACTCCCAGCTTTGGTGATTTGTTTGAAGTTTAAAGAACCGGGTCCAGAAGTTGATCATCTCGAGTCAGCTGAGAAAGATGTCATCAATGTAGTGCGCTATCTGAAATTTCCTGAATTAAGATGGATTTTCATTTTTTCGATCATCCTTTTTATTCTAACACATATTCCTTATGAGTTTTATCAACCCTACCTTGAACTGCTTGACCTTAAGCAATTCTCACTCAACACAGCCATTGTTTCCGGGGTGCTTTTTGCTTCAGGTCGATTTTTGGGTGCAATGACGGCAGCAAGGAGTGCAAGATGGGTACGTCTATACGGGCTTAAAAGAATCTGTTTGATTGCACTGGGTTTGCAATTAAGCCTGATAACAGTTTTAGGATTATTCCTTCATCCAGTAATTGCAGGATTATTGCTTATAAGAGGTATTTCAATGGCATTGACGACAGCGCCGCTCAATGCAGAAATTGCACCTCGAATTGCTAAGTCCAGACGGGCAAGTTACTTTTCTATGCAAAGCCTGGCTGGAAGACTAGCTTATGCTTCCTGTTTGTATCTTCTTTCAATTCCAGTTGTAGATGGCGTATTAAATGATTGGCCTACCGTCTCAATGATATTTTTAGCTTCAGCTGGCCTGGGCTTGATCTTATCCTTCTTTTTATTATTTGTGAAAAGTGGGAATCTGTTTGTAAAAAATGCTACCAATTCTTAATATGGACACAGGGTTGTGTGTAATCGACTTGCTGCAAAGCCAGGGAGGCCTCTTGTTCAAATGGATTAAAAAGTAATTCTGGTGCAATGGTTTCAAGTTCTGGCAACCAATATTTAATATACTCAGCTTGAGGGTCATACCTTCTGGCTTGTGAAGGAATCATGAAGTATCTATCTTCTCGAGTATCTGCTCCAACGCCTGCGACATAGTTCCAGTTTCCATAATTGCTGCATGGATCATAATCAACCAGCATGGATTCAAAATATTCTGCACCCATTAGCCAATTTAACTTCATATCCTTTACAAGGAAGCTTGCTACCAGTTGGCGGCCACGGTTTGACATAAATCCTGTAGTATTTAGTTCCCTCATATTTGAGTCGATAAATGGGATACCGGTTCTTGCATCTTTCCACTTCTCAAATAATGTCATGTTATCATTTGCAAAATCAGGCATGATATTTCTGGTTCCGGTCAGACGAAATATGCTGTTGCCATGCTTCTTTCCCATAAACCTGAAGAAATCCCGCCACATGAGTTCAAACTTCAACCAGTAGGTTGAATCATTGCTTCCGTGCTCATTTTCGTATTTGGATATTTCATTGTAAACCAGCTTGGGTGATAAGCACCCCAAGGATAAATAAGCACTAAACTTTGAAGAGTAATCTCTTCCAAGTAAGCCATTACGGGTTTCTTTATATTTTTTGATCAGGTGGGAATCCCACACATAGTAATTGAGCTCTGCAAGTCCAGCGGTCTCGCCACCTACAAAACGATGCCCTTGCGTATAATCAGAAGCGGATGACTTATAATCGAGTTCTTCTAAAGATGGGATATCGCCTTCCTCAAGCTCAATGCTAAGTGAGTCAAGTTTACAGATCGGCGCATCGTGCGGTAGACGCACTTTAACTATTTTTTCTACTTCTTTTCTGAATTGAGTAAACTGATCCGGGCAATGCGTGATCGGAAACGGTAAGTCTGCAGTATAATAAAGCATTTTGCCGCGATAATATCTCATCTCCTGTCCAATAGACCATAATTTCTGTTCAAGAGCATCCTGTACGTCTACTTCTTCCTGCGTCCGTTCCCTATTGCAATATACATAGTGGGTTCTGCATGCTCTGGCCAATTGGGGGATAACATCTTCTGGATGACCTATGCGGATATATAGATTGGAATTAAGTGCCTGAAGGCGGCTTCTGAGATCAGTGAGTGCTTCGATTAGAAACTGCGCCCTGAACCTTCCTCTTTTTCGAAATCCGAATGAAGTTTTACCATATATGATTCTTGGGTCAAGGATATAAACTGGCACAATCTCATCGCTGTGCTTGATCGCATCGACCAAAGCTTCATTGTCGTGCACTCTTAGGTCGTTTCTAAACCAGACTATTGATCTTTTCATTGGATTACCCCAAAATTATTTTTTTCTAAGTTGTAAATTTGATAACAAAATTCAAAGAAAGAAGTTTTAAGAATATGAGACTACTAA
>JABDJE010000198.1 GCA_013002625.1 Saprospiraceae bacterium | reverse complement strand
TGGTACACAAATGGTTTCATTCTACCGTCGCGTCTCTTTAAAAGAGGGCCTTTATTTATGTCTAATTTACCATAGCTGATGTAATTATTTCCGAATGCATATTTCAGATAAAGTTCTTCCAATCTATCCAGATCTTTCTTTTCCTCAGGTCTAGTCAAATCAAACAACTCTGTTTCCCAATTGGCAAATTTATTTGATGCCTCATCGATTCTAAGCAATTCATTATCATAGGTATTGAAGGTGAATATACCCTTGACTCCAATTGAAAATCCGTAATACTCAGCAGTAGAAAAAGCTAACGCTCCACCAGTGGCATTGGCAGTATAATCATTTAGACTACCTGAATTTACAGTGGTCATGAAATAATTCCGAAAATGACCATGAATCGAACCGCTCCTAAACCATTCTTTAATATTATGAACTTCAAGGCTATCTCTATGCACATTCACTGAATGTTGTGCGCCTAAAGAATAAAGCGTCAGATGTAATAATATGGTTGTTAATAGAGTGCGCACAGATTATCCGAATAATACCGGCATTATGAAGTATACCATACTTAATCCTCCAATGAAAAATCCAATTACAGCAATCAAACTTGGAATCTGTAGATTACTCAAACCACTGATCGCGTGACCAGAAGTACAACCACCCGCATATCTTGCACCAAATCCTACAAGGAATCCACCTCCCACAAGAATCAATATTCCAATACCGGAAGACAGAACAGATTCACCGAATAATTTTGCCGGTAAGTAGCTGTTACCGACTTCAGTAAATCCTAATTTTTCTAATTCATTAACTGTACTGGACGAAAGTTCTATTGATTGTTCAGGTGTTAAGTATTGTGCAGCTATAAATCCGCCTAAAATTGTTCCCAAAACGAAAACCAGATTCCAGACCTGTCCTTTCCAGTTGAAATCAAAAAAGCTGCATAATCGTCCTCCTCCACCAGCGGCACAAATAGTTCTAAGATTTCCTGAAACGCCAAAGTTTTTTCCAAAATAAATAAGGCCAAACATAGTAAATGCAATAACAGGACCTGCAACATACCATGGCCAGGGGGAAGTAATAAAGTCTTTTATCATATTAATTGTATTATGCCCCAAATATGAGATGTATTGTAGTATTTAAGGGTAACATGAGTTACACTGATGGGGTGAAGGATAGTCTTTAAAATGGGATATTTACTTAATTTTAAAAACTATCACAGGCGCTTTATTATTTAATAACTAAGAAACTGTTTTAAAAAGAAAGTATGAATTTTATTCCATTCGACATCAAGTGCTACAATCAACTATTTGAGAAGTTTCAGTTTCTGTTTGAGGCAGAATTAATAAACGAAATATGTGAAAGTGGGATGTTGCGCAAATTTGATCAGGATGAAACGATAATTGATATCGGTGACCTAATTACCCACATGCCTTTGGTTATATCCGGCTCCATAAAGGTCATGACCCAGGATTCCAAAGGAGATGAATTGTTGTTATATTATTTGGAATTCGGTGACACCTGCGCAGTTACTTTAAATTGTTGCACACGCAAAAAAAAGTCATCTATTCATGCTATAACAGAATCTTCAACTGAAGTCTTATTCATACCCGTTGAAAAAATGGAAGAGTGGATGATTAAATATACAAGTTGGCGTAATTATGTCCTGGATAGTTATAATGAGAGATTAAACGAAATGCTTTCTGCTATTGATAATATTGTTTTTAATAGCATGGAAGAACGGTTACGAAACTATTTAAAAGATAAGGCTTGGATCAATAAGAGTAAAACCCTAAACATTTCCCACGCAGATATAGCTCTGGATCTTCATTCATCACGTGTCGTCATTTCAAGACTTATGAAAAAATTGGAGAAAGAAGGCTTGATTAGACAAACCCGAAACAAAATTGAAGTGCTCACCTAAAACTAATATCATACCCCACCCTGATCTGAATTAGCCTATTTCTTCTATCCTAACCTTAGATTTACAGTCGCCGCTTTTTACCCACTTTCAAGTGTAACCGGAGTTACACTGAATATTCGGTATGTGCTGTAACTTATGATTCAACAAAACAATTAAACAATGGAAAATCATCATTCAATAATCATCATCGGAGGTGGAACAGCAGGTATTATGGTTGCTGCTCAGATGAAAAAAAGAGAACCCAAGCTGGATATCGCTATCATTGAGCCTGCTGAATATCATTTCTACCAACCAGCCTGGACGCTTGTAGGTGCGAATGCCTACGATTATAATAAGACAAAAAGAAGTATGGCTAGCCTTATTCCAAAAGGTGTAACCTGGGTTAAGGAATTTGCGAAATCGATTGATCCTGATAATAACACTGTCTCTACTGATGGTGGAAATCAATTTGGTTATGACTACCTAGTTGTTGCACCAGGTCTTGTGATGGCACCACAATTAGTAGATGGATTAGCTGAGACGCTCGATAAGAATATGGTGTGTTCCAACTATACCGACCCAGAATATACATGGGATGTATTACAACAATTCAAAGGTGGTACTGCTCTATTTACCCAACCCACAACACCTATAAAATGTGGTGGTGCTCCACAAAAAATCATGTATCTCGCTGACGATTATCTAAGAAAATCTGGCAAGCGAAAGGATTCAACTGTTGTTTTCGCCACACCAGGTACAGTCATATTTGGTGTTCCAGAAATTAAGAAGACATTATTGGAAGTTGTAGACAGGAAGGATATAAATCTAAGATTTGGATACAAATTAGTTGCTGTAGATGGCAATGAAAAAATAGCCTGGTATGAAATGGCGCCACATGAAAAAGAATACAATCCTAAGGATATTGATTTGATAAAAGATGGAGCTAGAATTGGAATCAAGTATGACATGATGCACTTAGCGCCACCTCAAGCACCACCTCAATTCATCAGGGATTCAAAATTATCAAATGAAGATGGTTGGTTGAAGGCTGACAAAGGCACGCTTCAGCATCCAGACTACAGCAATATTTTTGGAATAGGTGATGTCGCTGCACTACCAACCGCAAAAACAGGTGCAGCAATTAGAAAGCAGGTGCCTATCGTAGTTGAAAATATATTTAGATTGAAATCAAGGCAATTGATTAGTGATAAGACATACAACGGATATTCATCTTGTCCATTGGTAACGGGTTATGGTAAAATGGTATTGGCTGAGTTTGACTATGACAACAATTTCACACCTGATCCAAAACTTAAGCAAATGTTAGTCTTTGATTCCTCTAAAGAATCCTGGAGATTATGGATGCTCAAAAAGTACATGCTACCATACTTGTACTGGAACAAGATGATGAAAGGAATTGATGTTTGATGGTTGTTTGAATGTTTCGTAAGGGGGCCTGTAAGCCCCCTTTTTTATTCTACACTTAACACATTTAAAACCGTAGCCATTCCTATTGCCTTGACGGCAAATACTTTATCTCCTTTTTCATTTGTGTGAATAATCCTATTTAGTTGCCAATTGAATTTATCGAAGTCTATTTCAGTCTCCCCAACTTTATCCATGATGATCTGCTGGGCTTTAATCCATGCCTCTTTTTCTTTTTGATTGCTCCAGTTCGGACGATCATCCTTGTTTTCATAGAGCCATATATGACTTACTGGAATGTGATACTTCTGATGAAAAATGCCTTCCTCAATAGATTCTGATTCCAAAGCTTGTGCCCAATCTATTGTATCGGAGAATTTCCGACTTAATGCATAACTCATCTCTGAAATACTTGGTCGATACCCTCTCTTAAAATAATATGGCCAATAACTGGCTTTCAGTCGCTGTACTTGATTGTTATTATCAGGATAGAATATGACAAAGTGCGGGGAACAATATACTGTGGGGGCTGGACCACCAATTGGTTTAAATATTTCTTTGAGTGACAAATTGATCATCAGATTTTTGCCAATGCCGCACGACCAAACATTGATATTAGAAATACTATCCACTCTACCTTCTTTAAGTCTGGTATTCGTTGATAACAATACGGATTGAAGCATCCTTTTTGGAGTGGCTTTATGGCCGCCATCCTTTAAGTACAAGTTCAGGCCAGTTTGCGGATTTCCATGCGCGACAATATTTATAATCGACCAAGGTGATGAGCCTCTTGATTCAGAGTTATTTAAGTACTGTATCACATCTTCCAGGGTTCGGCACGTCTTAACAATGAGATCTGTCTGTGATTCCGAATGGCTTAAAAAGTGATCCTCCGCTAAAGCGAAATAAGGCACACTTGTTTTATCATCCCCCATTATGAACGTGATACTTTTGCGAGATGGAATACCCGTATTTGTAATGGGTGAAGTCGACTCTTTTTCAATACCTAGATAGTAACAGCCAAGAATCATAAAGGCCACCCCTGTCAATTGTATTATCACTTTCTTTATCATAATATTGAATAGTCCGAGCAGGCTGAACGATTGCCCAACCTCCCGGCAAATTGTTTTATTTATAAATTATTTCAATTTCAAAGGACTCACCAGGGAACTTTAGACCTAATTGTTCGAACGCTTTAGCAAGGCGCCTTTCAAGTCTTATCCAATGCGCCTGATTGTCTTTCGTAATTAAGAGTTGCCCTTTAGAGTCAAAGTATATAACCCGACTTACCTCACCCAATGCCGTGAGTGCATAATTGTCGTATTCCTCTAAAATTGTTTCAAGAATTGATTCCACTATTTTCTGTAAGTAGGTATTTGTGCTGTTGACCTTGATATCTACGACCTTTACCACAGACAACCCATCCGATAAGGTTTCTTCTAGATCCATTTCGAACCCTACTGCCAGGTTGGAAACACCTTGCGGTAATGGAAGCGGTTGACGTACTGTCTTAGAGGCATCCCCATCCTCGATTACAGGTGTATCGTCTACTGCAACGAAAGATGTGTACTTGGTCAACAAGTTATAGTTCAATCCCAACTGTGTTATTCTATCCTTCCGTTCTACTGTCAGATTGGTTATGTTAAAATCATCGAGGTATCTTATCGTTTCTCGCGCCCATAAATACTTCAATACCTCATTCTTATTTTCAGCAAGCGGCAGCTCAACGGTTTTCTCCCAACGCTCCCCACCTTGGTTTCCTTGAATCGTAATTGAGCCGTTCTGCGCCCCGTCAAATTTTCCAAAATAATACAGGGGTCTTTCTGCAAGAAGGTCAGGCGTATTTGGAGGCATGACCTCTGATAGTTTTACATTTTTAGTTGAAATTCTTATATCTGTTAGCAAGGGCGTGCTGACATACTTAGCCAATTTTTCAGCTTCCTTTTGGGCAAACTTATTTTGGGTAACAATAAATGGTTTCCCCCTCCCGACATTTGCAATACCTTCAATCAGATATCTGTTTACACCTGACCCGATACCAAAGGCAAAGAAATTTGCCTTACCTAGAGATTGAGCAATGAGGCGGAAGGCAGCTTCTTCAACCGCGACATATCCATCCGTAATGATAATAAACGAACGTGCATATCCATCTTCCTTTTCGTATGCCAAAGCAGATTTAAGTGCCGGCAATAATTGTGTGCCACCTCCACCTCTTTGCTGATCCATAGAATAAAAGGCTTTCTTAATATTCGATTGCGTAGCATCCATTGATTTGGCGGATAACATATAATTGCTTCCAGCAAAAAAGAGGATGTTGAATTTGTCATGTGGCTGCATCTTAGCCAATAGGTTTTTCATTAACTCTTTTGAAATATCGAGTGGAAATCCACTCATTGATCCAGATACATCTACTATGAATACAAACTCCTTTTTATTAACTCTGGGATTGCTTTCTACCGATGGGGGTTCTATTTGACATAGAAAGAAGTGTTCGTCTCCCGCTGAGTAGGTCTGAACCCCAGATGCAACACTTGCGCCTGATAGTTTATACTCCAGAATAAAGTCCCTGTTGCCGCCATTTATATCTTGCCTATCTAATCCTATTTCTGCAGATTCATTCGCAAAGAAATTGACATCTACTTTATGGCTGGGACTGCCTACCTCAATAATAGGAAATGGCATATTCAATGAGGCCTTTATGTCAAAGGTATAGTTTGGCTTTCTACCCTCTTTCATATAGGGATTTTGAACAAAATGCTGTTCTTGTTTCCCACCGCCTGTAAACCGCGGTCCTACAACTGTAGGATAGACAAATGTGTATACTTGATTTTCCGGGATGATGAATTCAACATATTTCAAAACAACATCGATCCGATCTCCTGGAAGAATATTTGCCACATTCATTTGGAACACATTTGGCTTATGTTGTTCCAGCAAACTTACTCGTTTACCTTCTGATTTAGCTTGTTCGTAAGTTTGGCGGGCTTTCTGCTTTTCCTTGATTTCTGCACGGATAACTCTTTCACCAATCCGCATCTCCATGTGGAATACCGCCGCCCGGGTTGAGGCAGGAAACACATATACGGCTTCGATAGGAACCTGGCCAGTGTTCTTATACGATTGTGTAATTTCAACATTAGCTATTGGTCCGTTGATCCTGACTTCTGCTTGATTGGATAATAGTGGAAAAGCCTCTACATCTGATTCTGCATGAACAAGGAAATAAGGACTTTCAGATTGATCTTGTGCGGTCAAGACACCTTGCACAGAGATGAGTATCAATAATAAGAATTTAAGTGCTTTCATGATTAGATGTTTAGTTATACACTAAATCTAGCAGTGAAAGCCTCAAGGTTTCACGCAGAAATACTATTCGTAGGTATTGATTTATTATTCGTTGACTTTGGGCTTAAAACCATAGATTTGCATCATTAAATCCAACTGCTGTGAAAAGAATTTTGCTTGTATTAATAGCTGGTCTCATCTGGTTAAATATGTCAGCTCAAAATGACAGCATCAATGTCAACGATAATCCCTATGCAGTCATTTATAATCATTTAAAATATTTACAACCCGATTCCTACGAACCTGTTACAGCATCAAAGTCCTTACCGGACAACACTTTATCCCCAGAAAAAACAGCCATTAAATTAAAGCAAGTTTTAGATGGGAAAGGCCTATTTGTTGACCTCAACCGCCTTCCTCAAAATCCAGATTACTATGATACACTTCATAATGGAAGCTTCTATTTTCTTGATCACAAAGAGCCATTAATTTATATAGAAAAAACTGGTGATAGTTGGTACTACTCCAGAACAACAATGTCAGAGTTGCCTCGAATGCATAAAGAATTGTACCCTTTTGGGACACAGTACATCACTTATTTTCAGGCACCTGTTTGGCAGGTTAAATTACTAGGTATCAAAATATGGAAATGGCTGGGTATTGTTGTTTTATTTATTGCATCCTGGTTATTCTACAGAATATTTCAATTTATCAGTAGGACTTTTATACAGCGTTTTCTAAAAAAGCGCTTACCCATCACTGAAGATACAGACAAGACAATTTTAAAGGTCGCCAGATTGGTCGGTTTAATATTGGCAGTCCGCTTTATTCTCTACTTTATTCCTATGTTTCAGTTCACCCCGAAACTGACCTCCATCGCTATCAAGGGATTCAATGTCCTCAGTATCTTTTTTATCATCCTTCTTTTGAGAGAGATATTGCATTTATTTTTCAAACGCTTTGAAATTGTAACAGAGAAAACAGAAAATACACTGGACGATCAATTGCTACCAGTTCTTGAAAAACTGGGTATCATTATTCTATGGTGTTTTGGAGTAGTGTATATTCTCGATTATCTGGATGTAAATATCACAGCTTTGCTTGCAGGTATTTCCATTGGGGGATTGGCCTTGGCTCTGGCAGCACAGGATACCGTAAAGAATTTTTTCGGATCAATTATGATCTTTCTGGACAAACCTTTTCAGATTGGAGATTGGATCAGTTTCAAAGACGTAAGCGGCGCTGTGGAGGAGGTCGGTGTGCGATCAACACGCATAAGAACATTTGCAAACTCGATCACTTATGTGCCAAACGCAATATTGGCAGATTCAATAATTGACAATTTGGGTCTTCGTGTATTTCGTAGATTCAAGATGGAATTGGGTTTGACTTATGACACGACGGCGGACACTATAGATGTCTTTGCTGAAGGTATAAGAGAGATTATAAAATTACATCCTTCAACCAAGAAGGATGATTTTGAAGTACACCTGAATAACTTTGGAGATAGTTCAATCAATATTCTCGTCATACTATTTTTTAATGTGGATTCCTGGTCAAATGAACTGGCTGCGAGGCATTCATTATTAAATTCCATTCTAAAATTAGCTGAACAAACAGGTGTTCGTTTTGCATTTCCTACTCAGACCTTACATATCGAAGAATTGCCTTTACTTGGCAATAGTTCGACACCGCAATCACAAGAGGCTGGGCAATTGAGTAAGAAAACCGAACAGGCCATAGCGGATATCAAAAGTTATTTTGATGAACAAAAAACGAAGGAATAGTAAGCTAAGCACCAAAGAGGCAAGTTTTTAGATATAAAAATATTCCGTAATTTAACCTACACTGAAACGGAATACTAAACTAAATAATAACACATATGTCTAGATTACTAATTGGATCACTGGTCGGAGGATTACTCATTTTCCTTTGGCAATTTATGTCATGGTCAATGTTAAATGTCCATAAGGCAGAATTTAAATACACTGAAAATCAAGAAGCTATTATTACTGCACTCAACGAAAACTTGAGTGAGGATGGTGGTTATTTTATACCGATGCCGGCACCGGATGCTTCTAAAGAAGAAATGGAGGCGGTACATACAGATGCCCAGGGCAAACCTTGGGCGCACATTAATTATCACGCATCTTATGATGTGAATATGCCAATGAATATGATTCGGGGCTATTTAGTTGATGTTGTGGCCGTCTTTTTACTGTGCTGGATACTAATGCATTTCAAGGAGCTTGACATGAAGACAACCGTTCTGAGTGCCATGGCTGTTGGTGTCATTGGTTACCTGGTAATCAGCTATACCAATGCCGTTTGGTTCGAAGTCAATACCATAGGACATCTCATTGATAATATCGTTCAATGGGGACTCTGTGGTGTGTGGTTAGGATGGTGGCTGAATAGATAATAAAATAAAAAAGGCCTCTGAAAAATCAGGGGCCTTTCTTTTTATAATCGATTAATTCACTTACATGTTTGTTGATTCACCTTCAACTGAAACATTAAGAATATCTTGATCGAATAAATATAAACCGCTCTTTTCATCGCCGATCATTTCCAACTTATCATTTAATGTTCGCGCTAAAGACTCTTCTTCTATTTGCTCCGCCACATACCATTGTAAAAAATTATGTGTCGCATAGTCTTTTTCCTGAAGTGCAATATCCACAAGATTATTGATACTCTCTGAAACCATCACCTCATGATTTAACAGCTCTTTAAACGCGTGTTTGATGGAAGGATAAGTTAATGTGGGTTGTTCCAATGAAGGCACTACAGCAAATCCACCTCTCTCATTTATAAAATGAATAAGTTTGAGCATGTGCATGCGCTCTTCATCACTATGTCTGTAAAAGAAGGCTGTTACATTATCAATACCAGGCTGAATTTCTGCCCAGCTCGCCATGGCAAGGTATACCTGCGAGGATTGAGCTTCAATCTGTACCTGTCTGTTCAGCGCTTCCTGCATTTGCTTTGTTAACATATTTTTCTGTTTTAATTGTACGAAGATATATAAATGCATTAAGCGAGTAAAAGTTGTTCATTCTTTTAGACAAAATCTAATTAAACACTAGTTTTGCGCCCATTACTAATAAAGAGATCATGTCAGATAACAAGGTTATTTTTTCGATGGAAGGGGTTTCCAAGACCTACCCACCACAAAAGAAAGTTCTTAACAATATATGGTTGTCCTTTTTCTATGGTGCAAAGATTGGGGTATTGGGATTAAATGGCTCGGGAAAATCGAGCTTGCTTAAAATAATAGCTGGTATTGATCAGAATTTTGAAGGTAAGGTTCAATTCGATAAGGCATACAAAATTGGTTATCTGGAGCAAGAACCTCAATTGGATGAGTCTAAAACAGTCAAGGAAATTGTTCAGGAAGGGGTGCAGCATATTGTAGATGTTGTCAAGGCATATGATGAAGTGAATGCCAAGTTCGCCGAACCAATGTCTGATGATGAAATGAACAAACTTTTAGAAGTGCAGGGTGATCTTGCTGAAAAAATGGACCTCTATAATGCCTGGGAACTGGATCACAAACTTGAAATTGCAATGGATTCATTGCGCCTCCCGCCGGACGATCAAAAAGTATCTGTTCTCTCAGGAGGTGAACGCAGACGGGTGGCATTATGCCGATTGCTACTTAGCCAGCCAGACATACTTCTTTTAGATGAGCCGACCAACCACTTGGATGCAGAATCTGTCCATTGGTTGGAGCAATTTTTAAAGAGTTTCCCTGGGACAGTCATCGCAGTTACACACGATCGTTACTTCCTGGATAATGTAGCCGGATGGATCCTGGAGTTGGACAGAGGAGAAGGTATTCCGTGGGAAGGCAACTACAGCAGCTGGCTTGAACAAAAAGCCAATCGTCTGGAAATGGAAGAGAAGCAGGAATCCAAAAGACGAAAGACACTTCAACGAGAATTGGAATGGTCCAGGATGGCTCCCAAAGCCAGACAAGCCAAAGGAAAGGCCAGATTGAATGCCTACGACAAACTCGCTAATGAAGAAGTAAAAGAAAAAGAAAAGCAACTCGAACTATATATTCCACCGGGTGAAAGACTGGGCGACAAGGTAATCGATGTCCAGAATCTGACGAAAGGATTTGAAGGACGAGTTCTCATTGAAGAATTAAGTTTTTCAATTCCTAAAAACGCAATTGTAGGTATCATTGGAGCCAATGGTGTAGGAAAGTCCACCCTTTTCAGAATGATTATGGGAGAAGAAAAACCAGATGATGGTACAATCGACATTGGGCAAACGGTTCACTTAAGTTATGTGGATCAATCTCACAAAGATTTGATCCCTGGCAAGACGGTCTACGATATTGTAAGTGGAGGAAATGATAATATTATGATCGGCAGTAAGGAGATCAATGCCAGAGCCTACTTAAGTAAATTTAATTTCACAGGGTCTGATCAGCAAAAGAAACTTGAGGTCTTATCGGGTGGAGAACGCAATCGTGTTCATCTGGCCATTACCCTACGTCAAGGTGGGAATGTATTATTACTGGATGAACCGACGAATGACATTGATGTCAATACGTTAAGAGCACTTGAGGAAGCCCTTGATAATTTTGCAGGTTGTGTCCTTGTAATCTCTCATGATAGATGGTTTATCGATAGATTAGCTACACATATTTTAGCATTTGAGGATGACGGTAAAGTAAGATTCTTTGAAGGAAACTTCAGCGCTTATGAAGCGCAGAAATTAGAAGAATTGGGTGATATAACACCTAAGCGGCCTAGGTTTAAATCCTTGATCGATAGCTAAGGCTACAGCTTTAATGACATTTGAATATTGCTTCTTTCATAAGGGGATTCCTGCTGTGGTATTTCAACGAATCCCAGTTTTCTATATAAATTGATTGCAGGAGCCAGAACGGTATTGCTTTCCAGGAATACAGAGTGCGCGCCATGGGCTCTGGCTGCATCAATGGCGGCTAATCCAAGTCTATACCCCAATCCGTGTCCTTGATACATTGGATCTATGGCCATTTTAGATAATTCCCACACTCCAGGGTCTGTAGGAATTAACGCGACAGTGCCTGCTATTTGATCATTGAGCTTTATAAAAAGAATTTGTCCCCCCTTGTCAATTATCATTTTCTGAGGATTATCCAAATAAAGCCTGTCTGTTTCCTCAATTTTGAAATACTTGATTATCCAGGTATAATTTAGATCGGCAAAATGCCTGGCTAAGGATGGATCCCATCCAAGAATTTCTATTGAATCAATGGGGTCTATTTGTATTTCTTTTTAATGAGGTAAGGAAATTGTTTCTTCACTTTGAGCACTTTTGGTCGACTTACTCTGACAACATAGCCCTGGTCAGGATGCAACTCATAATAGTTCTGATGATAGGCCTCGGCAACCCAGAATTCCTTGTAAGGTTGAACTTGTGTCACAATTGGATTAGGATAAAGTGGCCCTTCATTGGTGCGCTTGATCACTTTATCTATGAGTGCTTTTTCTTCTCTTGTTTTATAAAAAATAGCAGAGCGGTACTCCTCTCCATAGTCAGGTCCCTGGTAATTAAGCGTTGTCGGGTCATGGGCTACAAAAAAGACTTCCAATAATGTCTCATAATCAATAATCGAAGAATCATAATAGATATATATGGCTTCTGCATGTCCAGTCTCACCAGCACCCACTTGGCCATACTCTGGATAAGACTCATCGCCACCTGAATATCCACTAATTACATCAACAACGCCCTTTATTCTTTCAAACGCAGCTTCGGTACACCAGAAGCATCCGCCGGCAAAAACTGCGGTGGCATAATTGTCCAGTTTGTTTTTCTTTGTATACTCAGCAACGGGATAAGTTCCTTTTTTCTCTACAGTTTTTATAGCCTGCGCTTCCTGACTTGTACATGCCATAGCGATATTAAAAGATAAGCTAAGAAGAATTATTGTGGAAAATCTCATGGTAACGTATTTGAAGGATAAAACTATAAAAAGGAAAGATTTGTTTTGAATTTAACCAATACTTAACTCACTACGATGCGCCTGACGCCAGTTGGCATTCAATGATTTCATGTACCCTTTATACTCTCTGTATGCTTTTATTGCTGCGGTAGAACGAATGGGATGAATGCCTCTTGATTTTTGGATGCGTGAAATTTGAAATATCGTATGCCACAAACGGTAGAAACTTTTGTATTTGTCTTTCAATGGCACTGAAGCATCATAAATATGAATTGGCTCACTGGCCACACCGTTCATTTCCAAGATTCTGATATTTACACCTTTCTTCAATTCTTCCCAAGTATTATATTTCACATCAAATCTTCCATAATATACCTGATCCATGGAAGCATTTATTTTGTCAAACAAAGCATCCACCTCCTTACATATTAAATGGTTGCCATCGATGAACGTTGTCCCTCTATTATGATTACCAATCGGTTCCACTTTGAATTCTTCATTAAGTGCCAATACCCTGTTTAATACATCGTAATTTCCTTGATCTTCGAATCGCTCTATTTGAAGTTTATATCGCGGATTCAACTCCATTAATCTCCGTACGGTCGATTTGCCATCCCCCTTGAGTTTAAAGAAATTTTTTAATCCTATACTGACAACTTTTCCTTTGCTCTCAGATGGTTTACGGATATAAAAAATACCGCATTCATTCGGCAGGCTTATAAATTCCTGTATGAGAATATCGATATCATTTGCACGGATATACTTTTCAAGCTCGTCTTCATCGTGAATAAGTTCAACGAGGACAGCCCTTTCGCCTATATTCGGCTTTACTATCAAAGGGAATTCTATCTGTGCTTTTCTGATGTCATCTAGAGCAATTTCTATACGATTCGGCTGTTTAGTGTTCAATATCGTCTTAGGCTTATACTTGTCAGGGATTTGAGATAGTATTTTAAACTTTGAAGCACCCATCAACGCACCTGTTTTAAATACCGGATTTACATTAGAAAAGAAAAAGAGTCTCCTGGTCACCAATGCGTAAAACAAAATAACCGGGATTACAGGTAGATAGGCCAACCAAACAGGCCAGTATTCCCAGTATCTGTACCGAATAAATGTGTTTGTATTCTTCAGGTAGTTAAGCATCCATACATTTGAACTGTTTAAAAATAATTAATCCTCATTGAATTATCTCTTTAATTTCGACGTAATGCTTAGATTAAAGATATATTTTTAAGTATGACCAATAGACGAAAATTTATTCAAAATATAGCCATTGGCGGGGTGAGTTTACCAGCATGGGTTCATCTGGATAGATATAACAGCTATTGGGACCCTGAAAATTGGTCTGAAATAAAAGGACAGTTCCCTATTGCACATTCTGAATTGCTTAACCTAAACAGTGGAAGTGCTGGTTCCATGCCACAGCAGGTACTGAAAACCTACCTTGAGGAAACTAAAAAGTTTAATACGCAACCCCTTTATAACGAAAAATCTTCCAGAATGGAAGAGTTTCAAAATGCACTGGCGCGCCTGGCCGATTTTATGCATTGTTCGGCTGCAAACCTGGCCATTACAAAAAATACAACCGAAAGTCTGAATACTATTATTTGGGGACTACCCATGCAAAGGTGGGACAATATAGTTATTGCGGATGCCGACTATGCCTATGTTCAAACCGCATTAGATCATCGCTCTACAAAGGAAGGATTTACTGTTAAGCGCTTGAAATTTAAGCCCTCCATGATTTCAGACCAGGAAATTGTTCAAGCTTATGCAGATGCCATAGACCCCAAAACGAAATTGGTCGTGGTATCCATGATCACGCCTCGGGAAGGACAATTGATGCCCACAAAAGAAATTATCAACCTTGCCCATGAGCGAGGTGTCGAAGTACTTGTTGATGGGGCACATGCATTAGGCCAATGTGATGTATCCATTAAGGATTTGGATTGTGACTATTTTGCTGGTTGTGTACATAAGTGGTTGAATGGCCCGCACGGCTTAGGGGTTCTTTATGTAAAACAAGACCACATCGAAAAACTGGATCCACCTATGTTTCCTTTTGCAAAGTCCCATGATGATCAAATGATCAAATACACTTACAGTGGTACCATAGGCTTCCAAAAGATATTTACACTGAATGCGGTTATGGATTTTAATGAGAAGATTGATTTGAAGAAAAAGATAAAACGATTAAGGTATTTGAGCCAATACTGGCAAAATGGCATCAAGGATGTACCGGGTATTTCCATACCTACAGACCCGGAACGTAACATTGCTTTGGGTGGGTTTGCCATTAACAATCGTACGTCAGGTGATTTTCTTAAACTGATGCGAGATAAATATCAGATTAACATTAAAAAGACAGGTTATAGTGACTTAAGCTTCTATAGAATATCGACCAATTTATTTACTGACGAACAGGACCTGGATAAATTCACAGCCGCCGTTGAAATGGAAGCCCATTAAATGAAGATTAAGAATCTAATCGATTGGCTAAAAACACATCCGGTTGCCAATTTTATCATTTTGCTTGCTTACTTCTTTTTGGTCGTTTTGCCACATGAGTGGATAGGTGCACATATAAATGCAATTTTATCACCACTCGGTCGGGCACGATTTAACCTAATTATCCTTAGCCTCGCTCTATTTCTTATTGTAATTGCAATCTACTTTTTTCGAGATTATTGGAAGAGATATCCATTTAAAAGGAAATTGATCCCATACTTGTTGGGCAGCCTGATCCTTCTTGGTATTTGTTTTGAAATATTATTCATCCTTAACTTGGAATTTGTCCATATCCCGCAGTATGCCATCTTTATTATTCTGGCTTATCCATTGATGAAAAATATTATTTCTACAATGTTCCTGGCCACGAGTTGCGGCATATTGGACGAGCTTTACCAATACGTAATTTTGACACCTCATATAAATAAGTATTTTGACTTTAACGATGTTTTCATTGATCAGATTGGTGCTGGAATAGGCTTGATGCTCATTGTAATTATGGGTTACAAGGATAGAAAGTTAAGCTTAGGGTCTATGGTCAAAGATCCTGGTGTACTAAGCTTAGTCGGACTTGCTTTTGTATTCATTATAGGGTGGGTAGCTGGTTCATTTTCTATTTATGACCCGACAGGTACAGATGTGTTTACTTTGATTAAAGAGCATCCCTCTGACTATTGGACGCGACCTCCCGGTCCTCCAGCTTCTTTTCACAGGCTCAATCTATGGGAAGCCATAATTTGCATTTCTACTGCTATTGTATTTTATGGCAGTATGCACAAATTGAATAAATCTAATCTTGACTAGCTGTGTTGTGAAATAAAATCAATGGCTTTAATTTCCGACCAATAGAACTCCTGCCCAGGCATGACGAATCCTACATGACCTCCATACTTAGGCAGCCATAAGTCAATATTCTCATTTTTCCTGACCCACTCCTTGGGATAGCATTCTTCAGGTAAAAAAGGGTCATCAAGTGCATTGATAATTAGCCCGGGTACTTTTATATCGGGAATAAACTGCGCACAACTGCATTTTGTATAATAATCTTCGGCATCCTTGAAGCCATGTATGCGGGCTGTGTAAATATCATCAAAATCATAGAGCTTTGAAATCCTTTTTAATGGATTGATATTTAACTCATTGGGGAATTGAGCATGTTTTTCTTTAAGCTTTGCTTTGAGCGATATGAGAAACTTATTTTCATATAAAAAATTAGATCTGCGTCCGATGTTTTTCGAACCCGCTGACAGATCAGTGGGCACAGATATAGCCACAAGGGATACAATATCAGCATCCAGAGATTGTCCACGTTCACCCGTATATTTCATAACCAGGTTACCACCAAGACTAAAACCTATCAGTGCAATAGTTTTGAAATTCCTTTTGCAGTAACCAACCACCAAATCTAAATCATCGGTTGCACCGCTGTGATACATGCGCAACGTATTATTCATCCTTCCAGAACACGATCTGTAGTTCATAGCAACTACATTCCAACCTTTGCTGACAGCTCTTGCTGCCGTACCTTTAATATAGTGAGAGTCAGAACTTCCTTCTAAACCATGGCACAATATGACCACCCTACTCGACCCATCTGCACGCTTTATATCAATGTCGATAAAGTCCTCATCGGGTGTATCCAAAGTAACCCTGTCAAAAGCAGGGTCTTCTTGCTTCCTGAAAATAGTGGGGTAAATCGAATTGAAATGCCCGTTGCGAAAGAAAAAATTCGGCTTGTAATCCAAACGTCTTAATTGATAACTGCAATTTCAACATCAAACACCAAAACGGCATTTTCTGGAATATCCGATGTTGGTGGGTTTGGGCCATATGCCAACTTAGAAGGTATCAAGAGTGTGCCCTTGCCTTCTTCTCCGAAAAATTGAATGCCTTCCTGCCAACCAAGAATCGTGTTGGCCAGGGTAAAGGTTGTAAACAATGTGTCAGAAGTATCAAAAACATAACCGTTGGTGAGATAGCCCGTGTATCGAGCCGTGACATCACTGCATAAATCAGCTTTATTAGTGCCTCCCGCATCATCAATAATATAGTGCAGTCCACTTGAAGTCGCTTGCGCTGTCAAATTACTTCTGGTCAAATAATCCTGAATTTGAACCTCATTCTGCATGGCAATTTCAGTATTGACACTTGTAGGGATTATCAGTTCAACTTCACATTCACTTGAACATGCACAGACTGCGAGTATTATAGAAAAGAATAAAGTATTTCTCAACATTGCTAGAATTTTAAGTCACAAAAATAAACCCCCTATTGATTTAAATGTTAGAAATTTGATGTTTTAAATAACATTTGATTAAAATAACCCCAATCAAATAAATTATCATATGAGTTTAGAAGGAAAAACGGCCCTCATTACGGGTGGATCAAAAGGCATTGGACTAGGTGTCGCTGAAGCTATGCTAGCTGAAGGCATGTCTGTGCTTATTACAGGAAGGTCTGAAGAGACGCTCAACAATGTAAAGGCACGACTGGAAAAAATATATCCTGGAAATATTGCAGTTTCGGCGGGTGATGTTCGGAATATGTCAGATATGAAAACAGCAGTTGACACAGCATTGAATAATTGGGGGCAGTTAGATGCCATCATTGCAAATGCAGGAATTGGACACTTTGCATCCATCCAGGATATGACGGAGAAGCAATGGAATGATGTTATTGATATTAACTTGACAGGTGTATTTAATACAATAAAAGCCTCAGTGGATGCACTGATCAAATCAAAAGGCTATTTTATAAGTATAGCGAGCCTTGCAGGAACCAACTTCTTTGCCCGTGGAGCCGCTTACAATGCCAGTAAGTTTGGTTTGGTAGGGTTTACACAAGCGGTTATGCTCGACCTGAGACAACATGGTGTAAAATGTTCAACCATTATGCCGGGTTCTGTCGCAACCTATTTTAATGATAATGTTCCAGATGCATCAGATGATTGGAAAATACAGCCTGAGGATATTGGGCAAATGGTTGTTGATTTGATGAAAATTCCGCCGCGTACCTTGCCAAGCAAAGTCGAAGTGAGGCCATCAATGCCGCCGAGTAAGTCTTAGAATTTGAGTTGAAAATGGAGGTTTAGGGTTCTATCCAACAGTTCGGCTTCGGCACCAAGAATTTGTGAACTTAGGATTCCACCAGCGCCATCATTATTTATTCTGTAGGCATATTGGACATACCTTAGGTTTTGTCTGTTCATCACATTAAATACGGAGACCCCACATTGGGCTTCCAATGCATTAATTTTAAAGCCATATTCTACCCCAAGATCTATTCTGAAATAAGCTGGTAATTTATTGAACAGGTTCCGGGCATCCAGATTGCCACGATCAAGTAATTCAGTCAGGTTATCAAGGGACAAAAATCTTCGGCCTGAAGCATAAATAATATTGTTGGTAAATGTGAATTTGCCAAGCTTGTAATTATGAATCCATTTGATTTGGTGCCGTCGGTCATCTTCGCTGGCGAAAGATTCACCTTTGAACAAGCCCTTGTAACTATCCAGACTTTCAGAAAGCGTATAGGCCAACCAGGCGCTGTAGTTATGATGTTTATACGACAACATTAGATCAAGTCCTTTGACAAATCGGTCTCCTCGATATAATCGATATTCAGCAGGTTCATTATTTCCTGAGCCATCATTAACGCCTGGACGAATATTTGTCAACTGCATTACACCAGCCATATTCTTCAAGTAAAACTCAAGATCAATCGTGAGTTTGGAAGCTTGATAGGTGTAGCCCAACATAAAATTGTCTGTTCTCAAAGCAGGAATCTGATCATTGAATGACAAGGTATAGAATGCAATTGTTTGGGATTGCCTTGTTTCATAGTCAATTTCTCGCATGAATTGATAACTGCGTGCGGCAGAGGCTTTAATCAGATGATGCGCCCCTAATTTGTAAGAAAGATTGGCCTGTGGTGAAAAGTAAAATTCAGATCTCTGCCGTGTTCTATAAGCTTGTCGCTTCCCTCCTATTTCTAAATTTAATTTTGAAGCATTCAGTATATAACTTACAAAGTGGGTCATTAAACTGGCGTTATAGTCTTCATTAATGATATTTCGATCATCTGACCTGAATAAATTATCTGTAGTGAAATAATTATAACTTATCCCTATTTTGAAATTATCCCTTTTGAAGTTTGAAGCCAGAAAAGCAGTAGTTCCTAGG
>JABDJE010000197.1 GCA_013002625.1 Saprospiraceae bacterium | reverse complement strand
TTATCTGTTGCCGTAAGATCAACCGGTGGTGGTACATCTTGTGCACATTCCAAATTCAGATCGGCAGGTGGTGCCGGAGCAACAGGTGCTGTATTATCAAGAACAGTTATGACTTGTGAAACACTCGAAGTATTCCCACAAACATCAGAAAAGGTCCAGGTACGAACCATAGTAAAGTCGTTGAGACAAGCGCCAGGGATGACACTAACTGTCGGACTTGCGGTTATCGGACCATCGCAATTATCTGTTGCCGTAAGATCAACCGGTGGTGGTACATCTTGTGCACATTCCAAATTCAGATCAGCTGGTGGTGCCGGAGCAGCGGGTGCTGTAGTATCTGAAACTATTATTGTTTGCGATACACTGGATGTATTTCCACATGAATCGGTAAAGGTCCAGGTGCGAACCATCACAAAGTCATTTGGACAATTTCCAGGTGTAGTTTGAGTTGTTGGACTCACCGTTATGTTCCCATCGCAATTATCTGTGGCTGTTAGAGCCACTGGAGCAGATACATCATCACCGCATTGAAGGGTCAGATCAGCAGGTGCGGCTGGTGGTGTCGGTGCCTGGTTATCAATGACTTGAATGTTTTGGACACAGCTATTCGTATTACCGGCACCATCTGTCGCGGTCCAGGTTCTTTCAATTATGAATTCATTTGTGCAGGCTCCCGGAATAATATTATCAGAAGTACTTACTGTAACACCAGGACAATTATCAGTGCCGATGGCTGTTCCTGTATTTGCCGGATCCGTAGATTGGCCACATTCTAAGGTAACATCTGGTGGACATATGATATTGGGAGCTTCGGTATCATTTACCGTTACATTGAATGTACATGTATTTGTATTTCCACTTCCGTCAGTGGCCGTAACGGTTACGAGGGTAGTTCCAACCGGAAATACACTTCCGGTGTCGGGTGAGGCTGTTAATGTTGCCCCATCGCAATCAGATGATGTATATGAAAAATTCACTATTGCATCACATTGCCCAGGATCGGTACCAACCTCTATATCTGTAGGGCAGAACATTTCCGGTGGTGTTACATCGAGGACCGTGATAGTAGCATTACAGGTATCTGTTAAGCCTCCTGAATCCTCTACAGTGAGAACAACATTTGTAATTCCTAAAGGATACGGCCCTGCGGGACTAACCGAATAGATTAAGGCAATACCATCTTCAGGATCGGATGACCCACCATCAAAATCTGAGGCTGCTACAGTCTCCTGGCAATCCCCATCATCATTGACAACTATATTCTGACAAACAGCTGTTGGAGGTAAATTACAAGTTGATAAAGGGTCTGTAACAGTAACTGTTACATCGCAAGTGCTAACACCCCCTGCACCATCATTGGCAGTCACAGTAACAACATTTTCACCAATATCGTCACAAGTAAAAGTTGTCTGACTTAACGATATGGTTACCGCATTACCACAGTTATCTGGAAGTCCTCCTGTATTAGGAACAAATGCCTTGAAGTCGTTGGTCGCAGTCCAATCCGTATTATTTCTACCAGAAGTTGCATAAAACTCCGAAGCAGTTGCATTCTCAATTCCTTGGGTACGGGTACCGCCATCACTAGTTATAATAGCACTATGAATTTCTATAACACCAGTACCTTCAAAAAGCTTTACCTGGAAAGTATTTTGAGAACCCGTATCGCTAGGGGTATAATGCCTGATGTTGTCATAACTAACTACAAATCTTCTGTTTGGAGCCGTACCAATAGTGGCATAACTTATTGTAGAGCCAGTGTCTGGCCGAAGGTCGTCCCACATAACAGCAATTGCATTGTTAGGCGCTGCCGCATTGCCCATAGCTGTATTCTGCCATACATTTAGCCCTGCATTTGTAAAAGTTAAATATCCGTTAGAAGCAATGTAAACTGTTGTATATTCTGTTTCGAAGAAACTAAAAGGAAAGCCTAACGGTACGCCTATACCGTCATCATCCCCTAATGCAACTTCTGTGTATATTGCTGAAATATCATCAGGTAAAAAAGTACCTGACTCAACAACAGAGTAACCAGTACCAGGCGTTAAATTGTCTAGTACATCTGCATTGGTCAATGTAGCGTCTCCACTTGCATCTAAGGTTAGTGTAGCATCGATACATTCTAAAATTGGGTCTCCATCAGACACGGTAATTTCGTCTGTAGGGGTAACCGTAGTACCCGAACAATCTGTGGTTGTATATGTAATAGTATGTATGCCAGGTCCGGCAAGGTTTGGATCAAAGTCAAATGTACCATCTCCGTTATCCGACACACCGGGCCCCATATAGGATCCTGCTTTTAAGGTGGATCCTCCACTTAAGGTCTGAATGCCATCGGAATTACAAATAGAATCTAAACTCAAGGTAAACGAAGGCACAGGAGATGTAAAATCTTCTATACCATCAGATCTACTACCCGATGACCCTTGAGAAGCATTAATACCGAGACCTCTACGCGTAAAAGACCCCCATATCAGACATTGGTTTTCACCTCCATATAGGGTCTGGTCCGCAGCTAAAATAGCATCACGACCATCGATAAAACCAGGGCTGCAGGGCTGCAATTTAAGGGCTTCTGTTACAAGCGCAAGTGCAATATTGTTGCCACCCGTCCCATTGTAAAAATCAGGATCAAAGCCATAAACATCAATCAAGTCCCAAGTCATCTCCCAAAGCATAGTAGCCCAAACATAACCCACTCCATGCGGGACGGAAACAGATTTGATGGTATTATACGTACTTGAATTAACAGCAAAATCTGTACTATATGGTGTAGGTCGTATTCCTGAATCGGTAGGGTTTTCTCCTATCAGATAGGTTCCAACTCCTCTTGCATCCGCAGCAAGATCACTGTTCGTCATCGTCAACATAATGGCATAATAATCACTCCAGCCCTCTCCCATTTGTTCGTTATTAATTAAACAATTCGCTGCAGCGGCACCTCCGGTCAGACGATTTGAAATACCGTGGGCATATTCATGAATAACTACAAAATTATCAAGTGATCCATCTCTATTGGTTGAATTACAACCATAGTACATCAGCATTGTTGGATTACTACCATCTGCAGGCGTGCTGAAAAAGGCGTTACAAAGGTCATCTAATTGAGCATGGGCATTGACGCTATCTGAACCTGCTCCTCCATTGCCATAATTATTTTCCTGAAAATTACCTGAGGCCTCATCAAAGCCATACTGATAGATCACGTCATGAATGATATTATTCCAATAAAAAAGATTAGTAATTGACGATGACACATTCCGAATGGTAGCTGTTTCCGTGGTTGGACTCACCGATGTATCCAATGCGAAGTCGAATAACAGGTCTGTTCCTCCATCAGGTAAAAAATCATCGCTTAATCTATAGGCGCGTACATTATTGCCTTGGGTCACGGTATATTCCGCTCCGGTTATGCCATCTGTATCATGCCATCCAAAAGGAGAAGCTAACGCATTTTCCGGATTGACCTCGAGTGTTCGTGGCCCATGATTTGCTGTTTCCAATGGCATGGCAAAAACCTTATAACTTCCAATACCATCGGCAGCATTGAATACAAATGAATTCGTATTTAAATTTGGAAACACGATTTCAGAAGGGGATTTTTCTTCATTATGAACATGAGCTTCCAAAATGTTACATTGGGCCGTCCAGTTATCTTTTCTAAGAATGTCTCCCGATACGGCATCCACGTAAAAATTCCAAAAATCAGTTGAGTTTATTTCCTCAATCGACAGTTCCCAAACCAATCTCGAGCCACTTTCTTTAGAAAATAGATACATTAGTCGAACCGGAATGTCACGTCTAGAAATTCCACCATCATTGAATTGCGATTTTTGAGATACTCCTTCAGGGGGTCCTATTTGTTTTAAATCCTTTACCGTATAGCCCATCTTTCCTGCAACTGACTGAATGGCCAGTCTTGCTGATAAGCTTGGTGTTGAACTACGAATCGTTGCTTCAATATTTTCAATTATTTTGATGTTTTGTGCAATTACATTGTTCCGGGAATCAAGGTGTAAGCTTGACTCGGTTCCGACTACTTCCAAGCCATTAATTGCTTGACGGATATAAGTATGCTTGATACCGCTTGTTGAACTAATATGCTCTGAAGTAATTATATAGTCCTTTTGGTTATTTTTAATAAACTGATTTAGACTAGAGATGGTAGAATGCTTAGCTACATTGTTTGTTTTTTCTTTTTGTGCTGATGCACTCAATGAACAAAGAAAAAAAAGCACAAAAATAATAGACAACTTTTTCATGATTTAAAGTATTGGTTGGTTAGTATAATTTGATTAGTTGCGACTAGCGCGACCAGTTGCTTGATTGAATTGCTTAAAATGAAGAAATGGGAAATCTGGTATTCGGTTACAACAGATTGCATAATTTGGCCGGTTTGAATTTATTAATTCTAAAAATTCATAACCAAGCACGTTCACTCAAACATGATTTAGGAAATAAAGTTTGAGTCAAATTCAATATACAGATGGGATTAACCTAACCTCTACGAAGATCATGTTAATTAATAGCATCATAAAGATAACAAATTCCAATGGGCATCATATTTATAAATCATGAAAGTTATTAACTATTTATCTGGATTTTAATTGATTATAATATAAAAAGAGGTGTTTAAATTTATAAACACCTCTTATAATTATTTTAAAATTAATTTACTTCTTAATCAACCTAATTTGAGAAATATTATCTCCTTGCTGAACAATAACCAAATACATACCTGATTTGATACCATTTCCAAATTCGAATTTCTCATCTGGTTTTAAGGTTTTTGAATACAGGAATTTATTATTGCTATCGTAAACAGAGTAGGTCACCTGTGTTATTTGGTCAGTCGAGTTCAAACTCAAGCTTGCCTTAGCATCAAACGGATTCTCATCAGTTGATACATCAAATACTAGTGTAGGCACCATATTCTCGCCTAGCTCCTGCATATCTGAAGCGATTGTACTGAAACCACTATGGATCACAATATTTCCTCCCGAAAGAATCAGCTCATCAGTTGATGTTCCTGTCCAATTGCTCGAGTACAGCAATGTACCACTGTTATTGGTCAGGTTGATGCCGATGGAATCCTCATCGCCAGGTTCTCCCCTGTCGGTCATCTCAACCTTCAAGGTTAAATTACCACCCAGTGATATCGGGTTCAACGGATCTGTCACATCCTTCAGATTGGCTTTTGATGTAAATTCAGCAAACAGCGCATCCGGATCAGAGATATCCACCCCGAAGTCTGGCTTGGCATTCGACTTGATCTGATAGGTTCTAATACTGCCATCAGGCTGTTCGATTCTAAATATGATATTCACACGTCCCTGAACCTTGGTGCCTTTCTTGTTGTACTTCACATTAAATCCGAAATTGGTCTTCAAGCCATCGGTTGAAGCATATTCCCCTTCCGAACTGTCTGGGATGATAAATCCACCTCCAGTGATAAAGTCACCTTTAGGTTTATAGACCGTGATCACCGTATTGTCTTCAGCATGATCTCTGGTATAATAGTTATCTATAACAAAACCAACCGTGTAAGCTACGGCATCCTGATTTCCTATATCAACATTCCAGTCATAGCAGATCGTACCCAGGGTTGTATCTCCTGGAAATATCAGATCAGCCACCTGAAGTGGTCCGGCGATGACCGTATTGTTATCTCTGTTCATAAAGGTGATGGTGGCATTACGGATATCACCGCGGTTGCCATCATCAATATCTTGAATGTTAACGCAAAGCGAAACGGTTGCTTCTGAACTGTTTGTACTCATCGTGGCCTGAAGCGTTTGACCCGTATAATCTACCAAAGCATCTTCCTGAGTAATCGTTAGATCGGTCGTTGCGTTGGCCACATTATAATTTGTATTCACGTTCTGGAACACAGCTGTGACTGTTTTTAGGCCTGGCCCAACTTCATCAGAAGCATCAAAAGGATCAGATGGTGTTTCCAATAAAGGTGCTACCAAAGTACCTACAAGATTACCGCCTACCAAATTAAGATTGGTGGTTCCCATACTTTCTGTGCCAACAAAGAATTCAACCTTTCCGGCTGCTTGTCCACCTGCACCCGGACAATCGCCAGGATCAATGGTAGCTTCGAATTCAACCAGATCACTATATTGTTGCGAGACAGGATCAACGGTTACTGTAGTGATCGTATTGATCTTATCAACCGTAACTATTTGTGTACAGCTCGTTGAATTTCCACATTGGTCAGTGGCAGTCCAAGTCACCGTTGTATCACCAAAACCATATTCGGATGGTGCATCATTGGTAATGGTAACTGGACCAATACAATTATCGGTTGCGGTTGCTTGTCCGATATCAACCGTTAGATTCACACATTCTCCCGGTTCGCTTTCTACTGTGATATCAGGCGGACAGAAGGTGATCACCGGAGCGGTATCATCAAAGACTGTAATGGTTTGGCTCACACTGCTGCTGTTTCCACATAGATCGGTGAAGGTCCAGGTACGAACCATCGTAAAGTCGTTGAGACAAGCGCCAGGGGTGACACTAACTGTCGGACTTGCGGTTATCGGACCATCGCAATTATCTGTTGCTGTGAGATCTACTTGTGGCGGTACATCCTCTGCACATTGCAGTGTCAGATCAGCCGGCGGTGCCGGAGCAACAGGTGCTGTATCATCAAGAATAGTTATGACTTGTGAAACACTCGAAGTATTTCCACATAGATCGGTGAAAGTCCAGGTACGAACCATAGTAAAGTCGTTGAGACAACTACCAGGTGTGATATTGGCCGTAGGACCAACCGTGATCGGACCATCGCAATTATCATTGGCTGTGAGATCAATAGGTGGTGGCACATCAGCTGCGCATTGAAGTGTCAGATCAGCCGGCGGTGCTGGTGGAACCGGTGCTGTATCATCAAGAACAGTTATGACTTGTGAAACACTCGAAGTATTTCCACATACATCAGTAAATGTCCAGGTACGAACCATAGTAAAGTCGTTGAGACAATTACCAGGTGTGATATTAGCCGTAGGACTAACCGTGATCGGACCATCGCAATTATCTATTGCCGTGAGAGCACTAGGTGGTGGTACATCAGCTGCGCATTGAACCGTCAGATCGGCTGGTGGTGCCGGAGCAACAGGTGCAGTATCATCAAGAACAGTTATGACTTGTGAAACACTCGAAGTATTTCCACATAGATCGGTGAATGTCCAGGTACGAACCATAGTGAAGTCGTTAAGACAATTACCAGGTGTGATATTAGCCGTAGGACTAACCGTGATCGGACCATCACAATTATCCGTTGCCGTAAGAGCACTAGGTGGTGGTACATCAGCTGCGCATTGAAGGACCAGGTCTGAAGGTGCTGCCGGAGCAACAGGTGCTGTATCATCAAGAACAGTTATGACTTGTGAAATACTCGAAGTATTTCCACAAACATCAGTAAAAGTCCAGGTGCGAACCATAGTAAAATCATTCAGACAAGATCCTGGAATAACTGTAGTTGTT
>JABDJE010000194.1 GCA_013002625.1 Saprospiraceae bacterium | reverse complement strand
GTCACATTTCTGAGAGTCGCATCGTATTCAGTACGATCAGGATCTCCTGTAAAGCCATCGACCAATACAGATCCAAGGTACAGTGCTGTTGGATCTTCCGCGGCAGGGATATTCCCATCGGCAGGTCCTGTATATAAGGTCGCATAAAAATCGTCAATGCCATTTGTAGGATCAATATCAGAATCGCTATAAGCAGAAAAAGATTCGCCTGTACTGGCAAGATCGAAATTTCCTGATTCAACGGTCATCGTTCCAAAAGCTGCCCCAGAGGCACCATTACAGTCCAGGTCAAAGAAATTTACCCCGTTTTCATAAGCGACGATCACATCACCTCGTGGAACTATCACTCCTGGAGAAGTCCAACTTACCACAGCTTCACCTGAATTAAAAGTCAGGCTTGAATTATTGAATTCGTTCTCGGTAAAGTATACAGTTGTACTTGCCGGAATATCGACTAAGGCCACGAATGAAAAGCCTTCGGGAAATGTATGATCGGTACCTGTTACGGCTACCATAGGCGTCACCGAGGTTGTATCGTCATTTGTTATGGTTGAGGTGGCTGCACTCGGACTACCGGCGTCATAACCGGTTCCTGCTGTAATGGTCAGCGTCACATCTTCATCAGGTTCCAGGTCGGTATCCCCTGATGGGGTGATGGTAATGGCTGCCGAATTGGTCCCGTTGCTAATCGTTACCGTACCTGTACTTGCATTAAACGAATCAGCGCCTGATTGGGAATAATCTGTTGAAAAGGTCGCGTCGCCACCTACAGAAAAATTAACCAAAATATTAGAGGTTGCGTTGGCACTCAACTGAAAGGTATATGTGAAAGAACCGCCGCCATTTTCGGCCAGGGAGGCCGGTGAACTTGTGAGTGTCAATACAGGATTAGTACCTACAAGATTTAAGTTCGTGAACGCTGTTAAACTCAAGTCGGCATTGGCTGCGCCGTTCGTATAATTTGCCGGATTTTCAAGTATCGCCTGGCTTACGCCGTCACGGCTTACATTGAATTCAGTCCTACTTGGAGAGCCACTGCCAAAACCGTCAACTACAATGGCAGATGGATAATCTGGTGTTGGGTCTTCTAATGCTGGAATGGCACCTGCAATGGTATACATTACTGAATAAATTTCTGTAATACCATTGGTAGGATCGTCATCAGTATCACTATAAGCATAAAGAGAATCTCCTCCTGAGCCCAATGCAAGCGACGCCCCTACACCAACATTTGTAACCGATCCACAGCTACCGGATGTACAGGTTACTGTGTAGGTATTTGAAGCTACTTCCTTTATAAAAACAACATCGCCAATTGCAATCGCTGAGGATGCCGTAAACTTCAATAAAGACTCGCCTGTACTAAAAACATTAGTTACATTATTATATTCGTCTTCTGTAAAGTATATGACCTCGCCATTGGCAATGGCCTGGGTAGCTACAAAGGAAAAACCGTCCGGGGAAAGATGATTCATTCCTATGACAGATACTTTTTGAGCAAAGCCAACGGTACAAATTAAAAGTGCAGAAATGAGAACTAGAAAATGGTTGATTGTTTTCATGATAAAAGTTTTAAGTACAGATGTATGGATTTTTCCAGCTTGAAGCGGGAAGCGATTCAAATTTAGTATAGAGCTTGTCTATGTAAGAAAGTTCCATAGTATCAATAACAGTGTTGTGGTATTTAATTTCATTAAAATTGAATTTTCTTATTTTGAAAATGTCAACATGTGGTTCATTATAGCTATTAAATGAGAAAGTTCCCCTGGGTGAATTTATATGTTGAGTGCGCATATACTCCCCTATTTGGAGTGGTATAGACGCATTATGTTGTAAGGCCGTATCCATAATTAATCCGGTTTCATAGCCCAAAAGACCAATTATATTGGGTTCGTCCTTATAGTGATCGGTGTATTCGGTGTTAAATGATCGCATCCGGTCGGTTTCATCATCAAAAGCCCAGGAGGCTGCTGAGTACACATCCAGAAGTTTATAATTCCTGGTATTCATCCGTTCATCGGTCATTAATGGGATGGCCATAATGGGTAATTTTCCGTTGAGCTCCGATTGTGATAATATTTCAAAGATCTTGTTTCCCTCTTTAAAACTGAAGAGGGTAAATAACACATCAGCATCGGCTTCTGAAACTTTATTTATCATGTTATCAAAGGGCTCATTCTTATAATCCATTGGACCTACATAGAAGCATTCTATTTCGCCTCCGCTATCGGTAAATCCTGAAACAAATCCATGGGTGAGATGGTAACCACCATCATAGAAAGAAGCAGCGATTGCTGCTTTTATTCCAAATTTATTTGCTGCATAAACGCCGGCCGCATAAGCCGATTGCCAGAGATTTAAGGTGTGGTGTAATACATACGGACTAACGATCTCTTTTTTCTGAACATGACCACCCAGATCGATATGCAAGAGTGGTTTTTTATAGGCGCTGAACAGCGCATTGAGGTCCTTTAGCTGATGTTCACCACAGAAGGCAATGGTCAGGTCGACTTCCTCCTGCAAGATCATTTTTTCAGCTGCTTTAATTACGAGTTGATCGGCAGCATTGCCAATACTTTCAATCACAAAATTGGGCATATTAGTTATTTGCGATTTTTTTAAAGCCAATTTCAAGCCATTTAAAAAATCCATAGCCAAGGTTGGGAACATGTCCGATCTTGGAAGTAATATGCCAACTTTTAAATCCATATAATTCAATTAACTTCGTGAGGGAAAAATTCCAAAAACCGCAATTGAATAATTCAATGCCAAATAAGGGTCTCTTAAATTAAATGATTGTGACGATCCTACATTTGAGGTTGCCGATGCGTTTTTCAAGGAGGCCCCTGCTGAGGCGTCTTCATTAAATGCAGCACCATGCATGGCGATGACATTATTTGCCGGGCTGTTTTCTTCACCTGTAGCTGTACTCGCACCAAATGTTAAAGCATGACTGTGCTGTGGTAAATTTGCAATAGTTAATGTTTTGGTTTCCGATCCACTTCTTGAGCCTATAATTATGTTTGATAAACCGGCACCCTGGCCAAACCCCAAAGGGGTCCGTCCTCGTAAATCGGGTAATGCAAAAGTTGTTCTGCCATCACCACCGTAAATTGTTCCTAACAACGAAAACAAGGCCTGGTTTTGTGAAATTGCTAATAATTGACCGTTACACAATGCCCAACCCGATGGTGCGAAGCTGAATCCGAATAGTTGTATTTGTCCTAAAAATGGTTCCATAATATTATTTTGTTTAATAATTAACTTCTGGAAGGATAAACTCCTTGAAGTGCAATTGAATAATTAAGTCCGAGATAAGGATCTCTTAGGCTAAATGACTGGCTCAATCCTGTATTGTTTGTTGACGCTGCATTTTTAAGGTTTGTACCTGCGCTTGCGTCTTCATTGAAACCACCCGCATGCATGGCGATAACGTTGTTTGCCGGATTATTTTCTTCGCCAGCAGCCGTGCTTGCGCCAAAGTTTAATGCATGATTGTGTGATGTTAGGTGAGCCTGGGTCAACGTCATATTTTCTGCTCCGCTTCTTTGCCCAATTTGTTGAGGGGTTAAACCCGGCCCGGTTCCAAATCCTATGGCTGACCGACCTCTTAGATCAGGAAGTCCGAAAGTTGTACGGCCATCGCCGCCATAGATGGTTCCCAATAATGAAAATAAGGCCGAAAACTGTGAAATTTGTAGAAGTTGGCCGTTACATAAGGTCCAGCCATTGGGTGCAAAAGTAAAACCGAATAATTGTATTTGTCCTATAAATGGTGTCATATTATATGAGTTTAAATGGTTGGTTTATAAATTATATCGATAAATTGAATGTAATTGTTTCGTGAAAGGTGTGCACCTCTTTTTTCGGTAAAAGACGGTCACCTAAACCCTCGTTGCGGGCCCAATGCTCACTGGAAATGAAAGCTGCTTTTTCATTCATCCATA
>JABDJE010000191.1 GCA_013002625.1 Saprospiraceae bacterium | reverse complement strand
TCTCAATATGGGGACAGACCAATTTCTCAGATGAGAAAAGTTATTGCCAGAAGGTTGGGTGAAAGCAAGTTTACTGCACCGCATTTCTACCTTACCATGGAAATGAATATGGGTAAAGCCATAGAAGCCCGTGAAGCCCTGAATAAAGACAACGAGGTTAGAATCTCTTTCAATGACCTGGTTGTAAAGGCCAGTGCGGCTGCTTTAAGAAAACATCCTGAGATCAATGCAAGTTGGTTGGAAGACAAGATAACCTATCACAGAGATATCAACATAGGTGTTGCAGTGGCTATTGACGAAGGCTTGATGGTTCCAGTTCTAAGAAATGCAGATTTAAAATCACTTACAGCGCTCAAGCTTGAGATTAAAGAGTTGGCCGGCAAAGCCAGAGAACGCAAATTGCAACCAGAGGAAATGTCAGGCAATACTTTTACAATAAGTAATTTGGGCATGTTCGATATCGATGAATTCACGGCTATCATCAATCCACCGGATGCCTGTATTCTTGCGGTTGGCTCCATCGTTCAAAAACCAATTGTTGAAAATGGTGAGATCACTATTGGAAATATGATGAAAGTGACCTTGTCTTGTGACCACAGAATAGTAGATGGCGCTAAAGGCGCATCATTCCTTCAAACATTAAAATTATATCTGGAGAATCCAGTCAGGATTTTACTCTAGTAAGATTATCATAAAACAAAAGCCCTGACTGATTAGCCAGGGCTTACTAAAACTAATAGTTTACTTCAATCTTAGTATCCCGAGGATTTATTCCCGTTGTAATATTTATTTTTAGCAGGCGGAGAAGGCTTGGCATTCGGATTATACCCTTCCGGCGCAGTCATATCATAATCCCCAGCCTCACAAGTTCTGAACTCTACCCTTCTATTCATAAAATGATGCGCTTCACTTGAAGGGGATTTAATCATTGGATTATCCTCTCCTCCATACATCAACTTAATTCTGCTGCGATCTATTCCATAATTATCGACCAGATAATCAACAGCTTTTTTCGCTCGTTTGTATGATAATACCGTATTATAATCATTGGTGTGGCGTGAGTCGGTGTGTCCTTGTGCCACAACACATACATCCGGGCATTTTTGCATTACCTGTGCCACATTATGAATGTGGGAGTAATACTCCGGTTTGATAATATCTTTATTTAAATCATAGTGAATCATTGGTAGAAACCAATCCCCGCACCCCGTTCTCACGTAGGTTGTGTAGGGACCTGATGACTTGTTGTTGTTCGATGTTGCATTGCTAACACTTCCTGCATCTGAGTTAGAAACAGATTTTGATGCACTTTCAAGTTTGGACCTGTAAGCAGGCGTCGGTTCAAGAACGATATAGCTGATTGTTCCGTCTGAGTTAAATGCTTTGTCAGATGCTGTGTAATAATTGCTGTCCAGCAGACTATTACCAAAAGCATCAACAGGAACATTCTGAATAAAATCTACAGTACCATCCGATTGATAAATCGTATCCGACTTGGAACTGATCTGGCTATTACTGATCGTAGCACCGTTGTTATCTACAGGTGTATAGGAAATTCTTTCAATAGTTCCATCACCTCTCAATACTGTATCCGTCCTGTAATAATTATCCGTCGAAAGTATCGAATTGGCATTGCTGCGCGTCGCTTCTGAACTGCTCTCCCGAGTTGCCCCATTGCCAGCATTCGTATCAAGCGAAACTGAGCCTGAAAGACCGCCCTGAGCCGATTGTGCAGATTGTGCAGCTTGTTCCTGGGATTGTCTGATCAGCTCATTTGTATATCCTTCGGTTGGCGATGTGCTAATGTATCTAATTGTGCCATCAGATCTGAATACCGTATCGGCTTTTGTATAATAGCTGTTATCAAATAAACTATTGCCATAACGATCAATCGGCGAGGAGACCACATAGTCGACCTCTCCGGATTGCATGTATACGGTATCAATCCGTGATGCCAATGTTGTATTTGATGTACTTAAAACATTACCATCTCTGTCTACAGGATTCACTGCAATCGATTCAATTCTTCCATCCTGTCTGTAGACCGTATCTGTTCTGTAGAAATGTTCTCTTTCAATAACTGAACTGCCCATCATCATGGCTGTTCTCAATTCTTCTGTCTTGGCATCAATAAGCCTGTTGATGTATTCCTCATTGATCTCATTTCCGCAGGTTGAAACGCCCATATCATCTACAGGACATCCTGGTTTGGAATAGGGTTCAGAGTCTTCGCAATCAACAAAGCCATCGCCATCACTATCCAGTATCATGCCTCTTGTATCTACTGGGCAATCTTCTTTTGTATTCAATTCAATATCGATCAGATCGATGACACCATCTCTGTCTTCATCTGTTAAATCCAATTGAGGTTCGGATTTCAATTGAGCGATATCATTAAATGCTGCGTCCAATGGATTGAGCCAATAAAGCGGTTCGGTCACATTATCAAAGTTTCCTAGATTTATCCCGAGCACAATATGAGAATAGTGCCCAACATCCAGGTTATTGGTCTGATCAACAGATGTTCTGAATTTAATACCATCGAGATAGTCATTGTCTGAAATAAAAATCTTATGCTCGAATCCAATATTCAGACGTTTAGAAATTTTGCGTGAAAATCCCATAGATGGTACGAAGACAAAATGAATATTAAACTCATCTCCTATTCTAAAAATCCCCTCTTTCTTAAATCCTTCGGTTTCATAAATACCATCATAAATATTATTAAGATCTTCTTTGATCTCAGCACGTCCTGCATTCGTATTAAAGCGTTCGCGTGTCCAGTTAGTTCTGTTTCTTAAGTCCATATATGGCAGTCCATTGGAATCCAAAAGATCCATCATGGCTGTATGATGATCGAATCCAATGCCTAAGCCTGCATACCAATTCCATTTATTACGTTCTCTGTGAAATAACAAGTTTCCTATATTAAGGATAGCTGAAAGGTGTGCCGCTACATAGGTTGTCTGGTAAGATGGAAACCATTCACCGGGACCACCTACATTAGGATCATATTCATCCCAAGTATGTTCATAAAGACCACCACCAATACCGTTTGCATCTACATTATTGCGGTGCCTGTAAGGCTGTGCCTCAAGGCCACTTGTCTTTCCATAGAAAATAGATCCGCGTAATGATAAAGTATAATTGAGTGCTTTGCGCAAATGTATTCCAACACCAAATCCAGCAGGAAGGACGCGGTCAATATCACCATCGATTGCAAAATGTCCGCTATGAAAACCGAACTCCCAAGAGTTCTTAGGCTTAGAGGAAAATTTATAATCTCCCATTCTCCAGGATCTGTTTTGCTCTGAGTCGATTGTCATTTCATCAGTGATGAAAGGCGTTTTCCACGTATCATGATATTCTTCTTCCAGTTGCTCAATAGACTCTACATCAATTGAGTCGACCTGGCTCAAAACACATACCTGAATTAACAGCAATGACAAAGCTGTGAATAACAACTTTTTGCACATAATATCTTATTAAATTATTGTTGTCTAACTATTGGTTCTAGTTATCGACAAAGTACTTGATTCAGTAACTAAGGCATTGAATCAGCACTCTCAGAGAAGCGTTGATTAGTAAAATTAGTTATATATAACAAATATTTCTAATATTTAACAGATTTATTTTCAGTAATTACTATTTTTGATATAGACAAAAAATGTAAAATAATATGATTTGGTTAGACGAAAATCCAGACCTTCTCGAATTGGGCCAATTTGAGCATTCGCTTATTAAAAATTGCCTGAATTACAATCCAAATTCACCGTCTACCAAAATCAATATCATTTGTCAGAATAAAACCATTGGTCACAAATTGTCTATGACATTAGATCAATTAAGTTTTAACCATCCCAAAATTGATTTAAGATTAGGATGGTTTCGAGATGATACCCACAATCTGACGGAAGTGTTCGAGGATGAAACATTGTTCATTGGGCATAATAATTATTGTAAATCTTTTGAAAAGGTATTCAATGACAATACCTGCAAGATCGCAAAAAGTGCCAGAGATAATAATCTGCACATCGGCTTTCAAAGGCATTTTTCGAACCACACGAACCCACGTTCTATAAGTCTGGGAGAGCTCGCATCAAAATTAAATTATGTTGATCCGATGTTACGCAACATCGATGGGATTTTCTTTTTTCTAAATGCTATTCGCAAGCAGGAAAGCTATATTTCAGAATCGTTTGTAAGCGGCATGAACATTGAACAAGCTTGTAAAATTGCGCGCTATGCAGGCATGTCACAATCCAATAAGCTCATGTACTTTAATATTGGAGAACAAGCATTAAATCCAGATAGCTCCGAGACCACCGCGCTTCTTATTTGGTATTATCTTGAAGGTGCTGCAAACAGAAATATTGAATCAATCGAGCATAGAAATAACCATACTTACATGGTGCATCACCCTTACTTCGAGGAGCCAATAAAATTTATTAAAACAAATATCACAGGCAGATGGTGGTTTCAACATCCTGAGAATCAATACTATGTGCCGTGTACTGAAGAAGATTACAAATCCGTATCTGAAGGTAAAATACCTGATTGTTTGTTTTTAACGGAAGTGCTTTAGAATAAAGGTTCCAGTTTTTCCAGGCCTATCGATCTGGAAGCTTTAAGCAAAATAGTAGCTCCACTCATTTGCTTTTGTACATCAGACCATGATGCAGTTAATGCATTTACATCCTTATAGTGGTGATACAAAATGTCCGGATCGGCTTTTTCGAATTTTTCGCCTACAAGGATTACTGTATGCCATGTGCCTTTGGCTATTGTATCAAGAATTTCTTTGTGGTATTGTATTTCATGCTCTCCAAGCTCAAACATATCGCCTAGGATAAGAACTTTCTTTTCTATATGAGCCGTTTCTTGCAATGCATCAATTGCCAGTATCATTGACGAAGGGTTCGCATTGTAAGCATCCATAATCAAGGTGCAATCTTCTTTATTAATAATCTGGGACCTATTCATCTGTGGATCATAGCTGGCCATGGATTGCATTGCAGCATCGCTGTCCACACCAAAGTATAATCCAACTGTATATGCAGCCTTCATATTATCAAAATTGTAATCTCCATAGAGTTGGGTATCGAACACCTTGCCTTCTGAATCCTGGATTGATACTGTATAAGCTGATTGATCTATATTGCGAATATTATTCGAGTATGTTATTGTCTCCACATCATCGGGGATGGCATTTGACAGGAGGATGTCCTGGGTATTATAAAATATTGTCCCTTTTACCGAAGCTACCCATCTGTATAATTCAGTCTTACCGATAAGAATACCCTCTTGAGATCCAAAGCCTTCTATATGTGCCGATCCGATATTTGTAATCAAGCCAAAATCTGGTTCAGCAATGCGGCATAAGAATGCAATATCCCCAATATGATTCGCACCCATTTCAATTAATATAAACTCCGCATCATCTTGGATTTCCAGTAAGGTTAGTGGTACGCCGATGTGGTTATTATAATTGCCTTTGGTAGCATATACCTTGAACCTGGTTGATAGAACTGCGGTTAACAGCTCCTTGGTGGTCGTCTTTCCATTACTACCGGTTAAAGCCATGACGGGCACCTTAAACTGACGCCTGTGGTGCCTTGCCAGCGCTTGTAAGAACTCCAAGCTGTCATGAACCAAATAGGTTTTTCCTTCTACTTCATAATCAGGATTATCAATGACCACGTGACGGGCACCTTTATCGATAACATCCTTCACAAATTCATGGGCATCAAATCGTTCACCTTTAATGGCGACAAATATTTGTCCCGCTTCAATTTTTCTTGAATCAATAGAAATCCCTTGAGAGGATTTGAAAAGTGGATAAAATGTCTCTACTCTATTCATAACAATAAAAAAAGGCTCAATCCAATCAGATAAAGCCTTTTTTAATTTATTAGTTCAATGCGTTATTTATTTATAGCGCCTTTTAATTTTTCTTCCTTTTTCCTGGAATTGGATACCACCCATATCTTCGTTTCCAGTCTCGCCTCCAACTCTCACCATCGCACATCGGAAACCGATTTTGTTGCTTGATTTTGATTGGTCCTTAAATCTTCTTGTTCCAGGTGACAACCAATATAGTCTGTCTCCCCATGAACCACCTTTATATACTCTTGATTCATCATTAATTAATGACCAATCTCCGTATCCGTAGTCAACAAATTCCTTGATGTCACCATCTTGGTAATCTCTTACATCACCTTTTCTATAGTTCTCTCTTAGTCCAAGTGTGTCATCATCAACCAATTTATATTGAAGGTAACCTAAGCTGTCTTTATCAATTGGTCTTCCTTCTTCATCAAGAATAACTTCTTTGAATTCGTTTCCTCTAAATGGATTCAAGTCATGATTTTCAGGATCGCTGATTGTTGTATTTGTCAATGGTCTGTATACATC
>JABDJE010000190.1 GCA_013002625.1 Saprospiraceae bacterium | reverse complement strand
CAGTAGGTCCTAACTCAGTTGCATTCCCAATACAAGTTGCGGTTACAGATGGACTAAAACTATCAGGTCCATCATTGCATGTACCACTATAATCGACTAATACCTCCGCACATCCAGTTGGAGGAGGAGGCGGTGGTGGAATATTTCCACATTTTCCTCCGTCTTCATCTGTATATGATAAGAGTTCTAAGCTACCGTATCGTTCACCAATTAAAATTGGTGCAGAACAAGATGTATGAATTTCGATGACTTCCTGTCCATTGTTTAATCTCAGTACAATTGGATTTGGCAGTTTGTCATTATCTGAAACAGTTATTATATCTCCAATAGAGGCAAAAGAAGGACTCACTGAGGCTCCATCTTCTTCTGAAATAGAAAAAGGACCGCTTCCTGAAATCCCTCCAGAGCAATCAGACTTACTTCCCTGGCTATTATTATCAGCTCCACAACCACCACCGACAAGACGGAACGTCATCATTTGTGGTTTGCCATAAACATCGCAGCAGTCGATACCACCAGGAGGAGGGGTATTACCTCCATCACAATTAAACCCGTCCTCATCCGTATAATTTAATAATTCAAGACTACCATAACGATCTCCCATTACTAGTGGTGCCGAACATGATGTATGAACTTCTATGACTTCCTGGCCTCCATTAATTCGGAGCACAATTGGATTCGGAAGCTTACTTGCGTCTGAAACAGTAAACACATCGCCTACAGAAATACTGGACACACTGATATTAGCTCCATCTTCTTCTGAGATGCTATAAGGACCATTGCCCGTTACACCTCCATCACAATCAGACTTACTGCCTTGAGAATTATTATCGGCTCCACATCCACCACCGACAAATTTAAATGTCATTGAAGTGGGTTTACCAATCTGATCACAGCAGTCTGTGAAGAAATCATCATCGGCTAAATCATTAGCCACTTCTGTAGCTTCAATATTGATGATAGAATACACTTTCTCATCTGACGTTCGATCATAGTTTCGAGCTTCAGAAGAAAAGGTAAACAATGTTAGAATCATCAATAAACACATGATTCTACAACATGCATAGGTAGACTTGGTAGTTGATAACATAGTTAATCGATTTAAAGAGTACGTTTTGATTAATGGGATAATGGAATTATTACTGTGTATTAGAACAGGGCTACGACCAACCTTGGAGGCAAAGTCAATTGGAATTGAAAATTTACTGAATAGTGTAAATAGAGAAATTGCGGATGGACATCCGTCTGAGCGTAAAGTGAGTGACTTATACCATCGGTAGAAGCCGAGCCAAGTTGAATACATCGAGTAAATGTTAACTTATAAATACGTATTTAAGTAAGTTAACAATTGGTGTTTTTGGGATAGGGATTCAAATCAATCCAAAAAGTAGACATATCCTATGAGCTGTACCGCACCTTCTAGGGGAATTTGAGTGTAAAGCACTTTACAATACCCCCATTTTTACCAGATTCAGGTTATAAGTTATATGTGGTTTTTTTATAATTTTAACAACATGTAAATTCCCCGAGAATGGCAAATTCTACATTGAAATTTTAGAAATATTTCAACGTATATCAATTATTAGAATATGTTAATGCGCTTTACAAAAATAGAAATGATGGGGTTTACCTTGGTTCTTGTTCTTAAGATAGGAATTTCACAGCTTAGGGCAAGCAATCCGTCTGAATTTTTAATTTCATACGTCACTATCTGTGGAAATAAAGCCTAATTTTCTAATTTATATAAGTTAAAATTGTAATATAAAAATCGAAATGTTTGTCTTATTCAGATGGACAGTCTACATCTAAATTTTGATAAAACGTTTTGGTACATATTTTGATTCTGATCTTAACAGGACGAAATAGACACCGGGTTTTAAGTCCATAGTTCCTACAGATAGCAACCCATCTCGATATTGCATAGAAATTGGCATTTTTTTACCCTGAACACTATATAGAATAAGGCTGATCGGGTCTAATTTACTATCCAAAGAGACGCTTAAGGTAGCCTGTGCAGGATTTGGAAATAGTTGTATTTTAGGAGGATATGCAATGTTTATGGCGGTAGTTAACTACACACTCGCATACTGAAATTTCCTTGTTTCGCCCTTGCCCTTACTGACGATGAATGTCAGCATATCAAAGGGAACCAATGAAATTACAAACTTTCACCCTTTAGCGAGGTGTGCAAAAAGTTTGAAATTTGCATTTCTAACTAGTGGCAGTGTAGTTACCAATTTCATTGATTATTTACCAATAGATCAAAATCAACCACTTATGCTGGTTCTAAGACATTTACGGTTGGGTGATCAAAGTCAATCGCTTTTGTAAGTGTTGAAGAACTGGATGCCAATGTCATCTTGATTTTAATATTCTGATAATACAATAAGGCAGTATTTGCTGCGCCAGGATTTAGCAACCAAAATTCTTGATCATATCCGATAACTTCAGCATGACCTGTCTCAAAATCAATATTGGTAATTCTCGGTGCTGGTGCTGAAACCTTGAAATGAACATAATTTTTGATGCTAGCTTTATTGACATTAATATATTTGACCAATTTGATGTTTGGATTAATATTGGCATTCGATTCAATACCGTTGGTGGTTGTCGAAGGACCATATTTACTTGCTCCATAAGGAACTCCCTGGTAAACTGGAATTGCATTCAACACAGGAATACCATGATCCGGGAGCGGCTGTCCATTTAATTGAAGTGGAGGGGCACCGTCTATGACGCCCAATGTGGGGGCCGGCACAGGATATGGAAATGGAGGGTTTAGAGGTGCAGTACCAAAATCTGCAGGAGGAGTGACTGATCCTTGGGCTAATATGGAATTACCATGTGGAACAGACATTTGCTTGGCAATGGCCAACTTGGGATTTTGAACCGGAAGGGTAGTTGTCCCAGCTGGAAGGGGTACCGCTGGATCACCCA
>JABDJE010000184.1 GCA_013002625.1 Saprospiraceae bacterium | reverse complement strand
ATATTAGATTTGCCAGAACCGTTTGGTCCTACGATGCCAATAATTTCATCATTGAAATTTATTGTGGTTTCATTTCCGAAACTCTTAAATCCTTTTATCTGTAAACTTCTTAACTTCACTGAAGGGCAAATATAAATTATTCATTAATATGAAATAATTATATATGTACTGCTATTATTATATTTTTGACGATTAATTATCAACATGAAACTAAAACAGACGCCACTTTTTATCGGCATCCTTGCTTTTTTTGCCATCGGATGTAGTGAAACTGAAAAAAATTATACTTCGCAAATGATGCAAAACACTGAAATTGAGCCACCTGTGCCAAAACAGGTTTCCTATGAGCATAAGATGCATGGTGATGTGCGTCCGGATAATTATTACTGGATGAAGTTAAGCGATGCTCAAAAGGCAGCTGAAAATCCAGATGCCCAGACACAAGATGTCCTCGACTATTTGAACGCTGAAAACAGCTACACGACAAAAATGACTGCTCATTTGGATGGATTCAAAGACAAATTGTTTGATGAGATTGTCGGAAGAATCAAACAAACGGACATGTCTGTGCCCTATTTCAAGAATGGGTACTATTATTTAACCAGATATGAAGAAGGCAAAGAGTATCCTATTTACACAAGAAAGGAAAAATCTCTTGAGGCGGACGAACTTATGCTTCTTGATGTAAATGAATTGGCAACTGATTATGAATTCTATACAGCACGAGGTCTTTCTGTCAGTCCAGACAATAAGTTATTAGCCTATGGAGAAGACACCCTATCCAGAAGAATTTATACTATAAAGTTCAAAAATCTGGAGACAGGTGAAATGCTTGATGACGTAATTGAGAATACAACAGGTTCTATTGTATGGGCAAATGACAACAAGACTTTGTTTTATACCAGGAAAGATGCTGCATTGCGCGCCTTCAAAATCTATCGTCACACTTTAGGTACGCCCTCAAGTGATGATGTTGAAATTTACCATGAAGAAGATGAGACATTTTCTTGTTATGTCTACAAAACGAAATCAGAAGATTACATTATCATCGGTTCATTTGCTACTGTATCCAATGAATTCAGATATTTAGATGCCAACAATCCTGAAGGTGATTTCTCATTATTCCAGAATCGCGAACGTGATCTGGAACATAATATTTCTCACTTCGGCGACAAATGGTATATCGTTACCAACAAAGATGGTGCACGCAATTTCAAAGTAATGACCACAGGACTCAATAATACGAGCAAGGAAAATTGGGTCGACTTCATTCCACATAAAGATGATGTCTTTGTTGATGGTATCGATATGTTTAAAAATTTCATGGTTATCAATGAAAGAAAAAATGGCCTGACAAAGATTAAAGTTATGCCATGGGAAAACCCAGAAGAGCCCCATTATATCGGTTTTGATGAAGAGAGTTATATGGCATACAGCTCTACCAATCCGGAATTTGATACTGATATCGTCAGGGTCTATTATACGAGTCTAACAACGCCAGGAACGACTTATGACTATGATATGGTCAATAAAACACTTGATCTAAAAAAACAACAGGAAGTTATTGGTGATTTTGATCCTAAGAATTACACCTCTGAGCGCGTAATGATAAAAGCCAGAGATGGCGTGGAAGTGCCTGTAAGTATTGTGTATAGAAATGGATTTAAGAAGGATGGATCACAACCTCTTCTTTTGTATGGATATGGTTCGTACGGCGCAAGCATGGACCCTTACTTCAGTTCTGTCAGGTTATCGCTCCTCGACAGAGGATTTGCCTATGCAATTGCGCATATAAGGGGTGGCCAGGAAATGGGACGTCAGTGGTATGATGACGGTAAACTATTGAAGAAAAAAAACACTTTTACGGACTTTGTTGATGCTGGTCAGTATCTGGTTGATAATGATTACACGAATTCTGATAAGTTATTTGCAATGGGAGGTAGTGCCGGTGGCTTACTAATGGGTGCAGTGGTCAATATGGCGCCAGATTTATGGAAAGGCATTATTGCGGCTGTTCCATTTGTTGATGTTGTCAGCACCATGCTTGATGAATCCATTCCATTAACTACGGGTGAGTATGACGAATGGGGGAACCCCAATGACCCTAAATATTATGAATACATAAAATCGTATTCTCCTTATGATAATGTTGAAGCCAAAGATTACCCTTCTATGCTTGTAACAACAGGATATCATGACAGTCAGGTACAATATTGGGAACCTGCCAAATGGGTGGCTAAATTAAGAGAACTTAAAACGGATAACAATCCACTCTTGCTTCACACAGATATGGGTGCAGGACATGGCGGGAAATCTGGAAGGTTCGAAAGATACAAAGAGACGGCGCTTGAATATGCCTTCTTACTCGATTTGGCTGGTAAAGCCGAAGTAGATCTTATAGATTAATTTGATGATAAAGTGAAAGGAGAACTTGTTCCTCCTTTTGCCAATTGAGCTGGTGTCTTGCATTGATACAATTGTTTTGCAGCCGCTTATAATGTTCTATATTATTCAGCGTCTGGACGGCAGTGACCAGCGAAGAAGTCGAATAATCTTCAACTAATTCTACAACATTAAATTCCTTGTTAAGCAAAGCATACTCAGGATAATTCATATGAATTGCAGGTATCGATGCGTGCAGGTAATCAAAGAATTTATTACCCAGTGATAGTTTATAATTAAGGCTTTGTGCGGTTAACATATTTATGCCGATTGAAGCCGATCCTAAATATTGCTCCAATTGTTCTGGATTGACAAAACCTGCAAATTCTATTCTATGCCCTGCACTACTC
>JABDJE010000182.1 GCA_013002625.1 Saprospiraceae bacterium | reverse complement strand
TTATGGCCAGACCAAAACGGAGAAAATCCCTCGAAAAGAGCGGATCCAAAGAAATTATGACCTTGCCAAGGAAATTGTAGAATCAAAAACCTATTACTTTGATATTTTATGGGTTCAACCTCAGTTTGGCACACGCATAGATATGCGCGATAGTTTTGCTTTTTTTAATATCTATGGCAATCAGGCTGATGGTTATTTCCCCTTTTTTGGACGAGTAAGAATTGCCGGTATTTACAATCCGGGAGCTATAGAGTTTGATAATCAAATGATTGATTATGTCGCGAATTTCGACGATGACAGAAGTACGATCAATATAAGATTCAAAGTAAAAGCAAGAATGGAAACCTTCTTTTTTGATATTTTTTTACACAAAGGATTGTTTTCCAGGATTACGATAAGTAGTAATAAGCGAGACAGTATTACATTCAGCGGTTATATTGTATCTATTAAAGAGTAGTATTAAAGCGCATTAATACGGCCTAATAGACGATAATTTTTTTATCTTTAAGCTTATCTTTCCAGGCAACTCATAACTACTGCAGGACCTGACCTATTAGTCTAATCAATAAATTAATGAAGTCCATTAAATCATTAGCTTTAATTGTGGGATTAAGCATTTCATTTTTTTCGAATGCTCAATCGATCCCAACGGTAGATGAGGTTAATAATTTTTTCATGAATCAACAAATGTTGATAACATCCCGTGAAGGAGGTCCTATATATGGCACTTTTTATTTCCTCGAAATTCATTACTGCCCACAAGGTTATGGCCTTTATGGCCGAAGTTCGAAGCAAACGGTCATGGGAAACTATCAAACCAATAATTGGCAGGAATTCGGTACCTGGAAAGTTATCGAACAAAATGGCCTTGTAGGACTATTTTATACAGTCAATTCTACAGGAGCTCAGAACTTTGTGCCTGTATATAAATTGGCTGATGGCTCCTTTTCTGTTGGTGAAGGTTATACCATCGTACACCAGGGACAGGCCATTTGTAATTGATGCTAAAAACTATTTTCTTTATAGCCATTCTTATGCCGAATAATCGAAGCCGTTCACAAAAAGAGCCAATCATAAGATTTGAACTTGTTAATGAAATCCTTCAGGAAGTTTTTGATGACATTTAAACTTCCAATATAAAATAGATACAAATTAAAAACCATCAAAACCATTTAATACGAATGAAAAAAGTAATCAAAATTGTAATTCTGTTTGTTTTCATATGCTTTGGCACTGCTGATATGAAGGCTCAGAAAATGACCTCGGAAACCTTTAGCGGACTTAGTTTTAGAAATATTGGCCCGGCCATGACTTCAGGAAGAATTGCCGATATTGCCATTCATCCTGAAAACGAAAATGTATGGTTTGTGGCCGTAGGTTCAGGCGGCGTTTGGAAAACAACAAATTCAGGCACAACATGGGAACCTATATTTGATAAGGAAAGTACCTATTCTATTGGTTGCGTCACTATCGACCCGAATAATGTGCACACGATATGGGTGGGAACAGGTGAAAATGTCGGAGGCCGGCACGTTGCTTTTGGCGACGGCATCTTTGTCAGTTATGATGACGGTAAAAGCTGGAAGAATATGGGTTTAAAAAACTCTGAACACATCTCTAAAATTATCGTTCATCCCGAGAATTCCGATATCATTTGGGCAGCCTCTCAAGGGCCCTTATGGAGTAAAGGAGGCGAACGCGGCATTTACAAATCGACCGATGGCGGGACATCCTGGAAGCGAACATTAGGTGATGACGAATGGGTTGGCGCTACCGATATATTGATCAATCCCGATAACCCGGATGAGCTATACGCCGCTACATGGCAAAGACAACGAACAGTTGCCGCCTATTTAGGTGGGGGCCCCGGATCAGGTTTACATAAGAGTCTTGATGGTGGTGAAAGCTGGACAAAGCTTACCAAAGGAATACCGAAATCAAATCTGGGAAAGATTGGATTAGCAATGTCTCATTTCGATTCAGATGTCATCTATGCGGCCATTGAACTCGACCGAAAAAAAGGAGGCATTTTTATGTCTACCGATCGTGGTGCTTCTTGGACCAAACAATCTGATGCCGTTTCGGGAGGGACCGGTCCTCATTATTATCAAGAGCTATATACATCACCCCATACCGATGGCATGTTGTATTTAATGAATAACAGGGTATTGATTTCTGATGATCATGGAAAGACCTTCAAAACAATGAACGAGAGAAACAAACATGTCGATAGTCATGCATTGGCATTTAAATCTTCAGACCCTAATTATTTGCTGTTCGGAACTGATGGCGGATTATACGAGACCTTTGATCATACCAAGAGTTGGAAATACATTCGGAATTTACCCATCACTCAGTATTATAAGGTAGCGGTCGATGATACCGAACCTTTTTACAACGTCTATGGCGGAACCCAGGACAACGGATCTCATGGCGGGCCTTCCAGAACCACAAGTTCTGATGGCATTGCTAATGCCGATTGGTGGAAAACCTTAGGTGCCGATGGGCACCAATCAGCTACCGAACCGGGGAATCCTGCCATCACTTATGGCGAGTTTCAGCAAGGTGTGCTATTCCGTATTGATCAGACCACGCGCGAGATTGTTTCCATACAACCCCAACCGGGGGAAGGCGAACCCTATGAACGCTTTAACTGGGATGCACCTATTCTGGTAAGTCCGCATAATCCAACACGGCTCTATTTCGCATCTCAAAGGGTTTGGAAGTCGGATAACAGGGGTGATGATTGGACGGCAATTTCCAGAGACCTTACCTTAAACCAGGATCGCATTTCCTTACCTATGTATGGCAAGCAACAAAGCTGGGACAATGCCTGGGATGTAGGTGCCATGTCCAATTACAATACAATCACTTCTCTGGCGGAATCGCCACAACAGGAAGGACTCATTTATGCAGGGACAGACGATGGTATCATTCAGGTTACTGAAAATGGTGGCAGTTCCTGGCGAAAAATTACCTTAGGATCGATCAAAGGCTTACCGTCAACACCATTTGTAAACGATGTTCGCGCCGATCTGTTTGACGCCAATGTAGTCTATGCTGCTCTCGATAATCACAAATATGGTGAC
>JABDJE010000163.1 GCA_013002625.1 Saprospiraceae bacterium | reverse complement strand
TTTCATCATTATACTCCGTATAAATATCTCCCTGAATAATAACACGATTCTGCATGTCTGTACTATCACAAACATTGTCTCCATTGTTATCCTGAATATCAACAAAGGTTTCGCAATACGCCTGTGCCCCCGTAATAAGATCGGTGACCCAAAGTTGAACCGTATTAATTCCTATATCATCGCAATCATAAATTCTGGAAATATCATTGATATCACTACTCAGGCTCAAGGTGATTGGATTGGAACAGGTGTGATAACTCTTGGCATCAAAATCTTCAGCCCATAGTTCAACCATTTCTGCATCAAAAGTGCCATCAGAGTCTAAATCCATCAACACAAGATTAGCAGCCAATCCGCTAATACATACTGGGCTTGGTGTTTTCGTATTGATGACCTCTACATTCTGGAAGTCCACATCAAAATTGCCGCATCCATCTGTAACTGTCCACTCAATATTATAACTTCCTGAAGGCAATGTGTCGACAAGGAAATTTGTATTACCGGTTGCAACGATGTAATCATTGATATCCCTTACAACAAAGGTCCAGAATAGCAAATTCTGACAATCGTCTGTTGCTGTTCGTTCAACAACGACGTCACCATTGATACAATCAATATTCTGAGATTCAAACACAAGGTCATCCTGAGGATCAATCTCCGGTGCAACAGTGTTGATCAACTTAATATATTGTGGCTTAGGGTTCACCCAAATATCATAGGTGCCAGCGGTACGTCCGCACCAGTTAATAACCGTCCATGTTCTTTCTATTTTGCCGCACTCTCCTGATCCAGGAGGCGCTTCAAAGAATTTATCATCATAATCATATCCTATTAAGCTGCATTCATCGTCACCTGCAGTAAATGTTGGAAAGGCGTAAGGCTCAGGCAAGTTTTCCGGAGAGAGGTCCTGAATCGAACACCCACCTTCTACTTCGTAATCCAATGGCCATAAAATATTGGCGCCAACGAATGGCGTATTGTTTGTAATTGTTATGACCTGCTTACAATGTCTCAGTACGTTTCCAAAATTATCTGTGTATTCAAATATTCTTTGGATGGTACCAATTCCGCATTGATTAACATCATCAATAACTATCTCCTCGACTTGTTGTGATGCACAATTATCATAGGTGATCAGTGCCCCAAAAGATAAATCCAAATTCTGCAAATCATATATATCATGACAATCAATAGTCATGTCAGGTGGACAATCAAAATCAGGAATCAATTTATCCTGAACCTCGACGCTCACCATACAGTCATTATAGTTGTCTGCTTTATCCCATGCCCTGAACACCACCATAACATCCTCACCTAAATCAGAACAACAGAATGTTACACTTTCTCCGAACAGCGTATCCGCTGCCACGCATGTTGTATCCATTCTTCTCACCTCAAATCGATCAAGATAACATTCATCCCAACTTCCATTATCAAATGGTTCAGCAAATACAATCGCTTCTCCATTTTGTCCAAGTGATATTACTTTATACAATTCACAAATCGCAACTGGATTTGTATTATCCTCTACTGTAACATCTACGAAACAGTTGCTGCTGTTGTAGCAATCATCACTGACAATGTATTCAACTGTATTTACACCCAAATCCAATTCGATATATCCTCCATTTGCCTGCAAAAGGCCATTAGGGTAATCTATCCTATAATCCAGGACAGTTCCGCATTCATCATGTGCATATACTGAAGGCATAAAGACACTTCCAGCACAATCATAATTTGTAGACACTGTGAAGTCTCTCGGGCACTCAAATTCAGGTGCTTGATCATCAACAATTTCAATCAATTGAAGCTGACCTGCCGAACTCTCACCATTACACCACCATTCACGTACTTCCCATTGTCTCATTATCTTTCTTACACAACCAATCTTTGGCAATTCTACATCCGTATAAATTACCGCAACGTTGCAAGCCTGAGAAGTCGGGATAGTCGTTTGGCCCATATACAATCCATGCGGAATCAAGGGCGTCCCGCTGTAGTCATCATTCAACGGACAGTATAGGCCATTGGTAATTGCAGGATCACAAAGAATTGGTACGCCTGTCCCAGATCCGGTTAAAGGATCTTTAGGCCATGGCAAGGGCAAATTATTTTCATCAAATTCAATAACATCGTCCTTACAGGAAATGGCATTCCCAGTTCCAACAGAATACATTGGCGGGAAGATGATGTTATCCAAATCAACACGTTCAAGCGTCAGTACATGGGTGCACGTATCATAATTGCCAAATTCATCCCTGGCAATATATGCTCGGGTAACCGTCTGCGTATACAAAGGATGGCAATCCAAGGTATTTCTTGATTCACTTAATAAGCTGACTTCAAAATCAGCACATCCTCCCGTAGCTGGCGGGAAATCCAGAACTGCAAGCGCTGTACAACTTACAGTCATATCAGGCGGACAGTCAATTTGCGGAGGGAGTTTGTATTCAGCCAAGATATAGCCCCAACACTTGTTTCCACACTCCGGCTCTGTAATTTCATATTTCAGCATTTGTCCGTTGTATCGTATGTCTACGATATTGTCTGGAATGAGATTATCATAGACATCCCATAATCTCAAATCATAATAATCATTGCAATCATAGCTGATGCCGACACCTCCCATTGCTGGTGTGATCTCTGCCATACAATCCTGATCTAATGATACATTAACTTGTCCCTGACATTGGACTTGACAGTTACTTTCACAAACTGTTTGTGAAGTAAGACTGAGAGGACAAATCGAAAGCAATAATAGAAAGGTGATACCTTCCAACAGGCTATTCGTTAACTTCATGTTACGTTTCCTTATTCGTTAGCAAAAAAATTCTTCACAGCCGTTAAAAAACCCGCACTACTTGGTTTTAAAACCGCCTTTCCTATTTTTTATCAGAAGTACGCAACAGAAAAATGTAACAAACAAATAGCGCTACGAGCGCTGAAAGCTTGATACGGTTTGAGAGAGAATTGTTGAAAGTGTTCTTCCAAAAGAGTCTGTAAATCAATTCGTTAGCTACTGATTACAGATTGAAGAATACTTTGACTCTGAAAAAAATAGATTAGATTCTATTAGGTAGGTGGTAATTATCTAAAGACAAATATAAAAACATATTAAAGATATTCAAATGTGTTTTATGCTTTTTTTTTAATTATTCGAATAAATTTCCAAGAGAAGCTTGCTTGAAATACAGCGATTTCATTTCCATTAATTCAGGATGTGTTCCCGATTCTACGATTTTGCCATCCTGCATTACAAAGATTTGATCTACATCTGTAATCGTACTTAACCTGTGGGCAATTATAATTGAAGTGCGATTTTCCATAAGCGTTCTGAGTGCATCTTGCACTACTTTTTCAGATTCGGAATCTAATGAAGAAGTAGCTTCATCCAATAAGAGAATATCTGGATCTTTCAAAATGGCGCGTGCTATAGCTATACGTTGTCTTTGTCCACCAGACAGTTTTATTCCGCGTTCACCGATAATGGTTTCCAATCCTTCCGGGAAAGATTCGATAAACTCCCATGAATTGGATTTTTTAGCCGCTTCAATCACTTTGTCTTCGCTGGCATCTGTCTGACCATAAAGTATATTCTCCCTGATCGTGCCTCCGAATAAAATAACTTCCTGGGGAACGATTGCAATATTGCTCCTGTAAGATCGGATCTCATAGTCATAAATAGAAGAATTGCCTATGGTAATTTGTCCATCAGCAATATTATAAAATCGGAGCAGCAATTGAATGATCGTTGATTTGCCAACTCCACTTGGTCCAACCAGGGCTACTTTCTGACCTTTTTCGATCTTCATATTGAATCCTTTAAGAATCTGAATATCCGGTCTTGTTGGATAGGTGAAATGCACATTCGAAAATTCAATGGGCCCTGAAAATTTAATTTTTTGAATTGCATTTTGCCCATTCTTACTAAATACGACTTCAGGTACGCGATCCAATATTTGTCTGACGCGGTCAGTCGCACCAATTGCACCCAGAAGCTCAGAAGAAAAGTTAGCCAAACCTGCAATCGCTCCACCTATTAAAGATGTATAGGTAACAAATGACAGCAACACACCCACCGACATAGTTCCATCTTGTACCATGCGGGCTCCCATATAAATGATAAAGCAAATGGCACCGAAAAAGATGGTTATAATGAAGAGTGCAAACAAGGCGCGTGCTCTTGCATATTTTAATGAAGTCGTTACAACCTTTGTTATGGAGGTCTTATATTTCAGATTTTCGAAGACCTCATTTGCGAAAGCTTTTACGACCTGGATGGATTGTATAGCTTCACCGATAAGAGAATTGGAATCTGCCAATTCATCCTGCCGTTGCTTTGATAATTTTCTAATGACTCTCGCAAATAAGATCGCTAATATAACCACCGCCGGAATAGTCATCAACATAACAAGGGATAACTTGGGAGCCATTACAATTAGAAAGGTGAGTCCGATCAATAATGTGATAATCTGCCTGAAAAATTCACCTAACGTGACGGAGAATACAGAATATAACTTGCTGACATCTCCTGTAATACGACTGATTAGATCCCCCGTCTTGTTTTCTTCAAAAAAGTCATAAGGCAGGCTGATGATCTTACTGTATAGATCTTTTCTGACATCCGCAATTCCTTTTTCACTCACAATAGCATTGAGAATAATTCTTATATAGCCAAAGACACCTTGCAAGACAAGAATAATCACAAGCAATAAGCCTACATCTTCAATGGTAAAGTCAAGATCGGAGGCCCCTAGCGCAATATCCACCATTAATCCTATAAATAGTGGAATCGACATAAAGGTCAGGTTCGATAGAAATAAAAGGACCAATGCACCAATAAACTGCCACTTATAAGGCTTGATGTAATTAAATATTTTCAAAGCATCACGAATGCTCTCCTTGGTCAGTTTGACCTTTTCATTTTTATCTTCTTGTCGTCGCCTCAACATTATGCAAAGATATCTTTAGGAATTTATTAATGTGGGGCTTTTCGATAAAATCCGCATTAATTTCGAAAACTAGAGTACATATTCTTGTCTTCACTCTTACATGTGTGTACAATGATTTTATATATTTTCAGGTCTACTAATAATTATACATGAAACGATTATCCACCTTCAGCTTAATACTATGCAGTTTAATCCTCTTCACTTCAAATAGAATAGGACGCGGTAAAGCGGCCGGACCTGCCACAACAGCTCCCGGTGAATCTGGACAATATTGTGGTTCTTTTGGTTGTCATTTTTCTGGAAATTTTGATCCTGAGCTACAATTAAGTCTTATTAATGAAGAAGGCATTAGTGTAGATGAATACACACCTGGCGAAAGTTATAAAGTTCAATTGATTATTGACCACTCTGGTTTGCCTGCAGGATTTGGTTTTCAAATGGTGGCACTCAAAGATGAGGACAATACCGCCATTAATAATTTTTCTAATCTGCCACCTGGAACCCATGAAATCAATTTATTCAACCGACAGTATGTAGAACATAGTCAGAGGCTTTTGAACGATACAATAATTCTTGACTGGTCAGCGCCGGAAAGCGGCACTGGTGATGTTGGTTTTTATGCTGCCGGGAATGCGGTGAATGGGAACAATACCTCTTCAGGTGATGGTGCTGACACCACACAATTACATATCCCTGAAAAAATGACATCTTCTTTGAACGCCTTCGATTGGGCAAACCAGGTTAATGTATATCCCAATCCAGCAAATGAGCTTATACATATAAGCGGGAGAATGGATTTTATTAATATTGAAATTTTGGATTTCAATGGGCAAGGAATATTTCAATCAAATAATTCTGAAATATCCCTTTCGAATATATCAAGCGGCATCTATCTAATCCGTATAAATTATCCTGATGGGGTTGTGGTCAAAAAACTGATAAAGGTTTAACCTTCACTCTCCAACCGCTTCAATGCTATTTGAGCTTTAGCATAATCCGGCTTGAGGTTTAGCGTATTTTGAAAGTCGGTTTTAGCTGCTTCAATATTGCCCATAGCTTCATTGACAATACCTCTGTAGTAGTGCCCGATGAAGTTTTGACTTTTCAAATTAATCATGATGTTGAACTGCTCGTAAGCTGGTTGCAAGGAATCGATTTCAAGATAGAGAATGCCTGCATTAAGGTAGGCGTCCATATAATATCGGTCAATAGTGTTGATCTGTCTGTACACTTCAATTGCATCTTCTATACGTCCATTGTTTTGCAAAAAGAATGCTTTGGAATGCCATGTCTCTGGCATATCGGGATTCACATTGATAGCCGCTTCATAGTATTGCAATGCCAGATCATTGTTTCTGTTCTCGAACAACTTGCCCAGGATGAGCCAAGCATCCACCAATTCAGGGTTTAATTCAGTGGCGGTTTGAAATGCATTTATCGCTTTTTCAACTTCATCCAATGCCCTAAAATTAAGGCCCATCATGAAATATGCTTCAGGATGTTCATTGTCTATAGTCAGAATTTTAGCCACTGTGAACAAAGATGGTTCGTATTGTTTGAGAATGTACTGCGTCTCTGATAACTTCAGTAATGTTGGAATACGTTCACCAAATTGATCACCCGCTTTTACCATAACTTCCATTGCCTCCTTAGATCGGTAATTATCCATGTAGGTGTCCGACAACAAATGATAGTATTCCGGAATGTTAGGGTCCAGGTCAATGGCACGTTCTAAATCGTTAATCGCCAACTCATACTCTTGCTGTTTATAATACCACTCGCCTCTTGCAAAATAAAGGGTATGATCCGTGCTGTCTATGGCTATGCCCTGGTTCAATTGACTGAGCGCCGGTTCGAGACCATCATTCTGGTTAGATTGTTTTTGTCCTTCATTACATGCTACAAGCCACATCAAACAGAATACAGCTATAGGAAATAATAATATTCTTTTTATCTCGAGTATTTTCATAATAGTCTTCCTTCAATAACGGTTATGGCTTGTCCTGAAATTAGAACTCTATCCCCCAACAACTCACACTTAAGATCACCACTTCTTTTAGAAATTTGTCTAGCTGATAATTTGTTCTTATCAAATACCTTTGCCCAATAGGGCGTCATCAATGTATGCGCAGAGCCCGTCACCGGGTCCTCATCTATACCACAGGAGGGCACAAATACACGGGAAACAAAATCAACTGTGTCTCCCTTTGCAGTGATTATCAAGGCCCTTACGGGTAGTCCTTTAATTGTTTGAATATCAGGTTGTGCCTGTCTTACAGCGTCTTCATTATCTAAAACTACCATGTAATCATCCGTACCCTGATAGACTGCCTTGACCTGTTGCCCTATGATGTTTTCAATGTCAGGCACATCTGCTTCAAGATAGTTGTCTACCGGAAAATTCATCTGATACTCCGCATCTTTTTTAGCCACCAATAACTCTCCCGCCTTTTCTGTAGTAAAGCGCAAATTATCACCACCGTAATTTAAATGCTGAAATAAAACATGGGCTGTAGCCAATGTGGCGTGTCCGCATAATCTGACTTCCCTAGCGGGGGTAAACCATCGCAAATGGTAACTGTCGTCATCATTCTTTACGATAAAAGCCGTTTCAGATAAATTGATTTCTGAGGCAATGTCTTGGAGCTTTTTATCATCCAGCCACCCATCTAAAGGACAAACTGCAGCGGGATTCCCTTTAAAGCGTTGTCCGGTAAAAGCATCTACTTGATATATGGGCAGCATGTTATATTATTTCAATGACTCGAATGTCTCAAGACCACATTCCAGGTATTCATTATACTCCTTGACACCTTCATTTTGTCTATAGCCTCTTGGTTTAGCAATAACCTGTTCATCAGGAGTCATCATCACATATAGCGGTTGCGTATTCTGCTCAAAATTGACAATCTGAAAGTCAGCCCATTTGTTTCCTACATTTCTGATTTTTGAGCTTTTATCTCTGAGTGATATTTTTACTTCATCCAACTTCTTGTCATCATCCACATATAAAGAGACCAGGACAAAGTCTTCGATCAATTTATCTCTGATCTCATCTCTGACCCAAATATGCTCTTCAACCTTCCTACAATTTACACAACCATATCCAGTGTGATCTAGGAATACCGGCTTATTGTTTTTCTGAGCATATTCAATGCCTTCGTAGTAATCTTTAAAGCACGGTATATTGTTCGCACACATTGTATAGGATGGGTACTCTGCTTTGATGTCTTTATCTACTTCTGCTGGTGGTTTGAAAAAATTATAGTGTGCCGGAGGAGCAAGTCCGCTCATTAATGATAGACTTTTATAGTTGCCTGTTTTTTCATTTGTAAAGAAACCCGTAACAAGATAACCTGTAAAGATGGCGGTTAATACAGCCAGGGTGCCTCTTGGAATCGATAACTTCTTCATCGGGCTGTCGTGTGGGAACTTTATAACGCCAAATAGATACAAGGCCATAAGTCCAAAAATGATAACCCAAATCACCATGAATAATTCATATCTAAGGAAATCCCAATGGTTGGTCATATCTGCAACGGATAAAAACTTAAAAGCCAGTGCCAATTCAAGGAATCCCAATACCACTTTAACTGAATTCATCCATCCTCCTGATTGTGGTAAAGTATTTAACCAGGCTGGGAATGCTGCAAATAAACCAAACGGCAAGGCTAAGGCAATTGCAAATCCAAGCATTACCACAGCGGGTCCTACGGCATTTGATGCTGCAGATACTATTGCAGATCCAATAATTGGACCCGTACATGAAAACGATACGAGGGCCAGTGTAAATGCCATAAAGAAGATACCAATGATGCCTCCTTTGTCTGCCATACTATCACTCTTCGTTGACCATGAACTTGGCAATGTAATTTCATAAAAACCGAAAAACGAAAATGCAAATACAACGAAAATGACAAAGAACAATGAATTGGCAATCCAGTTTGTCGAGAGCCTGTTCAAAGCTTCCGGACCAAAGACTGCTGTCAGCAGTAGGCCCAGTGCAACATAGATAACTATAATTGAAGCCGCATAAATTAGCCCATTCATCCAACCCTTCCGCTTTGTATCCTTGGTAAAGAAACTTACAGTAAGCGGAATCATTGGAAATACGCATGGTGTAAGCAGGGCCAATAATCCACCTAAGAATCCAAAGATGAATGACATCCACATGGATCGATCACCACTTTCTTCTCCGCCCTTGCAATCTCCCAATGGTGTTTCGTAGGTTTCTCTGATTGTTTCTACTCTTTGGTCCACATAATCCTGTGACGCAAATGGATTGGCACCAGCCTCATCGTCTCCTGGAAAAGAAGGCGGTGGTGCGACTTCACCTGTCAAATTATCCAAATCAAAAATAAAGTCAACAGCTGTTGGTGGCAGGCAGCCTTCGTTATTGCAGGCCATGTATTCGAGATATCCTTTAACCTTACCGGTAAGACTTCCATCAAGACTTTGCTCGATGATAAAGGGTTTATTGCTGAAGAATTTTACAACTTCAACATTGTCGAATAAGGGG
>JABDJE010000105.1 GCA_013002625.1 Saprospiraceae bacterium | reverse complement strand
CCCGAAGCACTTGCAAGCGCTGAACCATCTTCTTCACCAAAACAACTTACATCCTGAACATTACTGAATGTAATGTCCAGTGGAACTGCTGGTTCTACTGTTACTGTCAATGTGTTTGTAACGATTTTATCTCCACTTGATCCGGATCCATTTGCCAGGTTACCAGCCGCGTAAAAGGTTACATCATCCGATACACTGGGTGGTACCCAATCACAGGTCCAGGATATGGAAGAACCGCCTCCAAAATTCTGTGCTGGTGAATGACCAAAATATTCTCGTCCTCCGGAAACAATCAGGGACGAACCGCCTCCATTATTAAACCAGTCACCGGCTTGGTTATCATTGGCATCCAGCAGTGACACGACTTGAAACCCTCCTCTTATTGGAGAACCCTGACTGACATTCAATGTCATTGTTATATTATACACAGTGCCAGGTTCGACAACTGATGGAAGACCCGAAATATCTATCGAACCATCAAAACCGCCCCCACTGCCGCCGTGGCAATTAGAACAGATACCGTCTCCAGGGGCACCAGAATTACCGGCGGGATGGTTTCCAGAAAATGAAAGAAATAATAATACAGCAATTGTTAAGGCACTTACGAGGTGCAGTTTGGATTTAAACAGCATTCTTTTTACGTTGTAGAGTTAGTCTATGATTAAAAATTTCCTTAAAATATTGAAATTAACTTAGCTCATCTGGACTCCATACCGACAAATAAAGGGATATCAATATATAAAACGATAAAATGTAGATATTTGCTAACCACAAACTTTAAAATCATGAGAAAAAGCGTGTTGTTCAGCTTGATTGCTTTATTCATCTGGTCTCTGCCGATTCAGTGTCAAAATACCATTTCACTCAGTGATATCTGGAAGGATTATAAATATGTTGCCAAGCGTGTACCAGGATTCAACTTCATGAATGATGGGCAGCACTATACACGGTTGGAGAACAATGCAATTAAAAAATATGATCTATTGACAGGTCAGTTTGTTAATGATATTGTAAAAGGCAATGACCTTAAGGATATGGCTGGATTTACTGGCAACATTGCCAGATTCACATTTGATAAAGAAGAAAAAAAGATCCTTATCAAATCTCAATCTGAATCGATTTACAGAAGGTCAACCAAAGCTATTTTTCATGTTTATGATTTAGCCACACAATCCATGACAGCTGTACGTGAAGGTGAAAAAATATCTAATGCTACCCTATCGCCAGATGCGACCAAGGTTGCCTACACCTACATGAACAATCTATATGTATTTGACCTGGATACTGAAGAAACAACACAAATAACACAAGACGGCAAGTCCAACATGATCATAAATGGAATGGCCGACTGGGTATATGAAGAAGAATATTCATTTACAAAAGCATTTTTCTGGAGTCCTGACAGCCGTCAGGTGGCCTTCATGCGATTTGATGAAACCGAGGTTCCTGAATTTACCATGACCAATTACACAGGCGAACTTTACCCAGAATATGAAACTTTCAAGTACCCAAAAGTTGGTGAAAAAAATGCCATCGTTACTGTGCATGTCTATGATATTCAGAGCGGCCAAATATTGGATTTTGATACAGACAGCACCCACGATAATTACATCCCTAGGTTGAAGTGGACCAAGCAGGATCATACACTCATGATTTATAAAATGAACAGACATCAAAATGAATTGAAGCTCGTTCTAGGCAATACCAAAGATGGAAGTCTGAATACGATCATGACTGAAAAGAACAAGTACTATATAGACATTACAGATGATATCCGTTTCCTTGATAACGGTCAATTTATCTGGTCAAGTGAAAAGAGCGGTTATAACCATTTATACTTATATGACCTGACCGGTAGAGAAATGCGTGCTCTGACATCCGGCAACTATGATGTAACTAATTTCTATGGCGTGGACGAGAAAAACAGACGCGTATATTATCAAGCGGCTGAAGAATCTCCTTTACAACGTAAAATATATTCAGTCAATCTGCGCGGAATTGATAAGAAGGAGCACACAACAGAACAAGGTACAAACAGCGCTCAATTTTCGAGTACTTTCGACTACTATGTCAATACATACAGTAAAATGAATGTGCCGGCCACTTACAAGGTCTATGACAGAAATGATCAGCTGATCCGAACCATTGAAGACAATGAGAAATTGAAGAAAAAATTGGCAGAAGCCTCTATCAATGAAGCCGAGTTTTTTGCATTTACAACAAGTGACAACGTCGAACTCAACGGTTATATGATTAAGCCGGATGGTTTTGATCCGAGCAAACAATATCCCGTATTTATGTATTTATATGGAGGACCAGGGTCTCAACAAGTTGTGGATTCATGGCGCGGTCAGAACTATATGTGGTTTCAACATCTGGCAGACCAGGGATATGTCATTGCTGTAGTTGACAATCGCGGAACCGGTGCACGCGGTGAGGAATTTAAAAAAATGACATACCAGCAATTAGGACATTATGAAACAATCGACCAAATCGAAGCAGCCAAATATCTGGGAAGCCTTGATTACACGGATGCATCCAGAATTGGAATATTTGGATGGAGTTATGGTGGCTATATGTCATCGCTTTGTCTGCTTAAAGGCAATGATGTCTTTAAAGCGGCCATTGCCGTGGCCCCTGTAACAAATTGGAAATGGTACGACACCATTTATACAGAACGCTTTATGCGGACCGAAGAGGAAAATCCGGATGGTTATGCTGACAATTCGCCCATTAATTTCGTTGATCAATTAAAGGGTAATTACTTTTTAGTTCATGGTAATTCAGATGATAATGTGCATTTCCAGCATACTGCTGAAATGGCCAATGCGCTCATAGGCGCCAATAAGCAGTTTGACACTTATTTCTATCCAAACCGAAATCACGGTATTTTTGGAAATAATGCACGTCTGCATCTGTATATAGCAATGACTAATTTTTTAAATAATAAATTAAAAAGCGGAGGCTTGGATAATACGCCAACTGAGCGTCCATAAGCTATCCCATTTACAAATGACACAAGCTCCAAAACAAATAATAAACCGTAAAGCAAAGTTTGAATATCACTTTATTCAAGGCTACGATGCCGGTATTATGCTACAAGGTACGGAGGTGAAGTCTTTGAGATTGGGTGAGGCCAATTTGAATGATGCCTACTGCATGTTTATCAACGATGAGTTGTTCATTAAAAGCCTCTATATCGCTGAATATGATAAAGGCAATATCAACAACCATGAGACAAGAAGGGATCGCAAATTGCTTCTAAGAAAGTCCGAGTTGCGTAAAATCCAAAAGAAAAGTCAGGAAAAAGGTTACACCATTATACCCTATAGAATTTTCTTTTCAGAAAGGGGCCTGGTAAAAGTTGAGATACAGCTTGTTCAGGGTAAAAAAGCCTATGATAAGCGTCACTCAATCAAGGAAAAGGATGTGAGACGCGAACTGGACAGGATAAATAAATTCTCGTGATCAATTTAATTTGACCCTTACGCCGGTACCAAAGGAGAATATATTGATTTTATCATTGTTCGGGCCCAATGGACTTACCAGATGACGGGCATATTCAAAGGACAGATATAAACTGGTTTTTGCATTCAAATTCCGTTCTACACCTCCATGTACAGAGCCATGCAAAAATACATTCTCACTGAATTTACCACCATTGAAGACTGCTCTTGTAAATTCTTTCTCTGAAAGCTTAGAACGGTATTTGGCATCGCCTCTGACGCTTTCCGGCCTTGGAATAGGAACATCCAATCTATCATCGATGCCATAATACTCATTAATCACAAGACCAGCTTGCAATCCCAATCCTCCAAACAGAGACCAATCTTCAGTCTGGATAAAATGCTTACGCAACACAACTGGAAGAGAAATAATATCGTACTGTATCTTTTTGAGACTAATGATATTGATACCTTCCTCAGATTGATATGTCTCCTGAATCGGGTACGGTTCATAGCTGATTCTAGAATATGTAAGCCCTGTCAGGATATCCAAGCTATTTTTTGAAAATCCATATAGTGCATTGACACTGAACCCCGGTGTATACAATACCTGTTCATCGACATTGTAAATCTCATCGCGCGGACTCAGTATTGAGTAGTTATTTATCGATGTATAAAAATGGAACGAACGAGACCATTTTGTGCTCTCATTCTCATGTTGAATAATCAATTCTGGCAATGATCTGTCGTAGGCACCTAAAATGAACAATTGATTTGAAAGTAAAGCCAGTGCTGAAATCGATGAGGGCCTGTTGTACTCAGGCACAGCTTCAACATTATTAACTGTGATGATCGAAGATGCTGTCGAAGCCGAAGTTGAACCAGTATCTGAGTCTGTAGATTCTGATTCAACTTCAGTAGGGCTCAACACTTCAGGTGTGGAACCTCCGACATTTGAGTAATCATTTTGGTTTGCGATTGAACTATGAGCCTCAATATTAATAAGAGATTCAGTCTGTACTAAAGCCTCTATATTTGATGGCGCCTGTAGACCTTTTTGAATTATGAAGTTTTCTTCTGAGTCATTATTATCAATCGACTTTATTGGACTGTTCGGGATTGCTTTTGAAATGGCAGTGGATTGATTATGTTCAAGCAGTAGATCGGAAGCAGTTAAAAAGCCTTCATTTTCAGCTTCATCGAATTGATCTATATTCTGTGCAAGGGCATTATTTCCTTTTGAAAAATCAAACAAACTTGTGTAATTAAAAAAGGTAAAAAAGCAAAGCAATAAAATGAGCAATTCCCCCGACTTGATGGCTATGACCTGATTGCGCAGATACTTCTGGCGCTGATATTTATTATACAGTTGATTCCAAGCGCCAACAGGCATAGCTGGAGCGTGATTTTTGAGCGTGTTTTTGATTTTATCATCAAAATGTGCTTCATCGGTTTTTATTCTGGACTTTAAATTATCCCATCCCTCAACCGAATCTTGGGATTCAAAATCAGCTAGTTTACTTCTGATGATATCGTCAAATCTCTTATCGCTCATATATCACGCCTTTGGCTTCAAGTATTACACGTAATTTTTGTCTTGCCTTGACCAAATTCGATCGGGAGGTGCTCTCCGTTATATCCAGCAATTGTGAAACTTCTCTATGCGAGTATCCCTCGATAATATAGAGGTTGAACACGGACCTATATGCTGGCGTCAATTCTTGCAAGGCTTCAATTATTTCTTCTGCAGTTAATTCGCTAATGGCATCCGGATTATCAGAACTCAGATAATGGGCTTCTTCAATGTTTTCTGATCGCCTTCTGCTTTTTCGTCGGTAAAAATCAATAGAGGTGTTAATCATAATGCGCTTGATCCACGCTTTCAATGATGTCCCCACCTGATATTTGCCGATATGCCTGAACACTTTTATAAATCCTTCGTGTAGAATATCCATGGCTTCTTCCTGATCATTTGCATAGCGTAAGCATACCGGATACATTACCGGATAATGATCTTCATACAGTTTCTTCTGAGCCCATTCTTCATTGTTGATACAGGCCAGTATAAATTCAGATTCGCCTTGTTGGATATTCAGTGTCAAATCCATCACCCCTTCTTAGTGTCGGCACCAATTAGCTCAATTTAATTTGCTTAAGCAAAACGTTTGAACGCGCGCTATTGCTGCCTTGTTAGGAAATATTCAATAAAAGATAAACGAATTTGGATTGACTTGCATGATTTACGAAATTCGCAAACTATTGTATAATGAAGATAGTGATTATATTTACATAATAATCAGTTATATAAATATTATTTGATTAGATAATATGAGTGAAATAAAGGAAATCGATTTAAACGAGAACAGTGGAAATGGCAACATGCAGTCACTTGAAGGCATGTATAAGGAGTATTTTCTTGATTATGCATCCTATGTAATTCTGGAGCGTGCTGTACCGGCCATTGAAGATGGATTAAAACCGGTGCAAAGAAGAATATTGCACAGCATGAAAAACATGGATGATGGTCGATTCAACAAGGTTGCCAACATCATCGGTCAAACCATGCAATACCATCCACATGGTGATGCAGCCATTGGAGACGCCCTTGTAAAAATGGGCCAAAAAGATTTACTTGTCGATACGCAAGGAAACTGGGGGGATGTGCGAACTGGTGATTCACCTGCAGCTTCCAGGTATATCGAGGCACGATTGACAAAGTTTGCACTTGATGTTGTCTTTAATCCTCAGACAACCGAATGGCAACTTTCTTATGATGGGCGGAATAAGGAACCGATCACTTTGCCTGTAAAATTCCCATTGGTCTTAACACAAGGTGTAGAAGGGATTGCGGTAGGATTATCCACTAAGATTTTACCCCATAATTTCATTGAACTCATCAAGGCTTCAATCAAAATACTTGAAGACAAGCGGGTCAAGATATACCCGGATTTTCCAACCGGCGGCTTTATCGATGTCAGCGAATATAACTCAGGTAAACGCGGGGGACGCGTTAAGGTAAGAGCAGCCATCGAACAAAGAGATAAAAAGACCCTGGCTATAACGCAATTGCCTTATGCTACAACAACCAATTCGCTTATAGATAGTATTCTTAAGGCCAACGATAAAGGCACCATCCAGATTAAAAAAGTTGTTGACAATACGGCTGCTGAAGTTGAAATCTTATTGGAGCTTCAAAGTGGTGTGTCACCTGATGTCACGATGGATGCTTTGTATGCATTCACCAATTGCGAGATCTCAATTTCACCATGTGCCGTGGTTATCATTGATAATAAACCGCACTTCCTGAAAGTTGAAGAGTTGCTTCATATGTCAACAGACAATACCAAAGCACTCCTTAAACTTGAACTGGAAATCAAGCAGGCAGAATTACAGGAGAAATGGCACAATATCAGTCTGGAGAAGATCTTTATTGAAAACAGAATCTATCGTGATATTGAAGAAGCGGAGTCTTTTGAACAGGTTATTGAAATCATTGATGCCGGTTTGAAAAAATATGTCGTTGGCCCATCTGAAAAGGCCAGCAAGACCGACAAAAGAATTAAACTCAATCGAGATATCACTGAAGACGATATTATCCGTCTGACAGAAATCAAGATTAAGAAAATTTCCAAGTACAATAAATTCAAAACCGAGGAATCACTTCAAAACATCATCTATGAATTGAAGCAAGTTGCGCATGATCTGGCCCATCTCACAGAATTCGCCATCCAATATTTCCAAAACCTTTTGGATAAATATGGTAAAGGAAGAGAACGTAAAACTCAGATCACAGAATTTGATACGATAAAAGCGACACGGGTCGTGGCCAACAATGCCAAATTGTATGTCAATCGCAAAGAAGGCTTCATCGGTTATGGCATGAAGAAGGATGAATATGTCAGCGATTGTTCTGACATCGATAACATCATTGCCTTTACCAAGCAAGGTATATTTAAAGTGGTTAAAATCGATGATAAAGTGTTCATCGGCAAGGATATTCTGCACACCAGTGTCTGGCGTAAAGGCGATGACCGCACAACCTATAATATGATCTATGTGGATGCCAAAACGGGTCGTGCGATGGCAAAGCGATTTAACGTGAAGTCCATTACCCGCGACAAGGAGTATGATTTGACCACAGCGGTTAAGGGTAACAAGGTATTATATTTTTCAGCTTATCCCAATGGCGAAACCGAGCGCGTTCAGATTCAATTATCCCCAGGATGTAAAGCCAAGAAAAAGGTGTTTGAATTTGATTTTGCAGATCTGGATATCAAAGGCCGCGGATCCAAAGGAAATATAGTAACCAAATATCCTGTCCGAAAAGTAAATTTAATCGAAGTAGGTCAATCCTCCCTGGGTGCCATGAAGTTATGGATGGATGAAGTCAGTGGAAGATTGAATAAAGAGGAGCGGGGCACCTTTCTCGGTAGTTTCGACACGGGTGATCACCTCATTGCGCTCTATAAGAACGGTTCCTATGAAATCATGGAACTTGATCTTGATAAAAAACTGGATGCCGCCAACATCGTTGACATCCGCAAGCTGGATGACGATGCCGTTATCAGTTGTATGTATTACGAAGGAGAAAAGGGCTGGACCATGGTGAAGCGATTCCAGATTGAAACCTCTTCAATGGGCCAACAATTCAAGTTTATTACCGAGCACGGCAGTTCCAAACTTTACTTTGCATCCTTGGATGAGAATCCGATTGTTAACTTTTCCTACAAAAAGAACAAAAAGAAAGAAGAAGAAACGCTAGATCTTTCTGAGTTTATTGATGTCAAAGGGTGGAAAGCCTTAGGCAACAAGTTGGGAGAGTTCAAAGTGTTGAAAGCTGAAAAAGCAGAGGCAAACGAAAAACGTGCAACGCAAACTGAGGTGTCTGACCAACAAGATGATTCCGGCAAAGAAAAGTTGGGCCCCGGTGATACCATAGAGTTTGATTTTTAATGGGCATTGGGTGGTGGTTCTTTTTTTTAAAATTTCTACACCTGAATATCATGCTCTTTTCTGCTTGTCATACTTAGCGATTAGCAGCATTTATTCCTCCGTGTGCATTTTATAATTCCTAACACGACGTAAATCACTTCTTGCATCTCCTTGCAATTCCAATTCACATTATGGGTTAAGTAAATCCTATTTCTTAACCGTCGTTAGGGTGTTAAACCCAGATTATGTATTTGACTTTCGTGATGAGAGTTGAAATCCAACGGTCACGGGAATTTTCTCGATCAAGGCATAGCATCGCTATGGTGCAGGAGAGAAAATTCAGAAACGACCGTGGGCTAAGGATTTCAAGTCGCAATAGGACTACTAATGCATATTCTGGGTTAAAGTCATCACCCCGGGTAATGTCCTATTGGCACAAAAACAATTGTCATGAAAATATTTCATCCTATTATTATTTTATTTCTATTCACGTCTACAATATTTGCACAATCGCATTCTGGGCCTGATTATCCTCCTTTGCCTTGTGATGCTTTTTGGGTTAATAATACAGCATCAGGACCATATTATATTAAACTAATGTTTTATGCTACTGATCCTATACAGTCTATTGATCTTCATGATGCTGTAGAAATGACCAATCAATATTTTGAAGATCATAACATTTATTTCTATTCGGATTGCATTCTTTATGACCAAGAACCTTCTGAAATAGGGCCAATATATGTATGGATTACAGACTCTGGATCTGGGGGATCAGCAACTGGATTAAAAATTGCAGTATCACAAAGCGTTGTAGAAACACCTGTACTTGCTCATGAATTAGGTCATGCATTAGGGTTAGGGCATACTTATCAGCAAAGCAATAGCACATGTAATGTCCTTGAAAATGTACAAAGAAATCCAAGTCATGTAGATTATAATTGCTTGACATGCGGAGATTGTTTATGTGATACTGATGCTGAACCTGAAAATGGCACTTATAGTAATTGCGTTTTAACAAGCCCAACAAACGGACCAGATCTACCATATGAGATCAATAAAATTGGCAATAACATTATGGGATTAGACCCAGCCAACTGTGGACAATTTTTTACTGATGATCAAGGACAGCGAATGAGGAACGTAATAGAATATGAATCATCAAGACCTGTTTCTACATTAAACCAAGAGGATATCATAGTACCGAATGGAAGTGTGTTAAGTATTAATAACACAGATTATCCACAAGGATTTGTCGTACCTAACAACATTTATGTTTATGGAAGCTTAATAATATCAGGCACTAATATTCCAATTTATTTCAATGACCCAAATGGAACAATTACTTTACTAAATGATGGTATGGCTCAAATTGATGGTGCTATTCTTCAGGCTTCTAATTGTAGTTCAACCTGGAGAGGGATCAAGTTAAACAATGCAGATTCTGAAATAAGATTCAATAATTCTAAAATACTTAATACGGGTACTGCGATTTCTTCCAGAGGAGGACTTGTCACTTGCGACAATTCAATATTCGAAAATAATAGTAGAGGTGTAGAAATTTTACCGGACTGGAACAACCTATTGATTCAAAATAATAGCACGTTCACTGATTGTACTTTTAAAGATATGTACAGGGGTGTGTCTATTTGGAGAACTTCTGATGTGTTATTTGATCATTGTTTTTTTATAGATTGCTCTATATATTCAATTAAGGGGATTGATGCTAATTTAGAATTAATTAACTCACCTGAAATATCTGGGTCTTATAATGCAATTACACTAAGTTATCCAGGAGGTGGAATATCAGAAAATAATATAGAAAATAACTTATTCTTTGGAAACAGTTATGACCTAACTATACGATCAAGCGGAGGTGTTTCCGAAAACATGATCACTCAAAACACATTTACTTCCTATCTGGGTGTTTGGATTGATAGTGATAATGGGTTTAGAGTTGAAAACAACAACTTCATTAATTCTTATGGTAATGTGATCCTTGACTCGGGAAACTCAATTGGAATAACAGATAACAATAGTATTTCATCAAACATATATGGAATTTGGGTATATGGTCAAAATCCTATGTATCAGTTTAGTAGAAATTGTTTCAACGGGAATTTTAGTGGGGATATACGAGTTAATGGTGAATTATCAAACCAAGGAATCATTACTCTGGCAAACGCTAATTGTTTTAGTACAACTAATCCAGATATTTTGGCAACAAACTCGAACAGCTTTATTTATTGGGAACCTGTCGCAAATTTGAATCCTGATCTCTGTGAACTTCCGGTTACTCAAGGTTCATATATAACGGATATTGCTTCGGATCACCAAAGTTTCCAAAATTGTGGTACAGGATTAATACAGGCACCTCAATACAACTTCTGTTATCCTGAGAACAGCACCGAACAGGAATTACTAAATTATATTGCTGAGGTCGAAAACTATATGCTTGCCACACAGAATGATCCATTATTACCCTAATATGTCATTGACTATACAATTGCTTATTACAAACGTTGTCTAAAGTGGTTAAAGCTGGAATTGACTCACCTATTAATACAGGAGAACAGACATAATGAAGCAATCAATATTTTTAATTTGGAAGGCGATATTTTGGATAAAATAGTCGCTTACAATATTTATGTTAATCAGGAAAGGTACACTGAGGCACAAACATTATTAAATACCTTTAACAATGAAGATCAAAATATTTCTGATTTTAAGAATGTGCAAACCATTTACTTAAATGCCATTTCACAGCAAAGTCGAGATTTTCAAAGTTCATCAGATTCATTACTAGTGCGTGGAGTATGTGACACAAATCATCCTTTAGCAGGATATTCAAGATCCGTTTGGGAGTATTTTACAGATGAATTTATCGAACTAAATTTGCCTGGATTTAGCATTAATCCTGCTCCTAAGTTTGTAACGCCGCATAAAGACATTTTAGTAGGAGAAATAGAAGTTTATCCCAACCCTTTCAATCATGTATTAAATGTAACTTTAAGTCATCAAATAGAATCAGGAACCCTAATTATATATGATCAACTGGGAAGAAGCGTTATTAGTCAGGACATTAGTAGCATTTCTATTAAAATTAATACTTCCGATTTAATTCGTGGTTTGTATCTTTTAACAGTTATTGACGACAAGAACAATATTCTTATAGTTGAAAAACTAATTCATGATTAGAGCATTATGCATATTGTTTTCCTTTTTTAGCTGGTACGAATTAGTTTCACAGATTACTTTTTCCAGAGTTATTGAAAGTGAGTATGGAAGTTCTGTGGGTATGAATGTTGAATATTTCGAGGATAATTATTATCTGATTTCTAGACATGCCTGCGAAGATGGGAATAGTGGATGTGGTAGTTTAATTCAACTAAATCAAAACGGTGAACCCAGGTCCCAAGTTTATATAGATTGGATTCATTTTGGAATTGATGAATCAATGATAATTTATGATAGTCTAATTGTCATTTCCGGTCATATAAACACTGAAAACCTGAGATCTTTTTTGATCTCGGGTTTTGATTTAGATGGAACTCAACATTTTTTATTTGAACATGAATTTCCTGATTCCATCTTCTATATTCAAAATTATGGTTTACTAGAATCAAAAGGCTCTTATTATATTAATGGCGCTGCTCGCAATGCTGAAAACCATGTATTGGGAGTCATTCAAAAAGTCGGTAAAAAGGGGTTGTCTGTTCAATCTACTTTAATTGAAAGAAAAGGCACTTTGGAATTTAATATTGTTGATCTAATTGAATATGAAGATAGAATATTCTTTGGAGGAACATATAAGACACAAGCTTTTAGCAGTTCGAGGTCTCGAACTATTAATGAATTGGTCAATGACCAAGAAATCATTCAATTATTTAAAACTCCAGATATTCGTGATTCTGCTTCAGGGTCTGGTATTTGCTTTGCTGCATCTAATAAAGGTGAATTATTCACCATCGCTGCTAGTGATGAAGGCATATGGGGGACTTTGCTCCCACAATCTATAAAACAGATATACAGGGCAACAAACTATGGACCTATACTTTCCAGTTTCCGCCAGATAGTTATGATTTTCGAAGAATAGTAGATATTGAAGTGTCAGAAACTGGTGAATTAGTAGGATGTGGGACATATAGATTGGAAGGAGAAATACATGGATACCTTTTCAAACTAGGAAGAGATGGTGAACTATTATGGGAAAGTTTATATACGTATTATGATGACTTTGCAGAATTAAGCCAAGGATATTTTTCGAATTTAGAACTAGGAAGAGATGGAAATGTAATAGCGGTAGGAGGTTTATTAAAATCAGATGAAGTAACTTCCGATATCTGGCTTCTCAATGTAGATGAAAATGGTTGTTTGGATCAGCTTAATGATTGTGAGTTTATTCAAATTATAAACAATAGTTCTGTAAATACTGAGTCAGTAAAGCCAAATAAACCATTCATAGTTTATCCAAATCCTTTTAAAGATATAATAAGCATAGATTTCCTTGATTATTATCCTAAAGAGCCAACTTTTGAGTTGATTGATTTATCTGGTCAAAGATTAGTGCATGCACCATTAAATACACAGGAAACTGAGATAGATCTAATTCAATTGCCTGCAGGAATGTACCTATATAATATAGTTGATCAGGGAGTGGTGCTGAAGACAGGGAAGTTGGTGAAGGTAGAGTAATGACTTAATGACTTCACTGACGATCGCTTTGCTCTGTCAGAACCAAGAAATGTCTTAATATCAAATTAACCATTGTTTCATTATGTCATTGTTTCATTGACTCCCTATAAAACTCCCTGGCATACTCCAATCCTTCCTGCCACCATTCTTTCATCTTTTTGGGGCTGAAGTAAAAAGAGTAATTCGTCAGATTACGGGGCGTGAAAATGAAATTCACCTTTACATTCTTATTGTAAATGGATTCAAGATGCCCTATAAGCACATCATCATAAGCAATTTGCTTTTGCATGAACATGAACACCTTAAGCAAAAGATCAAATGCATTGGAAGTTGTATATTCCGTTTTCGGTCTTCTACGCGGTGATAATACAATTACATCGATCTCAGTAGCACCATTGTCAATGGCTTCTTCGATTGGTAAATAATTGCCAAAGCCGCCGTCAGCGTATTCATATCCATTCTTCTTAACAATACTCATGAATGGGATGAAACTGCTGGATGCCCAGAGCCAATCTACAAAATCCTCATAACTGTTATCAGCTGCATATTTGTATTCGATGGTGGATCGTGTAATATTGGAAACGACCGCCACAACCTTTTTGCCCGACTTTTTGATGATATTAAAATCTTCTTCACTTATGGTACGCTTTATCGTCTTGCGCAGACTGTAATGTTCTCCAAAGGTTTTCTTACCCTTGAGAAACATCTTTAAAGTATTAAAATGATTGATTGAAGCTTTAATGCCGCCTTCTTCAGCCTTTTTGATCGTAAAGGGACAGGTACTGTAAATGTCATCCTGACCAACATTGGTATAAACTTCCTTGATTTTATCCACCTTATCAATGGCCAGGAGGGGAATAAGAAGGCTTCCTGTTGAGCAGCCCACAAATATGTCATATTGAACACCCCGTTCTTTTATTAGGTACTCTGCTATCCCTCCAGCAAATGCGCCTTTACTGCCACCACCCGAAATCACCAGTGCTCTCATGATATATAATTAAAAACTTTCATTCCAATCCCCTTGTATTTCAACACAATATTAATAATAAGTCTATTTTTGAAAGGTTAATTTTGTACAACTATGACGAACAATTCCCAAAAGTCTATATTCTCGGAATTATGGGAAAGACGAGTACCTCAATTTGTAGCCACCTATATCGGTGTATCTTGGGGTGTACTCCAATTTCTAATCTTTGCCAATAACCGCTATGGACTTCCAGAATCATTCATTGATAAGTTTCTGCTTTTTGTGCTTATCATGCTTCCAGGTGTTGTGATTTTTATTTACAACCATGGACGTCCAGGTCATGATGCATGGCAGCCTTTCGAGAAAATCTTTTTACCCATCAATTTCCTTTTGGCACTAGGCATTGCTGGTTTCGTGGATGGCTCAAACAGTGTCCAGGCTGCAGCTACCGAAGTACAAATTGAAACCATGGAAGGTGATACAGTAACCCGTATGGTTCCGGCCATGTCTGAAACCAGAAGCTTTGCACTCTTCCCTTTTAAAAATAATTCAGCTTCAGAAGATACAGATTGGTTAAGGCTTGGACTGACTGAATTAATTGCAAAAGATATCGAACAGGATATTCGAATTTACACCATGGACCCATGGAATTTTGAATATGCCTACAGCGAACAAGGATTTGACCTCACTGAAGATATACCCTTCTCGGCGAAACTTAAAATAGCCAAGAATAAAATTGCTGAATTTTTTGTCTTTGGTGATTATAATTTAACTGACGCAGGATTTGAGCTGAATATCAAAGTCCATGAATCCAATAAAGGTGAAGCCTATATTGAAAAAACATATTCTACCAATACACCTTTTGAAGCAATTGACCAATTCACAAAGGATCTGTCAGATAATATGTTTTCCAAGGAACTGGCAGTTGATTTTATCGAAGTGATAGATCTTCCGGTTCAAGATCTTATAAGTCCAAATCTGGAAGCCGTTAAAAATTATACAAAAGCGCGTTATACCGCCAGCATTGAAAATGATCCGACTAAGGCTCTGGAACTGGCGAGCAAAGCTTCCGAGTTAGACGAGACAAGTGCCGAATTTAAAAACCTTGAAGCCAATTGTTTGTACAGCATAGGAAATCTTAAGGAAGCCCAAGGCGTCATCAGTAAAGCTATAACATTGTCTGAAGGATTACCTGAACGACAGATGTTAAACCTTAAGGCGTATTACTATATTTTAAACCAGGATGTTGGCAAGGCATTGAAGCTATGGGAAACTTGGCGGATTTTGTATCCTAAGGATTATTACCCATATACACAGTTAATGCAGTTCTATTCCATGACACAAAATTTCGCCAAAGCGAAAGAGACAGGTCTGGATGCCGTAAAATATGGACATAAAAGAAGGGTATTGAAGAGAATGGCCGATGTCTGCCTCAGACGAGATGAAGTGGATGAAGCAGAACAGTATTTACTTGAATATCTTGAATTATATCCAGACAAAGCCAAAGACGATACAAAACTAGGTGACATCTACCTTACCAAAGGTGCGCTCGATAAAGCTCAAAATTATTTTGAAAAAATAGAACTGCTTAATCCAGAAGATCATAATATAAATCTTAAGCTTTCTGATGTATATCGCAGACAGGGTGATTATTTTAAGGCAGAGCAATATCTGGAAAAGGCGTTGACCAAAACAAACCTTGCACAGGATTCTACAAGTATCTTCTTGCAACAAATGATTTATTATGCCAAGACTGGTGAATCTGAAAAGTTTCTTGAAGCCGGTAAAAATCGAATCCAATCCGCATACAGTTACACGAGCAGATTAGGTGCAGCTACTCAGAATTTACAATTCATTGGATTATATGCGCAATGCGGCGTTGAAGATTATATTGTGAATTTCCTGAATGAAACAAGTGCAGAAGCGCCACAATTTAAAACTACCTTTGATTGTGTAACCAATTTCCTATTGGCCATAATGCAGGAGGATTTAGAGAAGTTTGAGGCTTCATATCAAGGTTTTTGCAAGTCAATGCTCCTAAACAGTACTCCAACTATGGATTACCTCGCACAGGGTCTAAAAGCGAAGATTCAGGGTGAGTATGAAGATGCTGTACGTTTTATTGAATTATACATCGATAGCACCGGCGTCGGTGGCAAGGAGTACGGTTCTATGTTGGCAGAGGTACATCGTCTCAATGGTGATCCTGAATCTGCAATAAAAGCATGTGAAGAATATTTAGAGATTGATCCACATGATCCAAACTTCTTGTTTGAATTATCGCAAGCTCAGTTTGCGAATAATCAGCAGAAAGAAGCAGTAATCACATATAAAAAACTGAAACCGATTTGGTCTAAAATGGATCCGCGATATCTAAGCTACGACAAATACAAAGCTTTCGAAAAAGCAGTTTTATTGTTTGATAACTAATGAGTAAGGAAAGAAAAGACAACAGCTTTATAAAAAAGCCGATCTACCCGGGAGGCAATAAAGCTTTACGCCAATTCATTTCCGATAACCTTAAATATCCCAAGGAAGCTATTTCAAAAAAAATTGAAGGTACTGTCCTTGTAAAATATGACATCGATTATAAGGGCGTAGTCATAGATGGAAGGGTGATAAAAGGCATTGGTCATGGATGTGATGAAGAAGCGATCAGATTGGTCAAGTTGCTCAAATTTGAAATACCTAAAGGTCCACGCAAATTGCGGGTCATGTTTCACAAGGAATTGAAAATTCATTTTAAAATTCCAAAAACCAAGGTCCTGCAAAAACAGTCACAACTGCAATACCATCTGACTCAAAAACCCAAAAAGCCCACAGATAAAAAAGCAAAAACACAAAACAGGAGTTATGGTTACACGATAAATTGGTAGTGTGGATATACAACATTAATTGTATTCGTAGAAAATCTCTCTACAACCATCGAACTTCACTGCGCAATTTTACTTTTTGATACTAGATTGAATTAAAACTAAGCAACTAAATGAAAAAACAAATTATACTGTTGTGCCTTTGTCTAGGCCTGGCAATCAATCTTTCAGCCCAATTTCCAGGTTTTGGAGGAACGCAAGGTCCGAAGGTAAAAGGTAAAATATCTGGCCAACTCATTGATTCTCTAACACAAGAATCTGTGGCCTATGCTACCATTGTTCTAAAAAAGGCAGGGAAGTCGAAGGAAATTAATGGTCAATTGACCGATGAAGATGGTAAGTTCAAATTGACCGATGTCACCACAGGGAAATATGATTTATATATCTCTTTTCTCGGATATGAGGATAAAGTTTTGAAGGAAGTTGAGCTGACACCTAAAAAACCAGATAATGATCTGGGCTTAATTCAAATGGTAGGAACAGACTACCTTTTAGATGAAGTTGAAATAACAGAAAAGCGTGCACTCTTTGAATCCAAAGTAGATAAGATTGTGTACAACGCTGAAGATGATTCATCTGTGGCGGGAGGTGATGCGACCGATGTACTTAGAAAAGTACCAAACCTTTCTGTTGACCTTGAGGGCAATGTGTCATTGCGCGGTTCCCAAAGTGTGAGAATTCTAATCAACGGTAAACCATCAGGTATGTTCTCCTCCAATGTTGCAGATGCATTAAAAATGTTTCCTGCCGATCAGATCAAAAAAGTAGAGGTCATTACTTCACCAGGAGCAAAATATGATGGCGAAGGCAGTGCAGGTATCATCAATATCATTACTAAAAAAGAAAACATTGAAGGCGTCGCAGGATCGGTTAATGCATCGGCTGGCAACAGACAAAACAGTCTGTTCTTTAACCTGAATGCTGGGAAGGGCCGATTCGGTGCTTCCACGAACGGTTCCGTTTATTATTCAAATCCTGTCGATGCTGAGAATACACTATTGAGAACATCTTTGGATGATAATTCTACATTATACAGTTTTGAAGGCGTGACACGAACTTCACGGTTGGGTTTTAATACTACAGCAAGCGCGTTCTATGATTTCAATGCATTCAACGCCGTAAATACATCAATCACTTATCGAGGATTTGGTTCAGACTTTGATGGAACCAGCATGGGTGACTTCTTTGGTGAATCCTTTGACAGGACCACTACCGGTGAAAACCTTTTTTCCGGTTATGACTGGAATACCGATTACACCAAAAAGTTTGATGGCAATGACAAGCAGGAATTTTCTGTGGCTGTCCAGGTATCTGGTAATATACAGGATCAGGATAATTTTGTTACGGAGACCGGATTTGTTGAAAGAATGGAAAATGTCTACAATGACGCCGACAACTTAGAAGTCACGGGACAAATAGATTATGTGCATCCTGTTGGTAAATCCAATAAACTGGAGGTAGGCACCAAGGCGGTTATTCGTGATATTGAAAGTTACAGTGAATTTGCCTCTAACACTACGGTGAGTAATCTGTTCTTCTATGATCAAGATGTGTATGCAGGTTATCTTTCATACAACTTCTTCTGGAAGAAATTAAATATCGTTACCGGTTTGAGG
>JABDJE010000085.1 GCA_013002625.1 Saprospiraceae bacterium | reverse complement strand
CATTAAGTCATTAAGTCATTAAGTCATTAAGTCATTAAGTCATTAAGTCATTAAGTCATTAAGTCATTAAGTCATTAAGTCACGAATCAACCGGATCACCCCTTTCTGATTCATTCTATGCCCGAAGTGCTCTGTGATAATGAATTTCCCATTGGTCCAGGCACGATCAATAAGGTGGCTGTCTTCAATTGGAAGTACACGGTCCGTTTTGTCGTGAATCAATATGCCAGGAATATCAACATTTTTGATCAAATTGAAGCTGGCAAAATCTGCAATCGTTTTATCATAGCTGGATTCAATGAGTGCAACATAAGCTTTTCGCAGTCTTAAATTGAAGTTTAACAAGTCAAAGTATGTTTCAGTTGTACGTCTAAAACTGCCAGTAGGAGCTTTGAGAATTAAGTAATCCAAGTTTTCAGGCGGATGCATCATGCTGGCATAAATAATGGTAGCGTAGGCTCCCACCGAATGGGCCAATATCTTCTGAATTTTAAACTTTCTTACTACAAGGTCTATGGCCTCAGCATACTCCAGGGGTGTAAAATATTTGCCCGTAGACATGCCGTGGGCTGGTGCATCCAAGGCGTAAATATTATAGTCCAAATCTTGCAACATCTTAATAAACAGGCGCCATCGTGCACTGTTTGACTCCCAGCCGTGAACCAGTAGGATAGAGGGACCTGTTCCCTTCCAATGGTAAACAGCGATGGTGTGTTCTTTTACCTGAATATTGTCAATTTGAGCGCTTTTGAGATATTTAATCTCAGAAGCTGTAAGCTTTCTGGCGCGCGGTGTTTTAAATAGCTTGAAGGCTTGACGTGCCGCAAACTTTGGTGAAATGAGAGCCGCTGTATTCAGGTAATTACTGTAAAAAGACTTTACTATTTCATAGACGATTTTATTCATTTTAACAGTAATTTGTTTTTATTTGGAGCCTTTAATTTTGCGCAAGCATAAACGTCAAGCTAAAGTGAGATAAACTTATGAAGAATACTGCGGATCTTGTTGGAAGAATATTGCTGGGATTGTTTTTCTTTTATGAAGCCATTGATACCATGGTATTTTTTGATCAGACACGGGAGACATTGAGTTCCTATGGTATTGAATTTATGCAAGATTGGCTTATTGTTTTTTCTATTATAATACTACTCTTAGGCGCTGTTATGGTGATTATCGGTTATTATGCAAGTATAGGTGCCTTACTATTATTTATTTACTGGTTTATTTTCACCATGGTGGTATATTCTTTCTGGAATGAACCGGTGGATGAAAAGACATTGACTATTAAATTCTTTATGCGCAATATGGCCTTGTGTGGCGGATTACTCATTCTTGTTGCCAATGGGGCGAAGGAGTGGAGTGTCAAACGAATTCTTCACGTAATGCGTTTGCCTAAATAATGAATCCTAAACCTTACGATTGGTTACTCTTTGACCTGGATAATACTATCCTTGATTTCAAAAAAAGCTCTATACATGCTTTTCATGCGATTATGCAGGAAAATGGTTTAGAAAGAGATGATTCTGACTATGCCTTATTCTCTTCCATAAACAAGCAGGTTTGGGAGGAGATGGAATCTGGGCAGATTAATCATCAAGAATTGAAAGTGCGCCGTTGGGATATGTATGCAGAAGCCAAGTCTATGAATCTGGATTCGGCAACAGCCAATGCGCGGTATTTTCAGCATATCCGTGAAAACAGTTTCTACGTGGACTTTGCGAAAGAAATGCTAGATCTGACTTATGCACATTTCAATCTCATGATAATTACAAATGGCTTGGGCGAAGTGCAACGACCGCGTATTTTAAATACGGGTCTGGATCAATATTTTGATCATATTGTTATATCAGATGAATTGGGTTATGCCAAGCCTAATACTGCCTATTTTGAGCACTGCCATAATTTAATAGGTGGATGGGAAAAGGATAGAGTGCTTGTGATCGGTGACACACCTGGATCAGACATTAAAGGAGGCAATGATTTTGGTTATAATACTTGTTGGTATAATCATTCAGATCAACTGTCTAGTGAGATCAAACCTGATTATGAAATTGCGCACTTGAAGGAGTTAAGACGTATTCTTCTCGTTTAATAAAGTATGGTGTAGTTCTTCGCCACAATATTTACAATACATCGCATCGGGCGCATGTCCTTCCTTAAGACAATAAGCACATACCTGTGTCGTCACGTTTTTTGTAAAATCACTTCTATTTCTATAGGATTTCACAAATTCCGAGCTCACAATACCGGTTGGTACGGCAATAACTGAGTAACCCATAATCATTATTATTGCAGCAATGAATTGACCTAACCATGAACCAGGGGATATATCGCCATATCCAACGGTTGTTAATGTTACAATGGCCCAGTAAACCGATCTTGGGATACTGTCAAATTGTTCATTGCCATTGGGTAATGCGCCCTCCACCAGATACATGACCGATCCGAAGATTAATACCAGAATGATGATAAAGGTCAGAAAGACGGTAATTTTATTGCGTGATTCTTTTAGAGCCTTCATGATGACCTGACTCTCGAATAGAAAATGTCCCAATTTTAACACACGGAAAATCCTTAGAATTCTTAACGCTCGGATAACCATCAGACTTTGTGCACCGAATCCAATTAGACTGATATAAGTTGGTAATACGGATAATAAATCTACAATTCCATAAAATGAGAATATGTATTTGCTGGGCCTGTGGACAGTATATATCCGAATGATGTATTCTATGGTGAAGAAGATGGTAAATACCCATTCAAGGGCTAAAAAGAGATTGTGATATTCTGCTCGAATGGGTTCGACAGAATCCAGCATAACAACAATTACACTGCCGATTATAAAGAATACAAGCCAGAGGTCAAAGGTTTTACCCGCTGGCGTATCCGCCTCGAAAATGATTTCATATAACCTTTCTCGAAAAGGACTGAATTGATCGGAATTTTTATCTCTGTTAGATCCCACGGTATAAATGTCGTATTTCCATATAAAAAAGAAAACTATACATCAGTGATATTTTCGGGACTCGGATTTTGGAATGGCCCGGGCTTGTATATCTCTTACGATGTATAGTCTTCAAAATATATATATGAACTCGAGGTTGTACGTATTTAAGAACGCTCTACAAATGTAAATAAAGGATCATATAACCACTAATATGAAATGGGTATTTTTTAGATATTTCCTTTATAAATATAATAAAATCAAATATGTATATATTAAACTAATTTATAATATGTTATTTAAAGAAGCGAAAGCCTATATTAAATGTATGGGCTACACGTCCCGGTGTGGTATCTATGAAATATGTATACAAGCCTTCAAGCTCCAACCAATCGGTCAAATAGTATTTAGCACCAACACCAATTTGACCAAAGGCACCCAATCCAAAATTGGTATTCTGATTAACATTATATTGAAACTCAAATTTTTGAGCGTAGTTACCCAATACATAAAATGTTGTCTCCGGGTTAGGGAAGTAACTGTAAATCGCCGTGATTGGTAATAAGATTTGCATGAAATGATTTTCATTTTGTTGCACACCCAGTTTTAAATTTTCAATATGAAAACCCACATCCAAAAATAATCGACGCTTTACACTGAATTCCTTTTCGTACCAGACGTTATTAAATATCTGCACGTTTTGAAAATCAAAGTAACCATAATCAGCATTGCCTTCCGTATCGCTCATGGGAACAAAGTATATGGCGTGCAAAAAATTAATATTACCCTTGCCTTTAAAGGGTTGGTATCTTATGCGCGGACCGATTGCCGCCACGCCAGATCTTGAAAATGTAGGCACATCATTACTTAAGTGGAAAGCTTTGTTTTGAAACCCCAAAGCGCTAAAAACGCCTACATCGCCTTGATTGACACTTCTCAACTTCACATCCATACCAATATTGAAATTCTTATCGGTCCCGATCAATAATTGTATAAATGAGGAGAAAAAATTAGACCTGAAGCCATTGTCGGATTGTGTATAATAGTTGTTGAAAATCTTTAATTCAAAACCTCCTTTTTGGAATAACTTAGTGGGGTAAAAAATGAGGTAATCATCGACATCAAGATCGTTCAATTGCCAATTGTAATCCAGGTAGTTAACTGTTGTGTTGCTATTGGTTTGCAATAATAAATAGGGCGACCATACAGGGTCATTCTGGCCAAAGGCTTCAAAGTCTTCCTTATACCAGAAAAATATCTTGGACAACTTTATTTCATTGACGTCTGAATTGTACTGTAATATTTGAAGATCTGAAATGTTTGCCTTTATATAATAGTCCAGCTCTATAGTCGAATCAATATATTTCAACTGAGGACATGAGACGGCACCACAATTAAGGAGGAGGTGGATATAGGGATTCTTTGTGCGTTGAATCAACGCCTCTTCTAGCTTGTCCAGACTTGTTTCCCTTCCGTCAAGAATGAACTTGCCTTCGAAGAATTGACCGACATTGGTTACTGAAGAAATGGGGTAGATGGATCTTATCTTGTAAATAACCAGGAAATTGTAGGTATTAATGTCCAATGCAATACGTTCACTTTCTGACAACGCACTAAGATTTATAGCCTTTCTAACGCTGAGCATAGAGTCCACTTCCTCAATCGATATCATCTCATAATCAACTCTATTGTTATAGACGTGATCATTGATCAGTCCTTCATAGGACTCATTGAAAGATTCATAGGCAGATTGCGCAGCGCAATTCACAATACAAAAAAGCATCAAAACATATATGTTGGCGTATTTCAACATGCGGTCAAAGTTATATTCGTTCTACGATAAATAGTATAATTAGTTGCCTGGAAATCAGACATCATTATGCTTGTCGCCAACTATATTTCTAGTAAATGTGTTGATGCGGACCTTTTAGGCCTTTCTCACCAGTTTGCGAATTGACAATCCGAGTTGGGAAGCAATACCACCACAGAGTCCTCCAATGAGGGCATTGATCAGCATAAATGATTCTGTTCCTGGCATGGATAACATCTCAGTTAGTCGTCTGGCAAGGATGCCTTCGTTATCTGCATTGATATTAAAAATTAGAAATGCCCAATAGAGTGACAGGCTAAAGAAGACACACAAAAATGTTGGCAATACCTTAAGCCTGGAGAAGTATCCAGCAATAAGACCTGCAATAAAGATATTCCACCATGGCATGAATAAATTCATTACGATGTGAAAGAATACAGCAATGGTTATAACGCGAAGATATTTGATCATTTGCCGGCGTTGATTTTGATTGAATATAGGGCTTCTTCAGCCAATTCATCTTCTTTTTTATAAATATCAATCGTATTATACTCGCCGTTAATCCATTTCTGAACAGAGTCATCATAGAATTTACTTGCAGGATTTCCTGACTGACCCCCCGGATAGACAGCCATCGCACGCGTCTTCTCATCCAACTCTACAATCATACGCCAAGATGGTCCAATAGAGCTGCTTATCGCATTGAGAACATCACCACAGCCACCAACATTAATGTTATTATAAGAAAAGGATGGGATATCCAGCAAGTGATCTATGCTTTTCGGTCTGTATTCCATCCAGGGCGTTTCCAATTCATCCGTGTTAAAATCTTCAGCAGTTGCCTCATAGGTCGATAAAACGACCTCATGGGATAGATCTGGATTTTCATTTGAAACCTTGATCAAGACCCAGTCTTCAGGCAGTATCAAGCCTTGTGTATCTGTTATTTTAAAATAGTTTTTCCAAAACGCTCTTCGATATTTAGATATCCATTTTTCAAAGAATTTGGAAGCAGAGCTGGTGCCATCATAATGGCAATCCCAATTCATAAGCAATGCAGTAATCTTTTCCAGTTTTTCATCCTTGAATTCAGTTTCGACAACCGGATCGAGTAATAAGGATAAGAAATAATCGGCCCTGATGCTGTAGACATCAAGTTGCAAATCCTGCATATCTCTAACATCAGCTTTTTCCATTGACGCGAGGGCTTCATTGAGTCTTTTGCCTCGGTATTCTTCAAAACTTCCGTGATAATAATATGGATAGTCTTCAGAGGTGGAGACCTGATTGGCTGAAGAGACAAACCCATGTGATGGATTGAAAACTTCTGGATTATGCTTACGTGGAATATAGGACTGCCATCTGTTTGAACTGCTGTCGCCCTTTTTTACAAATCTACCGTCTTGTTCTGGTTTTAAAGGCAGGTTACCATTCACCCTTATCGCTACTGTATCTGCCTTACTTGCAAAAAGGAAGTTTTGTGCTGGTGTAAAAAACTCATTGCTGGCTTTTTTGAAATCATGATAATCTTGACTGCGCATTATATTGACAAAAACGGTTGTTTCTTTCAAGTCATGATCCTTGTAACCAATCCAGTCGCGCGCAATATCGGGTAAGCCCTCTTTTTCGGGTTCGGCATAGACGATACCAAAGTCGGTTATTTTTAAATCGAGTTGGATATCTTTTTTTCCGCGAATATTAATTTGTTCTGTACGAATTTCAACTTCCTTGGTCTGCCCATCTACACGATATTTTCTTTTCTCTTCATCAATCCAATCGATGGTATAGTAATCAACCATATCATGGCCAACGTTTGTATTACCCCATGCAATTTGATCATTAAAACCAATCATAATACCTGGCATGCCTGGTATACTGACACCATAAGCGTTGAACTCTGGCGTTACGATATGGACTTCATACCAAATAGAAGGCAAAGTAAGATCCAGGTGTGGATCATTACAAAGAATAGGGAATTCTCCGGCAACCTTTTGAGCATTTAGAGCCCAGTTGTTGCTGCCCACGCCTTTAATGCCTTTAAAAATTGTGAGACCTTCCAATTTGGGCCCAGAGTAAGACCTCTCAGCAAGGCTGTCTCTATTTAACACTGGTTTGAAGTCATATATCTGATTATCTGGGACAACAGGAGATTGATCCGGATCATGAACCTGGTAATATTTATTAAAGTTTTCCTCACCCAATTGAAGCAATGTGTTGGTGGCCCAGATGTCCTCATTATAGGAGGCCAGTGTCGAGGTCATCGTTTTAAGTACAAGCGCTGATTGCAAGGCTGTCCACGGAGTTGGACTGTATCCCAATAGTTTAAATTCAAGTGGATTGGACTTGGACTTGAGCGTCTTGATATATGCATTGGCGCCGCTGCAATAACTGTTCAAAAATTCCATGGATGCAGGGTCTTTCTTCCAGGATTCCAATGCTAATTCTGCACCATAGAGTAGTCCTTGCTTGCGTCTCCTGATATCATACCGCAAGGTTTTTCCACCAACGACTTCTGATAATCTGCCTGCAGCCTCTCTGGCAATAAAATCCATTTGCCATAACCGATTTTGCGCTTCTACATAACCCTGCGCAAATAAGGCATCGCGTGTTGACTCTGCGAAAATATGCGGCACCAATCTGTCATCATAATAGATGCGAATGTTACCATCCGTACCCTGATAGTTAAACGTATGGCTTTTAAATTTGGATGCATCTTCAGCATTTTTCCAAAGCCCTGTTGCAGGGTTGAGCAGTTTACCAAATCCAGGAATTCGTTGGTCACCAATGGTAAAGCCCTGGTCCAAAACATACCCAAGGGACAATGTCAGAATGAACCAAATGAAAGGCTTGAAGTATGTCATAGATTATTATTTATCTGACGAAGGTAAAAGAATCTGAGGCTGATAGCTTTTCATCAAAGTAATAGTTTTCGACATTGAAGCCTTTTAATTCTTCTTTTGTATCGATTCTGTTTTCAATAATGTATCTGCTCATGAATCCTCTTGCTTTCTTCGCATTGAAGGATAGAAATTTCAGCTGACCATTTCTATACTCTCTGAAATGAATATCAACGACATCACCTTTGATCTTATTTCTGTCAAGACTTTGAAAATATTCTTTGGAGGCGAGGTTGACGAGCGTTTTGTCTTTCTGCTGGTCGAGGTCTTTATTGATGGCTTTTGTAATGGCATCACCCCAGAATGTATACAGGTCTTTGCCTTTTTTATTCTCAAGAGAAGTCCCCATTTCCAATCTGTAGGGTTGCATCGCATCCAATGGTTTGAGCAAACCATAAAGTCCAGATAGGATTCTAAAATGCTTTTGTGCAAAATTGATATCTCTTTTATTGAGCGTTTTGGCTTCAAGGCCGAGATAAACATCGCCCGTAAATGCCATCAGTGATGGCTTGGAGTTTTCTTCGGTATAATTGCTTCCAAAGGATTTATATCTGGCGACATTAAGTTCAGCCAGAGCATCACTGATATGCATCAGCTCTTTCAGGTCCGTAGCAGATTTCTTTTTCAAAATACTGACCAATTGCTTCGTCCTGTTCTTAAATAATGGAGTATCCAGAGCCTTAATATTCGAGGCTGTAAAGTCAAGTTTCTTAGAAGGGGATAGTACAGTAATCATTGATCTAATTTAAAGCTCAACAAATTTCTTAAATAAAAGATTAAAAAAAATACCCTCAACGAATTGTTGAAGGTATTTTCAATATTTCTTTGAAATATGTACTAGTTTCCGCCGCCGCTTAACATGCTTGGCTCAGATTTAGGTACACTTTCTTCTTCTTCGGTGTCGAGGATGTTACCAACAACCTTAAGTGTGTGAGGTTGCGTGCCCTCGTTGGTTGTAATTCGGATCGTTTTGTTGATCTTACCCAGTCTGTTCGTGGCATATCTAACCTCGATTACAGAACTCTCTCCAGGCATAATTGGTTCTTTCGGCCATGTTGGTACCGTACAACCACAACTTCCTTTTGCATTTGTTATGATAAGTGGTTCTTTGCCTACGTTTGTAAAAGAAACAGTTCTAACGGGATCGGCATTTTTCACAATAGTACCATAATCCACAACTGTTGTCTCAAATTGCATAATTGGACCGTTCTCTCTTACTTTTTGAGCTTCATCAGGATGAATGATAGGTTGAGGCTCTACCTGAGCAGTCATTGAAGTCACAGCAATCAGGCAAATAATTAAAGTAAAGGCATTTTTAAACATGATATTCTTTTTAATTTGAAACAAATGTAATACTTAAAATGGGATTAGTAAACAAACAAATGTTTAATGAGAAGTTAAATCGGCTCCTATTGATGTAAACTAATTGTCATTAAAAGGGTTCATCAATTGTGCTCAAAATGTCGTATCTTTGTGGCGACTTTCAGTCAGAACCTTAACCAAATATCCTCAATGACAGATCATCCTGATTTTCAGTTAAAAGATAAGCAAATCTCGAGCCAAGATGAGGCATTTCAAAAGAAAGTATTAAAAGATTTCTGGACAGCATGTGTAAGTAGAGAGGCCAGTTTAATGGGCCGTAGAGAGGTATTAACAGGAAAAGCAAAATTTGGAATTCTCGGTGATGGCAAAGAAATCCCTCAAGTTGCATTGTCTCATTTTTTCAAAAAAGGTGATTTTCGATCAGGTTATTATAGAGACCAAACATTGATGTTTGCATTGGACGTGAGCAGTGTTGAAGACTTCTTTGCTCAACTGTATGCAGATCCACAAAATGACCCTTTTTCAGGTGGACGGCAGATGAACAGTCACTTTTCAACAGCAATGAAGGATGCCAATGACAATTGGTTACGGCACACGGAATTATATAATATCTCTTCTGACATATCTAGCACAGGAGGTCAGATGGCAAGGGCTCTGGGTTTGGCGCATGCCTCCAAGCTCTACCGAAATATTGCGTCTCTCGATCCTGACAATATGTTTTCCAACGATGGTAATGAAATCACGTTCTGTACAATCGGAGATGCCAGTACATCTGAAGGTATATTTTGGGAGACATTGAATGCGGCAGCGGTAACCAAGGTGCCGTTGGCTGTCTTGGTTTGGGATGATGGTTATGGTATATCAGTACCTATTGAACTTCAGACTACCAAGGGCAGTATATCGAAAGTAAGCGAAGGTTTTTTGCTTGATGAAAATGGCGATGGTATCCATATTTTTACAGCTAAAGCATGGGATTATCCAGCCCTTATAAATGTATTTGACAGAGCAACGCAACTACTAAGAGAAGAGCACAGACCTGTACTGATACATGTACAGGAGTGTACACAGCCTCAGGGGCATTCCACTTCAGGAAGTCATGAAAGATATAAATCAAAGGATAGATTAGAGTGGGAGTCACAATACGATGGTATCAGCAAAATGGCTGAATGGATACTTGAAATGGGCTTTTGTGATTCAGCAACAGTCGAGAATATTAAAAAAGAAGCCAAGGATTACGTTAAGTTGGCCAAAAAGCGCGCTTGGGATAGTTTCCAAAAATCGATAAAATCCGATCAGAAGTCAGTCTTAAGTTGGGCGGCTTCCTTACCTCTAGATGAAACAGTAATCGATTTCGTAAAAGACCTGGAAGCCAATAGAGAACCTACGCGTGGTGATGTTGTGGCAGTTGCAAGAAGATTGCAACAATATTTGCGTATAAATGGCAATGAGGTTCCGGAGCCACTGGATGCATTTGTGCAGGCCGCCAAAGATTATGGTGATAAGTTTTACCATAACCATCTTTACAGTGAAGCGGATAGTTCAGCCTTGAATATTCCGGTCATTGCACCGACTTTCAGTGAAAGTTCACCGGTTTTAAATGGCTATGAAGTTGTCAATACTTTCTTTGATAAAGCATTCGAAAGAGATGATCGACTTGTTGCATTTGGTGAAGATGTAGGCCACATAGGTGATGTCAACCAGGGGTTCGCAGGCCTGCAGGAAAAATATGGAAGAGATCGGATCTTTGATACTGGAATTCGCGAATGGAGTATTATGGGACAGGCGATTGGACTAAGTATGCGTGGATTACGACCGATAGCCGAGATCCAGTATCTGGATTATTTAATTTATGGTTTACCCGCGCTCTCTGATGACCTGGCGACTTTAAGATATCGTTCGAACAATCAACAAATGGCGCCCGCTATAATACGAACACGGGGTCACAGACTTGAAGGTATTTGGCATGCTGGTTCACCTTTGGGTATGATGATTAACAGTTTGAGAGGGATGTACATTTGTGTACCCCGTAATTTTGTACAGGCTGCAGGTATGTATAATACTTTGATTCAATCTACCGACCCTGCAATTGTCATTGAAGTGCTTAATGCCTACAGACGTAAAGAGACACTGCCTGACAACATTGGAGAATATACTGTCCCGCTCGGTGTGCCGGACGTCATTGTTGAAGGGGAGGATTTAACCATTGTAACTTATGGTGTAAATGTGCGATTGGCTGAAGAAGCCATTGCATTACTTGAGCCATCAGGATATAGTATAGAATTGATCGACGTACAAACCCTCTTACCATTTGACTTGGAACACAGAATCGTCGAGTCGTTGAAAAAAACCAATAGAATACTATTTCTTGACGAGGATGTACCTGGCGGAAGTTGCGCTTATATGATGCAAAAAGTGTTGGAAGAACAAGGCGGTTATTATTTATTGGATGCGAAGCCTGCCACGCTATCTTCCTATGACCACAGAACACCATTTGGATCGGATGGTGACTATTTCACCAAGCCTCAGGTTGAGGATATTGTCGATAAGATTTTAAAAATTATCGAAGAATAGTATTTGATTTTACAAATAAGGATTTTCTTTACAGTGTAAATTGTTTACTTTCAATAAGTAGAGGAAATATATTTGGAGCGCTTACTCATCATAATCCCCACGTACAACGAAATTGAGAACATTGAGTCCATAATCAATGTGACCCTTGCTATTGCGCAACATTATCATATTTTAGTCGTAGACGATGGTTCGCCGGATGGCACAGCCGCAAAGGTGAAGTCCATGATGTCACAACACCAGGGAAGGCTTTTTATCATTGAGCGTGAAGGAAAGCTTGGTCTGGGTACAGCATATATTCGTGGGTTCAAATATGGTCTGAAGGAAGGCTTTGATTACATCATGGAGATGGATGCAGACTTCAGCCATAATCCAAATGACGTTAGTCGATTACTGGAAGCCGTTAAGGGTGATGGGGTAGGTATGGCAGTGGGTTCACGCTATATGAGGGGCGGCGGATTCCGCAATTGGAGTAAGTATCGCTTGATGTTATCTTATGGCGCTTCCATTTATACCAGATTGATAACCTGGATGCCTGTCAAAGATGCAACTGCTGGGTTTGTAGTGTACAAAAGAGAAGTTCTGGAAAAGATGGATCTGAGTAAAATTGAATTTGTTGGCTACGCCTTTCAGATTGAAATGAAATACTACTGCCATTGTCTGGGTTATAAGATCCAAGAAGTGCCAATCATCTTTGTAGACCGTGAATTGGGCACGTCTAAAATGAATTCCAGCATTATTAAAGAAGCTATTCTGGGCGTAATCAAAATGCGATTTAGGAATTATAACTAACCGATTTCTTACCAAATTTGCTTATTTTAAGAAGCAATCCCATCCCCGCATTTACTTCAACCAACCAATTCAGTTATGAAAACGATACTCATCCTTATCTCATCTCTATTCATTTTTACAAATATTAATGCACAATTTGAAGCAGAAATCAAGACTGATGGAATTGTATTTCCTAGATTAACAAATGGTCAAAGGAATGCACTACCTGCTATCAAAGGACAGGTTATATATAATACTACCTCAAATAAACTCAATATCTATGATGGATCAGCTTGGTTGGACTACACGGGTCCAAGTGTATGGCAGCTAAGTGGATCCGATGTATATCATTCAACAGGGGATGTTGGAATAGGTACTTCTGGGATTGACGCCAAATTAGAGGTATTTCAGAACAGTAGTTTATCAGATCCACATATTTTATTACATGAAAACGGCAATGATTATGCAAGGATCAATTTCAAAAATAATAATGGAACCAATTACTGGACCATAGCTGCATACATTGCAACAAATGTTAAGAATGATAGACTAAATTTTTGGAATGGTACAAATGGGGATTTAATGACAATTACTGGAGATGGTGAGGTGGGAATAGGCGTTGGAATTTCACCAAAGGTGGGTTTTCATGTTGGCAATGGTAAGCGTGTGTTATTTGGGACTGACACTCTGGGGAATGGTGATAAACTCATGTTTTTACCTGACTTGCATGCCTTTAGAGTGGGTACAGTTGCTACGGGCGCTGCCAGTACATATTGGAATCGTGATAGTATCGGTCTTTATTCATTTGCCTCTGGATTAAATACCCGCGCGCAAGGATTTGGAGGCACAGCAATGGGGCGTGATACAGAAGCTGTAGGAAGCTATGCTTTTGCATCTGGATATTTCACCAATGCGGATGGTCAGTATTCAACGGCCATGGGATTTAATACCGATGCATTGGCATTGGGAAGTACGGCGCTGGGATATTCAACGGATGCAGAACAAAACTATTCGTTTGCAGCTGGTTATTTTGCAGAAGCACAAGCCCTATATTCTATTGCTATTGGGAGTGCAGTAAGAGCCCAATCGTATGCCTCCATGGCCGTGGGGAGGTATAATATAGGCGGCGGTAGTGCTACGACTTGGTTATCCTCAGATCCAATTTTTGAAATAGGGATTGGTACAAGCAATAGTAATCGAGCCAATGCCGTCACTGTCCGGAAAAATGGCAATGTAGGGATTGGAACCTCTGTCCCATTGGATCGCTTACATGTGAATGGACGTGTAAGGCTACAGACAGTTGAGTATTTTGAAGATGGTGGGACAAGTGAAATCTCGGTAAGAGGTGATTTGAGACCTTCATCAGATAATTTATATGACATTGGAACATCTGCATTGAGATACGATGATATATATGCTACCAATGGTACAATTCAAACCTCGGATATACGCTATAAGAAGAATGTGACTGCACTTGACTATGGATTATCCCATGTCCTTCAATTGCGCCCTGTGAAATATCAGTGGAAGGATGAGGCATCTGACGCTTATAAATTGGGTCTCATTGCTCAAGAATTGCTTGAAATTGTGCCTGAAGTTGTCAAGACCCATGATTATGAGGTATCTGAATTAGACGAAAGTAAGACCTTGGTTGAATTGGAAAGGCTAGGGGTTTATTATTCTGACCTGATACCCGTGCTTGTGAAAGCTATTCAAGAGCAGCAAGATTTGATCGAGAACCAACAATCCAAGATTCAGGATTTGGAATCTCGACTCATTGCCTTGGAAAAGAAGTAAGAAATATGTAAACAGCTCTGAGGTAAGGTTCTACACATCCTCTTTTTTATATTACATAAATATTTAATATATTTACAACTGATTTATAGTAGTATTATACATATAACTATAAATTCCAACCTGAAGAAAGTGAGTTTCTCACTGATAATTAACCCAATACATAAGTAAAAAACATACAATACATAAGTAGTTTACTTACATAGTGTTACGCTTTAAAACTATTTATATGTTTTTTATGAAAAATAATGGGTTAAAGTGGGAAAAAGTGGGAAAGAGATGTACATTTGAGTTGTCGACCACTTAAAACAGAATGATATGTACCAGTTTACTGGAGAGTTTGAGTGTAAGCTAGATGCGAAAGGTCGTGTAAAGCTTCCAGCAAATTTGATCCGCCAACTAAGCGGAGCTGGTGCATATGAGTTTATGGTCAACAGAGGGTTTGAAAATCATTTGATACTCTACCCTCAAGATGTTTGGGACGAAAAGACGAAAGAATTAAACCAACTCAACATCTACATTAAAAAGAACAGACAGGCAGTAAGATACTTTTATCGTGGTGCAACGGCAATAACGTCAGATGCAAGCGATAGAATCTTAATACCCAAAAGCCTTATCGAATACGCAGGTATCGGTAAAGAAGTGGTTTTGTTCGCTTATCAAGACATGATTGAAATTTGGTCTAAAGAGGCCTATGAGCAGACGATTAATGAGGAGCCAGATAACTTTTCGCAATTAGCCGAAGAGGTTTTTGGTAACGGTAATCAAGGTTCTGATAATGAGTGATTATCATGTTCCGGTGCTTCTGCAAGAAACACTCAGTCATTTGATTGGTGATGTGAACGGTCTGTATATGGATATGACCTTTGGTGGCGGTGGTCACAGTAAGGCTATTCTGGACAAGCTGGGTCCTAAAGGGGATTTGGTTGTTTTTGATCAGGATGTAGAGGCTCAAAACGAATTATTCGAAGAGGAACGCATTTGTTTTGTTAAGTCCAACTTCAGGCATGTATATCGGTTTTGGAAATGGATGAATCTGGAAAAAGTAGATGGTATTCTAGCTGATTTGGGTGTTTCATCTCATCAGTTTGATGTCGATTACAGAGGATTTTCTTATCGATTTGATGCGCCATTGGATATGCGAATGAATGAAGATGCAAATGCTACAGCAGCGCATGTATTAAATACATACGATGCCCGACAATTGCAGGATATTTTCTCCAGATACGGAGAAATCAGAAATTCCAGGACTTTGGCAAAGGCAATTGTTGATTACAGAAAGAATGTCAAGCCAATCGAGGGCACATTTGAATTGAATCAATTGGTTAATCCTTTGGTTTTTGGCGATCGGATAAGATATCTGTCTCAATTGTACCAGGCGTTGCGAATAGAAGTAAATGAAGAAATGGATGCGCTGGCGGATATGCTTGAAAGTGCCATTAGGATTTTGAAGCCGGGAGGAAAATTGGTGGTTATAAGTTACCACTCATTAGAAGACAGAATGGTGAAAAGGTATTTGAAAAGCGGCAACAGGGAAGGGAAAGTGATAAAAGATGACTTTGGAAAGCCACAAGTAAATATCAAACAGTTAGGAAAACTGATTCTTCCGACAGAGGAAGAGCAAAAAATAAACAGTAGATCACGAAGCGCGAAAATGCGTGTAGGTCAAAGAATTTGAAAATGAAAAATATTTCAAAGCATTTAAGTTTCATTCTATTGTTGACGCTGCTGGGTGTCATCTACATCGCTAATGCGCACCAGGCAGAACGAAAATTAAGAAAGATATCAAAGATGGAGCGTTTGGTTGAAGATGCTAAATCAGAATATCAGGAAGTCAAAAGTGACATCATTTATAAATGTACAGAATCTCAATTGGCAAAGGCATTGGAAGAGAAGGGATTGAAGAAAAATCAAGAGGCACCTTTGAGAATTGAATCTGATCAAGGATGAGATTGAAGCGCTAAGATGGATAGGAAAAACGAACTACTTATAAGAGTTTACATGGTTTTTTTCGCATTTGTCCTGTTTGCGCTCGTGATATTATTCAAAGTGGTAAAGACCTCTTTGTGGGAAGGCGAAAAGTGGAGAGAGCAAGGTGGAAAGAATATAAAGTGGATTGAAATTGCTGGTGAACGTGGTAATATTTATGATACCCACGGGAACATTTTGGCCACATCGCTTCCGTATTTTGACATTTATGTGGATTTGGTTACATCTTCTGACGAGGACTTTAATAATAATATTGGTCCGCTATCAGAGCAGTTATCAAAGCATTTCGGAAAAACCGCAGACGAATGGGAGGTTAAATTAACCGCCGAACGTCAGGCCGGGATTAATAAGAAAAAGCCAGGAAGTCGTTACTACCCGTTGTTCAAACGAGTCAGCAAAGACCAATTGGATTTACTCAAGTCTATGCCTCTTTTTAATCTTGGTCAATACAAAGGTGGTTTGATGTATGAACGAAAGAACAGTCGCGAAAAACCTTTCAAGAATTTGGCTTATCGAACTATAGGATTAGATCGAAAAAATGCTGAAAAGATTGGAATAGAAGGTGCCTATGATGCATTTCTCTCCGGTCAAGTTGAAAAAAGACTGATGCGTAGATTACCGGGAAATGTTTGGTTGCCGGTGATGGATCCTGAGGTAGTGAATCAAAAACGTGGCGGAGATATTATTACCACGTTGGATATGCATATCCAGGACATCGCGCACAATGAATTGCTTGAAGTACTTACAAAGTATGATGCTGATGCGGGTTGTGTTGTAATTATGGAAGTCGCCACTGGAGCAATAAAAGCCATTTCAAATCTAGGTCGTAGAGCTGATGGCGATTACAGCGAGGTTTATAATTATGCTGTAGGTCGCAACAGTGAACCTGGTTCTACTTTTAAATTAATGTCAGCGATGGCATTGTTGGAGTCGGGGCATGTAGAGTTGGATGATGAAGTGTTTGTGAATGGTGGAAAGAAGAAGTTTTATAACCTCACAATGCGTGATTCTGAAAACCATGGTCACACCACAATGACTTTCAAGGAAGTATTTGAGCAATCGTCTAATGTGGGAATGGCCAATGCAGCTTTTGAAGCCTATGGTAAAAAATCGCAATGGAAAGATTTTATTACCGAGCTTGAAAAACTGGGTATTCATCAAATGACTGGTATTCAGATTAACGGTGAAAAGAAACCATTTATCAAGGATCCAGAGTCCTATAATACGCAACAGCATAATGCCTGGTCAGGTACAACGGTACCTTGGATGGCACATGGTTACGAGTTGACAATGACGCCGCTTCAAGTGTTGAATTTTTACAACGCCGTAGCCAATGAAGGAAAAATGATGAGACCATATCTGGTCAAAGAGATATACGAGGAAGGTAAATGCATTAGTAAAATGCAACCTCAGGTGTTGAAGGAGCAAATCGCTTCTCCATCAACCATACTAAAAGCCAAAGCGCTTTTGAAAGGTGTAGCCGAAAGCGGCACAGCTAAAAGATTGAAAGTCAAAAACACCTCATTTGCGGGTAAGACAGGAACGACAAGATTGAACTACTGGGTTCAGACTGGAAGTAAAGAATACAACGCTTCATTTGCAGGGTATTTCCCGGCAGATAATCCAAAGTATAGCGCAATTGTAGTCGTATACAATCCCAAGGGTGCTTATTATGGTTCGCAGGTTGCAGGTCCAATATTCAGAAATATTGTTCAGCGCTTATCCGGACTTGAAGTATATGCGCTCGATACAAATGAAGGAGATCATGTGCCAGTAATGCGTGCACACTCAGGTTACAAGAACGATTTCAAAAAGGTTCTGGAGTTTGTCGGCGTAGGATATAATGAAAGTGGTCGGAATCGTTGGGGTGATGTAGCAACAAAAGAAGATGTACTGGCCATCGAAGACAAGAAGATCTTGAAAAAAACAGTACCGGATGTACGAGGAATGGGCTTAAGAGATGCAGTCTATGTTTTGGAAAGCTTGGGACTGCGCGTGGAACATCATGGAATGGGGAAGGTGAGCAAACAAACAATCAGACCCGGTACACCTATAAAAGGACAAGTAGTTGAAATATACTTACGATAAAATGCATTTATCAAAAGTGATAAATAGTAAGATTTGAAAAAACTGGAAAAAATACTGCAATCGGTTAACATACTGAATACAGTTGATTTGAATGATGTCCAAATCAATGGGATTACCATGGATTCACGACAGGTCAAAGAAGGATTCTTGTTTATAGCCTATAAGGGCACACACAGCAACGGTCATGATTATATAGCCAGTGCTGTTGAAAAAGGTGCGCATGTTATAGTGTTGGACGATCCTTCCTACATCGAAGAAAGTTCAGCAAAGTTTGTGCAAGTTCAAGATGCCAGACAATTGACTTCTGAATTGGCAAGTCGGTTTTATGACCATCCTTCGAAGCAACTCAAAGTTGTAGGAATAACAGGTACAAATGGTAAGACAACTGTTGCAACATTGCTTCATGAGTTATACCAGGCTTTAGGATTTACAACAGGTTTGATTTCAACCATAAAAATCAAATTTGGAGACACTGAAGTGCCCGCTAAACTTACAACACCGGACCCAATCAGCTTGCAAGCGATGTTTGCTGAAATGGTGGATGCCGGACTCAGTCATGTGTTCATGGAAGTCAGTTCGCATGCCCTGGATCAGGGAAGAGTAGCAGCTGTTGATTTTGATGCTGCATTGTTTACAAACCTCAGTCATGATCACCTGGATTACCACAAGACATTTCAGAATTATTTGAAAGCGAAGAAAAAGCTGTTTGATGGTCTGAAGGAAGAAGCGGTTGCCATTACCAATATCGATGATAAGAATGGCAGGATAATGATTCAGAATTGTAAAGCAAGCAGCTTTGGATATGCATTAAAAAGACCGACAGATTTCAAAAGCAAAATGATTGCGAATGATATTGCGGGATTGCATTTGGAAATAGGTGAAACCGAAATATTCTTAAAGCTGGTTGGCTTTTTTAATGCTTACAACGCGACATTGGCTTTTGCATTTGCGATAGTGGATGGATTGGAAAAATCCAAGGTGCTGCAAGCTATTAGCCAATTGTCTTCTGCGGACGGTCGAATGGATATTATTCGTACTCAGGAAGCAGGTTATACAGCTGTTGTAGACTATGCGCATACGCCGGATGCCTTGTCAAAAGTCCTGGAAACGATTCAGAATATTAAAAAACCGAATCAGAATATAATCACTGTTGTAGGTTGTGGCGGAAATAGAGACAAGGAAAAAAGACCAAAGATGGCAGCGATTGGAGCGCAGTATAGTAATAAATTAATATTGACATCGGATAATCCACGCGATGAAGATCCTGAAGATATCTTAAGTGATATGATGGCGGGTATGACCGATGATGAAATAAATAAATCCTTAAAAATTACCGATAGAAAGGAAGCCATAAAGATGGCTTGCATGTTGGCCCAGGATGGCGACATTATATTAGTCGCAGGTAAAGGGCACGAAACATATCAAGAAATAAAGGGACAAAGATTCCCATTCGATGATAAGAAAATATTGAATGCATTTATGCATTGAGTAAGATATAGAAGAATAGGTTCTATTATCATTCTCAGGTTGGTTTTAACAGTTGCAGTAGGTTTCTTTCGGATAAAGATTCGAACACCTACTGTTAACTGTTATTTTTTAGAAAAAACAGATGCTGTATCATTTATTTGAATACTTAGAAAATCAATTCAATCTGCCAGGTGCAGGATTGTTTCAATTTATATCTTTTAGATCTGCTCTGGCAATAATTATATCACTTAGTATATCATTATTGTTTGGTGGACGGATCATACGTTCTTTGAAAAAATTGCAAGTAGGAGAGTCTGTAAGGGACTTGGGACTAGAGGGACAGAAGGAGAAAGAAGGTACCCCCACGATGGGCGGTATCATTATCATGATGGCCATTGTTATTCCCACCTTACTGCTCGCAAGACTGGATAATATTTATATCATCCTGATGTTGGTAACAACGCTTTGGATTTCTACAATTGGATTTATTGATGATTACATCAAAGTCTTTAAGAAAAATAAAGGCGGCCTTTCGGGAAAGTTTAAAATATTTGGTCAGGTTATGCTAGGATTGCTTGTGGCGCTGGTCATGATTTTGCATAGCGATATTGTAATTCGTATGCCCCTGGATGATGCCAATGAGAGAAACCTGGAAATCATCGAATCATTTGAAGTTACAGTTCCACAGTTAAATTCAGAGCCAGAGACAAAAGAAATGGCTTATGTAAAGGCATTTTATACAAACATGCCATTCTTGAAAAACAACCAATTGGATTATGCTTTTTTTACTGGCGGTTCATCAAAGTGGGTGTTTTTACTTTTTGTACCCTTGGTCATATTTATAATTACCGCGGTTTCAAATGGTGCTAATCTTACCGATGGACTGGATGGACTTTTGACAGGGGTAGCTGCAATTATTGGAGCCACTCTCGGTGTATTAGCCTATGTCTCTGGTAACTCCATTACTGCCGATTATCTGGACATTTTTTATCTGCCACATTCAGAAGAGCTGGTCATATTTGCCGCATGCTTTATTGGGGCATGTATTGGCTTTCTTTGGTATAACTCTTATCCAGCCTCAGTTTTTATGGGTGATACGGGAAGTCTGGCAATAGGTGGAATTATTGCGGTAATGGCAGTGCTTTTAAGAAAAGAACTATTGATTCCAGTGTTGTGCGGTATCATGCTGATGGAGAATCTTTCGGTCATATTACAAGTGAGTTACTTTAGATATACAAGGAGAAAGTATGGAGAAGGACGGCGAATATTTCTTATGTCACCCCTTCATCATCATTATCAGAAAAAGGGCATGCATGAAATGAAAATCGTTGTACGATTTTGGATTGTGGCAATATTACTTGCGGTTTTAACTGTTATCACTTTGAAAATACGATAACAATGAAAAGCATAGCTGTCCTAGGTGGAGGAGAAAGTGGAATAGGTGCGGCGCTATTGGCTAAAGCAAAAAAACTTGAAGTCTTTGTCTCAGATTTTGGATCAATTTCAGAAGAGCATAAAGACATTTTAAAAAATAAAAACATCCCCTTTGAAGAAGGGGGACATAGTATTGATAAGATTGAAAGCGCGGATATCATTGTGAAAAGTCCCGGTATTCCTGAAGAAGCTAAAGTGATCAGGCATTTTCGACTAAGGCAGAAAACGATCATTTCGGAAATAGAATTTGCTTCTAGGTTTTACACAGGGAAGATAATCGGTGTGACTGGTAGTAATGGGAAGACCACAACTACCAGTTTAATTTATCATCTTATTAACAACGCAGATGCTGTTGTTGGTATAGGTGGAAATATTGGTTATGCATTTTCACGACTCTTGCTGGATGATATTGACTACGATTGGGTAGTGCTTGAAATGAGTAGTTTCCAGCTTGATGATATCTGCAACTTGCAAATCGATATCGGTGTGATATTGAATATTACGGCAGATCATTTGGATCGCTATCAATTTGACATCGATAGATATGCTGATGCCAAATGGCGTCTTGCGGAAGCGATCAGACCCAATGGTCATTTGATTCTTGAAAAAGAAAACAAAATGATCAATACACGCCTTGAAAGCTATCGTAAAGATGTTCAGGTTCACAGGCTATCTGCAATTAATCCCATGATTACATTACCGTCAAAGGAGGGTAGTGATTCTTTTGAAATACAGTTAAAAGGCAAGCATAATTTATTTAATGCTGCAGTTGCGGTGCTTGTTGCAAGATTGTATGGTTGTTCGGATGCGCAAATCATCCGAAATCTATCTTCATTTAAAGCTATTGAGCATAGAATGGAGTTGGTTATATCTCACAATGAGATTGACTATATCAATGACAGCAAGGCAACAAATGTTGAATCCGCATTAAAGGCGCTGGAAGGCCTCAATCAAACTGTAATCTGGATTGCTGGTGGCACTGATAAAGGAAATGATTATCAAGTCATGGAGTCAGTGGTTCAGTCCAGGGTTAAGATGCTGATCTGTTTGTGTGTGGACGATAGCAAATTGAGATCTGCGTTTGATAAAATCGTAGACAAAATAGTTAGCGTTACAACAATGAGAGAAGCAGTAGACTTAGCAACAAAAAATGCCAAACAGGGAGACGTAGTTTTACTTTCTCCTGCATGTGCAAGTTTTGATTTGTTTGATAATTACAAACACAGAGGGGATAGTTTTAGAGATGAGGTTTTAAAAATGACAGGTGAGAGCAATAAGTAATACTTTGGAAAATTTGAAGGGCGATAAGACCATTTGGTTTCTTGTGGCCTTGCTTGGCTTGTGTTCAATTCTGGCCGTGTACAGCGCAGTCGGAAGTATGGCATATAAGTCACGCGGTGGCAATACGGAGTATTACCTGATTCAGCAAATTGTCTTTATTGGAATCGGCTTTCTATTTATGTATTTGTCCTACAAGTTCAACTACATGGTGTATGCCAAGCTGGCACCGATCCTGTTTTTATTGGCTATACCATTGTTGATGTACACAATAGGATTTGGTACAGAAATAAACGCAGCGAAGCGATGGATTACGATCCCCTGGATCGATAAGACATTTCAGACTTCCGATCTGGCAAGATTGGCACTGATCATTTATATCGCACGATCTATTGCCAAGCGACAAGATGTGATAAAAGATTTTAAGAGTGCATTCTTACCTATCATCATACCCATTGTAATTGTGTGTATGTTGATTGCACCAGCGGATCTTTCAACAGCAGCACTATTATTCGCGACATGCCTGCTTATGATGATTGTTGGACGTGTGTCAATGCAATATATTCTCGTTTTAGTAGTTGTAGGAATAGCAGCATTTTCACTTTTAATCCTTATCGGATCATTCTTTCCGGAATTTGTACGACTTGAAACCTGGATATCTAGGATCAATGAATTCATGTACAATTCTGACGGAGGATGGCAAATTCAACAATCCAAAATTGCTATTGCCAATGGCGAAATATTTGGGATGGGCCCAGGCAATAGTATGCAACGTAACTATTTACCATATCCATACGCAGATTTCATTTATGCGATTATCTGTGAGGAATATGGATTAATAGGTGCAATAACCGTCATAGGCATTTATGTAGCATTGCTTTACAGATGTGTTTGTATGGTAACCAAGTGTCCAAAGACATTCGGTTCCATTCTGGCCATAGGGTTATGTCTCAATATTGTGATACAGGCATTCGCCAATATTGCAGTATCGGTTCACCTTGTACCCGTTACTGGACTAACGCTTCCTATCATCAGTATGGGAGGAACATCTGTGGTATTCACATGTATCGCTCTGGGAATTATATTGAGCGTAAGCAAATATGTGGAAGAATACAGCAACTATGAAATACTGGAAGAAGAAGCTGCAGTCGCTGAAGTTGAACCAGTAGAAAGTATAAAAAGCAATAGACCGAAATATGAAAATTATTATTAGTGGAGGAGGATCAGGAGGACATATATTTCCAGCGATAGCTATTGCAAATGCATTGAAAGAAAAGGGCGTAAAAGATATTCTCTTTGTAGGTGCAAACGGAAAAATTGAAATGGAAAAAGTCCCTAATGCGGGGTACGAAATTGTAGGGTTGAATATAAGTGGATTTCATCGAAGACAAATGTCTCGAAATTTAAAATTTCCATTCAAATTAATAGGCAGTCTTTTGAAGGCCAAAAAGATCATTGACAAGTTTAATCCCGATGTGGTTGTTGGGGTAGGTGGGTTTGCCAGCGGACCGATGCTAAAGTTAGCACAATGGAAAGGCATACCGACTTTAATCCAGGAACAAAATTCTTATCCAGGCATAACGAACAAATTATTAGCCGGGAAGGCAGATAGAATTTGTGTAGCCTATGATCACATGGATTCTTTCTTTAAAGAAGAGAAAATCTTGCTTACAGGGAATCCTGTGAGAAAAGATTTAACCAATGTAGAAGAGCTGCGCTCTGAAGCATACACGCATTTTGATTTGGATCAAAATAAGAAAACACTATTCATTTTTGGAGGAAGTTTGGGAGCCAGATCCATCAATAATGCGATCTATAACAGTAGAGATGTTATCAAACGATTTGATAATATTCAATTGATTTGGCAAGTCGGCAAACTGTATCATGATGAATTTAAAAATTCTGAACTGGCACAATGCCCACATGTTAAAATCTTACCATTCATCGATAGGATGGATCTGGCTTACAGTGCGGCTGATGTTATTATTTGTAGAGCAGGCGCACTGACAATCTCGGAATTAGCAATAGTGGGAAAGCCTGCTATTTTCATTCCTTCTCCAAATGTAGCAGAGGATCACCAAACCAAAAATGCGAAAGCACTCAGTGAAAAAGATGCGGCATTACTGATTAGGGACGATGAAGCAAAAGAGAAAGTTATCCCAACAGCGATTAAACTGCTAGAAGATAAAGAGACTCAAAGAAGTTTGAGTTTTAATTTAAAGGCGTTGGCCAAACCTGAAGCCAGGGAAGCCATAGCCAATGAAGTATTAAAGTTGGTTAAATCATGAACATCAATGACCTTCAGAGGATCTATTTCCTCGGGATTGGAGGAATAGGCATGAGTGCTATTGCACGCTTTTTCAAACAATCAGGAAAAGAGGTCTATGGATATGATTTAACGGAAAGCATCCTTACCAAAAAGTTGGAGGATGAGGGTATGCACATTCATTATACCGATGATGTCACATTGATTCCTGAAGGTATAGATCTGGTCATTTATACACCAGCTATCCCGGAAGAACATAAGGAATTGAATTGGTTGAGAAGCCAGGATTATGTGATTATGAAGCGTGCTGAAGTATTGGGCTTGTTGAGTGAGACGATGTATACGATTGCGGTAGCAGGTACACATGGTAAAACAACCACCAGTAGTCTAATTGCCCACTTATTGAATTATTGCGGTAAAAAAGTGGACGCATTCCTGGGCGGTATCCTAACGGATTATGGGACAAATTTTTTAAAAGGTGATGGTGAGATTGTCGTTGTTGAAGCGGATGAATATGATCGATCATTTTTACAACTAAGTCCCGACTGTTTGGCTATAATGTCACTGGATGCTGA
>JABDJE010000080.1 GCA_013002625.1 Saprospiraceae bacterium | reverse complement strand
GCTCAATGCATCCAACATTTGATCAACAAAATCTTTGATGATCAGGGCAATGGTTCGGACTTGCGTGGCGCCAACTTTATTATTACTTGAAGTTTTAGGTTTTACCAACTCATCAAGTAAGCGCTTATACTTTGATCCATCATTATCGATATTGATGCGAGAAATAAAATGAGCCTTCATACTCATTTCAAACATGGCGTTACTTCTGGCATAATTAAGAATGAATGATTTTAATTCTTCATTGGATAAATCATCTATGAATTCACGCAGTTTTAGTCGGCTTAACTTTTTAGACTCTTCTTCCATTTAGTTGGTCGTGTTGGTCAAATTGGGCTTAAATGATAAATTCAATAAAAATTCATTGAAAACTACTAAAGATAGTGACAATTTATCTATTCATCTAAATCCGTATTTTCGAATTAACTTAAAGCTTTACCTATGAGAAGATTCTTGTTGATACGCCATGCCAAGTCCTCCTGGAAAAATCCCGGATTGGCGGATATTGACAGGCCTTTAAATAATCGCGGTAAAAGGGATGCACCGCGTATGGCGGCCTATCTGAATCAATTGGAGATAAGACCCGACTACTTGGCTTCAAGCCCTGCCAATCGCGCTTTTTCAACAGCTACTGTTTTTTATAATGAATTCAAGGATATCATCATCAATTTTGAAAAATTTCAGGATCTATACTTTGGATCTGAAGATGATGTTATGTACATCATCAATAACTTGGAAGAATCAATTAGCTTACCAGCAATATTTTTCCACAACCCAACAATAAACTATATGAGCAATATGTTTTCAAACTATCCCATTGACAACATTCCAACATGTGGTGTCGTACACCTTGAATCCGAAGCTGAAAACTGGTCAGATGTACATTTTTCAAATACTATTATTTTGAATACTTATTTCCCTAAACTTATATGAAGAAGATCATAGTTCTTTTGTTTATTTTTTGTGCATGCAGCTCCAAACAGGATAAATATGTTTTGAACTATTCTGAAGAGAAGATCAAAGATGTACTGATTGATGTTTATGTGATTTCGGAAATACTTGATGATGTGGATATTGATGTAAAAGACAGTTTGAGATCAAAATATATCGGTGAGATAGAGGCCATTCATAACATTGATTTTCTTGCTTTCGAGCGTGATCTTGAGTGGCTTCAACTCAACCCAGCTATTTATAATCCGATCCATAGTGCTGCCAAAGACAGCATATCTTCTTATGAAAAACAGTATAAGGCTAAAAAACGGAAATGAACTATTTAATCGAGTTAACAATTATTTAATCTAGGACACAATAGAAATAATGACTATATGTCTTCCTTTGTAAAGTCATGGAGAAATCAATGCAAAAAAAAGGTAAAATATTGATCGTTGAAGACGAACATGATATCGTAGAATTCCTTGAGTACAACCTACAGAAGGAAGGTTATGACATTGCAACTGCATATGATGGTGAAGAGGGGTTCGAAGTGGCTACCAAGTTTGTTCCACATCTTATATTGCTAGACATCATGATGCCCAAAATGGACGGCATTGAATTATGTGAAAAATTGAGATCTGAAAATACTTTTGATAACACTTTAATTGCATTCCTCACCGCTAGATCTGAATCATTCACTCATATATCAGCGCTTGATAAGGGTGGTGATGATTTTATCACCAAACCCATCAAACCCAATGTGCTAAAAAGCAGGGTAAATGCTCTTATGCGACGTCATGCTGACTTTAGGATAGATGCCGGTTCGGAAGTGTTGGAGTTTGATGGATTGAAAATCAATCCTGATGCCTACACGGTTACTCAAGATGATAACGTTATTCCTCTCGCAAAGAAAGAATTTGAATTATTGGCCTTGTTGGTTTCAAAACCTGGCAAGGTATTCCGGAGGGAAGAAATACTTAAGAAAGTGTGGGGAAACGATGTGATCGTAGGAGACAGAACGATCGACGTTCATATTAGAAAACTCCGTGAAAAGATAGGAAGTCATTATATTCAAACAATGAAAGGCGTAGGTTATAAATTTGACTTCTAAACCCATTGTTTAAAAACTTAACAATAAGGCAAATCTCATTTTCTATATCCTTTGTGATATGGATGACCCACATTGTGATATTAGTAAGCATTTATGCTGTATCAGATGTGAGCAATGTCCAGCCAGGCTATTTTATAGTTTACGCCTTCGCAACCTTGCTCATTGGCTACTTTTTGCTTCGATTCTTATTTGAAACATTTGTCTTTAGAAAGATTAAACTGATCTACAAGGTAATTACCGATTCCAAGGATTCACTTAAAGATGTTAAATCACTGGACTCAGTTGAAACAAGCCTGGAAGATGTAAATGAAAAGGTCGTAGAATGGGCTGCAGAAACGGAAAAGGAAATTACCTCACTCAAGTCATTGGAGTCTTACAGGAAGAAATATGTAGGGGATATATCGCATGAATTGAAAACGCCCATCTTTACAATTCAGGGATATTTGTACACCCTTTTAGAGGGCGGACTCTACGATGAAAAAATTAATAAGAAGTATTTGGAAAGAGCCGTATCCAACCTAGCGCGGCTTCAAACTATAGTTGAAGATCTGGAGTTGATTAATCAGCTGGAATCTGAGGCTGGCTTATTGGATCTTACAAAATTCAATATCAAAGAATTGGTAGAGGAAGTATTCCGAGACCTGGAAATGCAAGCTGCTTCCAAGAATATAAATTTGATATTTAAGCCTGGTGCCAACCAGAGCTTTACAGTTTTAGCCGACCGCAATAAAATGCATCAGGTATTTATTAATCTGATCAAGAATTCTATTAAATATGGCAATGATGGCGGAACAACCAAAGTCAGCTTTTATGATATGGATGAACGCATTCTTGTGGAAGTTTCGGATAATGGTATAGGTGTAAAAGAAGAGGACTTGAAACACTTATTTGATCGCTTTTATCGGGCGGATAAAAGTCGCTCTCGTCAGGTCGGAGGCTCAGGTTTAGGCTTGGCTATTGTAAAACACATCATGGAAGCGCACAAGCAAAAAATTACAGTCCGTAGCACATTTGGGCTCGGTTCAACATTTGGCATTACACTGCAGAAAGCGAAAATCACTTATTAATTTTGGTATGTGCCAATCTCGGAATTATATTTTCCAGATAGAAGTTTAAGGGTTATTGAAGGCCAATGTATTATTGGGCTCTTCGTTTGGATAAGGAACCTGATTTAATATATTCAGTAGAACATCTCTCTTCTTGAAGAAATCCTCCAGTTGATCGGCTGGAAGAGGATCTTGAGGTGGAAAGTTTAATCTGAGGTGATTAACCTGCTTTCCGTTTTTCCAGAAGCGGAAACAAACATGAGGCCCTGTCGCCAGACCCGTTTTGCCTACTTCACCAATTTTCTGTCCTTGTTTAACGCGCACACCTTTTTTAATACCCGGTGCAATACGATTCATGTGGAGGTACTGAGTTTTGTAGACATCATCATGCCTGATCTTTACATATTTTCCATTATTCTTAGTATAACCAGCTACTTCGATTACACCACTTCCCACAGCATAGATTGGTGTTCCAATCGGTGCGGCATAATCCGTACCCAGATGTGGAATGGTTCTTTTCTTAATCGGGTGAAATCTACGCAGATTGTAACGAGAAGAAATTCTTGAATTCTTTAGAGGTGCTCTGAGAAACTTACCCAATGCTGGGTGCCCTTCCAGATCGTAGAAGCCTTCATAATTTTCATTCTCGTAAAATACAGCATGGTGTTCTCCCTGCTCATTTTTATATGAAGCAGCAAGTATTTCACCGGTATCTACCGATTTGCCATCTATATACTTTCTCTCATAAATGAGTTTGAACTTGTCACCTTTTTGCGTATGGTAAAAATCCACACTTGAAGCAAATGCATCTTCCATCTTATCGATGATATCATTTCCCAAACCATTCTCTTGCATTGCGCCCCATAATGAAGATGTTATCTCACCTGCTGCAGATTCTATGACGATGTCATAATCTCGCTTGACAACATCAATTTTCACCTTATCCTTGATGAAGTATTTTATGAAAGTGAATTTATTAGGCTCGTATATTACGCAAAGCGGTGCTTCACATTCATTTTCCTTAACGAGTGTAATAGGTTTTTTCGCTCTGAATTTTCGTATACTGAATACATTGGATGAGATCTGATCCAGTTTTAGGATACTATCCCAGGCAATACCTTGATATAAGAGTAGGTCACCCAGGTTTTGATTGAAGCCTAAAGTATGTTTTTCGAAATGGTGTGCATTCTTATCGAAACCGTATTTATATTCGGGTTCGACCGATTCAATAACAGTCTCTTCTTGAGGCGTCTCTGAGACGTTGAGATAGTGGAGGATGAAGTACCCCGCAATGACGGCAGAAATAACAATACAAATGTTAAGAATTGACGCTTCTTTTCTTTTCACTGTGTAACGGCTTTGGCTAGTTTTCTTATTAAATCCTCCTAAAATTAAGCTAATTTTTGCTGAAGATGAAACACTTATAAGGTATAATGGGTAAAAAATGGGTATTTCCCCCAATTTTTAGGGCTGTTATTTAGCTAACTTTGATGTTTAATTGACCAACCTATGAATTCAATTCGTGTCGGTGAAAAGCTTATTTCACTGGATAATCCCATTGTTATGGGTATCCTTAACGTCACAACTGATTCTTTTTTTGATGGAGGCTATTATAATAATCTTGACAAAGCCATATCACAGATTGAACGCATGCACGCACAAGGCGCATCCATTATTGATGTAGGTGGATTTTCCTCAAATCCCAATTCAAAACTTATTCCTGTCGAAGAAGAAATTAGCCGGATAGAGCCTATTATAAAGGAAGTTTATAAGCGTTTTCCTGATATTGTCTTAAGCATTGACACTTTCAGCAGTGAAGTTGTAAGGCGAATGTCCCAATATGGCAGTTTTATCGTAAATGATATTTCTGGATTTGCCTATGATGCTGAATTAATACCAACGGTTGTGGAATTAGGATTACCTTATATTTTAATGCACATGAAAGGCAGGCCTGATACTATGGTCAATCTTGCACAATACGATGATGTTGTTATGGAAGTGTATTCCAGCCTGAATAATAAAGTACTTGAATTGAAAAGTAGTGGGGTAGAGCAAATTATCGTTGACCCGGGTTTTGGGTTTGCAAAACATATACGACACAATTTTGAAATCCTGAATAAGCTGGAGGTTTTTACCAGTCTTGATCACCCGTTGTTGGTTGGTATCAGCAGAAAATCAATGATTTATAAAACATTGAATGTATCGCCTCAGGAGGCTTTAAATGGCACAACAGCATTGCACATGATTTCCTTGTTGAAAGGGGCAAAAATACTTAGGGTACACGATGTGACCGAAGCGTGTGAAACCATCAAATTATGGCATGCTTATAGCAACAATGTTAATGATTAATTAAAGCAAATATTCTCATACCTAAAACAGACAATTTATTGTTTAAATAAAAGTAAGCTTCTTAAATATTAAATGACCCAGGAATCAATTCAAAATAAAGCACAGCGCAAAGGTCCTCTCAGGTTTATTCTAAGGGTTGTTGTTCTATTTTTTTTATTGGTGCTTGCACTTCCATTTATAGTGCATTTTGGTCCTGTCCAGAAGTTTTTAGTAAATAAACTCACAAAACAATTATCGGAAAAGACTTCTGCCCGTGTCGATGTAGGCAAAGTTGACTTTTCTGTTTTCAAAGGTCTTGAGCTCGAAGATATTTACATTTCAAATGCGGATACGCCTGAGGATACCTTACTGTATGCCAGATCGCTATCAAGTTCCTTGCGAGAAAATTTACTAAGTCTAAGGAAAAAACGATTACTGCTGAGTGAAATAAATGCAGATGGTGTGGTTCTTAATATTGTCAATCATTTTGGCAGTGACCGATCAAACCTGGATGAGTTTATCAGCAGGTTCTCACCTCAGGATGCAGACACTGCAAGCAAAAGTCCACTATTTGTGGAATTGAGAAAATTAAATCTGGATGACATTCAATTGTTTATCTCCGATGAAAATAAAGGAGAGCATAAATATATCAGTCTGGATAAAGGACTAATTGCATTGGAAGGCTTCAGTACTCAGAGTGACACAATTACATTGAGTAATCTTATGTTGAGCAATCCGTATGTACATCTGGAAAAGATGCCTTTAAAGGATACGCTTCAAATTGATACCGGTGGGAAGCAAGCAACATCTGAAGTTTCGAGTTCTGATCAACCTACGAAATTTATTCGGATCCACCATCTTGAGCTCAGCTGCGGTACTTTTATAAATGATGATTGGAATTATCCTGAACAGATACTTCAGCAAAATGTCATCGACTACAAACATTTGTTGATTGATAACATCAACATTAATGCGGACTCAACAAGTCTTAGCTTTCCACTCGATATTAAATCCAATATAAAATCGCTCACTCTGGAAGAGAAGAATGGATTTGAAATACAACAGTTGGATGTACGAGAACTACACTTTGGACAGAATGGACTGGGATTAAAGGATTTCATATTGAAAACAAAGTCCAGCCTCATCAGTGATCAGTTGCGTTTTAATTATAATGATCTGTCTGATTTTAAATCATTCGCAGAGTCGATTGTTATTCAATCTTCGCTGAATGGATCCAGGATTGCACTTTCAGATCTGAGTTATTTCTTCCCAGATGTGGCAAAGTCTAGTTTTTTCAAACTCAATAAAAACAAAACAATTGCATTATCAGGCAAGATTAGTGGAACCGTGGATGATTTGGAAGCTGATAATATTTCACTTAAGATTGGAAATCAAATTTACCTTAATGGAAGTTTAAGTACTTCCAACCTTACAAAGCCAGACAAAGCCCTTATCAATTTATATGTGGATGAATTGACGACAAGTTTAACAGGCTTGAAACAGGTTATTCCTGGATTTAACCCGCCACAACAGTTTTACAAGTTGGATCCTATATCTTTCTCTGGCGCAATAGATGGATTTTTTAATGATTTTGTTATCTATGGCTACCTCCAAAGTAATTTAGGTAGGATAACATTGGATACCAGACTAGATGTAAAAGATGGTATTAATAATGCTTTGTATTCCGGAAACATTGTACTCAAGGATTTTGACTTAAAAAGATGGACAGGCAACGATAATTTTGGATTTGCCACATTTAGTGCAAGTATCTATGATGGACAAGGCTTAACCCTTGGTAATGTGAAAGCGAACCTTGAGGCCAATCTTGAGAATTTTGAGTTCAAGGGCTATCCATATAACAGTATTATTCTAAAGGGAGAATTCCAGAAAAATTTATTTGACGGATCGTTTATCGCTTTTGATCCGAACGTTGATTTGAATTTTGAAGGACAAATAGATTTGTCAGACAATGCTGTAAAAACAGACTTTAGAGCAGATATCAGAAATATTGATCTTAAAGCGATTAATTTATCAGACGACTTCAGTTCTGTCAATGGGCAATTCAACTGTTCAATGTCTGGCTCTGATACAAAGGATTTTGCTGGCTTAATAGATGTTGATGGATTAAGTGTCAAGTTTAAGGAGAAAGATTTTGTATTTGACAGCCTTTACGTCAGCTCATCTCCTGCAATTAACAGTCGGAATCTTATTGTCAGTTCAGATATAATCAATGCATCCTTGGATGGCGTATTTGACTTCTCTGAATTGGTGCCTAAGCTCAAGGGGTTCATTGCTGCCAATCATCCATTGTGGGCCAAACGATTAAATATTAAAGCATCCGAGAAGGAACTCAATAATCGACAAGATTTCAGATTTAAAATTAGAATTTCTGACACGCGGGATTATCTGGAGTTGATCAATGCTGATGCATTAAGATTAAAAGGTGTCTCATTTGAAGGGGCACCTAATCTGGCGCTTGGTCAAATTGAAAGCACCTTGACTGTAGATACAATACAATATCAGGAGTACACATTTGCAAATATGGCCTTGGCGCTTTTGCATAACAACAGCTTATCCAAATACAATCTTGCACTGGATAAAATATTTACTGACTCAAAGACTTATGACCCTGTAAATCTCAAAGTTGATATTGACGGTGATGTTGTCATGTTTAATATTGCCACAAATAATATCCTGGATAGTATTGGAAATATTGATGTTGACTTAAGAGTTATTCCTGAAGGTGACAATCTCGAGTTCACGGTAGTAGATAAGAAACTGCAAATGTTCTCATCAGATTGGAGTATAAGAAAAACCAACAAGGTTGTGTTTGGTGATAAATACCTGAAAGTATATGATTTTATTTTAACCGATGGAAACCGAGTATTAGATATTGGGGACATCAATGCCAGAGGACTCCATCTGAGTTTGAGACAATTTGATTTTGCCCTGATAAATGGTATTATAAACTATGATAAAATAAATTTTACCGGAACGGGTAATGCGGATATTCAAATTTTTGACCTGTTTGGTCCTTCAGAAGTTGTCGCCAGTGCTTTTCTCCCTGAATTTGACTTGAACGATGTAAACTATGGTGCACTTATTATTAATGGGCGCAGAGATACGACTGGGATGGTAAAGGCAGATATCAAAATGGATAGGGAAAGTGATGGACAGCAACTGCATGTTTCTGTGGATTATAATGAAAGAACCAAAGGGATAAGTGGCAACGTCAGAGCACGCAATCTTGTCATGAATACATTTGAATTTATTATTGACGATGGCATTTCAAATACAGCCGGTGTCGCCAATATCGATGCCAGTATATTTGGAACGGCAGATGATATTAAGCTGCGAGGTGAAGCCCGTATCAAAGATGGTGTAACAACAATTAATTATCTGGGGGCCCAGATAGGATTAGGCACAGAAAAAGTTCGAATTTCAGAAAACTTTATCGACCTGACCAATGTAAGCCTCTTTGACAAATTTGGTAATCGCGCAGTCATGCTTGGTGGATTGCGTCACAAATTATTCGCTGACTTCAGAACAGATTTGAGTATGTCTTCGGATAGATTCCTTGCCCTGGATACCGAGAAGGGCGACAATCCAATGTATTATGGGAAAGGTATTGGTGCGATATCGGTAGAGTTTAACGGCCCGTTCTCATCTACAGATATTGATGTTACGGCCGTAACGGGTCAAGGCACTATTCTCAATATACCTGTCGAAGATACCTACGAAAACTTCGATGAAAGTTTTATCAAATTTGTTGATCGTGATGAATATTTAAACCCTAAAAAGGACACAATTTTTCTAGCACCTAAAATTGAAGGTGTTGATGTTGAAATGAATTTGACCATCTCTGATGAAGCCCAGGTAAATATGATCTTCAACGAAAGGTTGAATGATGTAATTAAGGGCAGAGGTAATGGGGACCTCAGAATCATCGTTTCAAGGCAAGGTGACTTCAATATTTTCGGAACCTATGAAGTTGAATCGGGTGACTATTTGTTTACAGCATGGGGAATTGTTGCCAAACCATTTACTGTAAAACAAGGAGGGTTGATCACCTGGACCGGGGATCCAATCAATGCAAACCTTAACATTGAGACTGAATATACCGGTCTGAGAGTACCGGTGAATGTATTTCTGGATGAATACCTTACCAATGCATCTACTTCTGTTCAAACCGAAGCACGTAAACGAACACAGGTGGACCTCACCATGAAGTTGACCGGTACCTTGTATAATCCGATCGTTAATTTTGATTTGAAATTCCCGGAGCTTCAAGGAGAGTTAAGAACCTATGCAGATAATAAAGTCAGGACCTTAAGAGAGAATGAAGCAGATCTTAACGAACAGGTAGCCGGATTGATAATGTTCAGATCATTCCTGCCTTCAAATTCATTGGGTGATAATTTGCTTACCTCTGAAAGTTTAACCCAAACAGGATATAATACCTTAAGTGAATTTGTGTCAAACCAATTATCATATCTGCTTTCAGGATTTCTTCAGGAGGCTTTAAGTGAAAATGGCTTTGTATCGGGCATTGATTTTGAAATTGGTTTTTCAAGAAACTCAGATGTGACCGCAGATGGAAGCTTTGAATCCACCCAATTGATTCCGGATGAAATCGAAGTGCATTTCAAGCCTAGATTTCAAAACGATAAGTGGGGATTTGATTATGGAACTTCATTTGTAAATTCAAGAATAGTGGATAATACAAATTACGTTATCCATGATTTTGTATTGGAATACTATCTTACAGACGACCGTAGGCTGAAATTACGCGCTTATGGGAAGTGGGATAGGGATGAAGTACTTACGACAGGAAGTGCCGTACAAAAATATGGTCTTGGTATCAATTACCGCAAAGAATTCGGGAACCTAACAGATTTCAAAAAAGCCTTGAGCAAGGATATTAGTAATATAAAATCCGATGATCAGGGAACACAAGAAGATTAGAGTTTATTAAGCCGGTTCAATAACAAGTGATCCGCAAGCACCAAGGCAGCCATAGCTTCAACAATGACTACTGCTCTGGGCACCACACAAGGGTCATGTCTTCCTTTACCCATCACTGTTGTATCGGATCCTGAATCATCGATGGACTGTTGTTCCTTCATAATGGTTGCTACCGGTTTGAAAGCAACGTTAAAATAAATGGGCATGCCATTCGATATGCCGCCCTGGATTCCGCCAGAATAATTGGTTTTGGTCGTGGGACCAATAGGGCCAGATGCCCAGACATCATTGTGCATACTCCCATACATTGTTGATCCTTTAAATCCTGAACCATACTCAAACCCCTTGACAGCATTGATTGATAGCATGGCTTTTCCGAGATCTGCATGTAATTTGTCAAACACAGGTTCTCCGAGACCTGCAGGACAACCTTCAATGTATGCACTCACGATGCCACCTACGGTATCACCTTTTTGCTTTACTTCCAATATATGTGCAGCCATTTGTTCAGCTAATTCCGGATCAGGGCATCGGACTGGATTGCTTTCGGCTTTAGACCAATCCACTTCATGAAGCGGACTTGTAAGGCTTATGTGACCAACAGATGTAACGCCTGCATGAATAGATACGCCCTGGCTTCTCAGCAATAATTTTGCAATGGCACCCGCTGCAACACGGGCAACCGTTTCACGTGCTGAAGATCTGCCTCCACCTCTGTAATCTCTTCTGCCATATTTTGCATCGTAGGTATAATCCGCATGAGAAGGCCTATACTTGGTCGCTATATGGCTGTAGTCTTTTGATTTTTGATCTTGATTAGGAATGAAGATGGAAATCGGAGTACCCGTCGTGACGCCTTCAAATACGCCGGATTGGATAACAAAGGCTTCATCTTCCTTTCTTTGAGTCGTAAGCTTTGATTGACCGGGTTTGCGTCTGTCCAATTCAGATTGGATAAAGGCACTATCGATTTTTAAACCCGCAGGGCAGCCATCAATAATGACACCTAAGCCCAAGCCATGAGATTCACCAAACGTATGAATTTTAAAGATATGTCCGAAACTGTTACCTGCCATAAATTTAATTAAAGCTCAAAGGTAAACTATTCCCAAGATCTTTATTGAATATCTGGACCGTGCAATTACCTTAAAAGTGTTATATCACCTGCCACCTTCATTGTTCTTCCATTGGCCTCAAAAACAAAGAGATATACATAGACTCCTTGTTCTGCATTGGCGTCACCGAACGAGCCATCCCATCCTATGTCCGGATTATTGGGTTCGAAGTTTTCATTGGTAAATACCATTTCTCCCCACCTATCAAATATGTACATCTCCTGAATCAAACTGATTTCATCGGAAGTAAAGATTGTGAAGTTGGACCTTTCCCCAGGTGAAAAGACATTTGGTATGTAGTACTTGTCAATGATGCGTTCTTCTTCCAGACGTAAGGTAATATTGGCACTGGCCTCACAGCCTGTCGAACTAATCAAAGTCACGGTGACAATATCTCCATTTTCGAAGCCCAATAACATTGGGTTTGGGCAATCGTAACAAGATAATTCCGCTTCGGTTACCCACATCCAGGATGAGATATCTGATTGTGGTAAACTTGTGAACGGTTCAAATGTATAGGATTCATTTAATTCCAGACTAACCAAAGATTCTATCTGGACATCTGCTATGACTGGTCCCTCAATGTCGAATGATTCTGAATTGCTGCACCCGTTTTCAAGATCTTCAATAGCAACAGTATAGCTGCCAGCTTCATTGATACAAATGGTGCCTTCAGCATTTGATATCAGATTACCTTCTACATCGAACCATTGGTACTGAATATCATTGCCCAGGGTCTGGGTTGAAATTTCCACACACACGTTGTTCAGATTACAATCAATATCATCAATTGGTGCGATGTTGATTAGCGGATATTCTGTAAAATCTTCCACAGCAAGCATTGACATATTTTCGCAATTTGAAATTGTATCAATGGCCAATAGTTCGACCTGACTCGGCATGTTAATGGTTATGATTGTTCCGTCTGAAATACTGTTATTTATAGTCCACAGATAAACAACATTTGGCTCATCTGGTGTGTAAAGATCTACAGACTCCACAACACAGTCTATGATATTCCCAGGATCGGCAAATATAACCGCGGATGGTTCATTGAAATTAGCTGTAACGATCACTTGATCTGTGCTTGCTGGACACATACTGGCAGCATCATAAATGGAAAGGGTATATGTGCCTGGCTCGCTCACTTCAATCTCAAGTTCCGTAGAAATAATCTGATTGTTAGGATCAATCCATGTAATTTCAGAATCTTGTGTTAAGGTACTGTTGCCTCCTGATAAGGTGACGACAGTTATGTCACAATTCAACTCAAGATCATTCCCTGCATTACTGATTGGAACATCCAAAGAAGCATCGATGAATACACTATCGGCATCCGTACAACCATTCTCGAATATAACATCTACGTAGTACCATCCAGGTGCCGTTATTTCTAAGTTTTGGCTTATGCCTGCCGGTCCCAATGGGCCATTCCAGCTAATTGTCTCTGCCTCACCGTTCACTTCCAATTCTGTGGTTATACTTGGATTCAAACAGGTTAAGAGGGTTGAAGGAACAGATAAGTCTATGGATTCAACGCAATTTGAACAAGGGTTCTGTAGAATATTAAAACTCAATAGACAATTGCTGTTGTCGCTGTCTATAATGTTGAAATTTAAATTATTGCCATTTGCCGGAAACGGCCCAATAGTATTGATCTGATTATACAACCATTGGTCAGTGGAGATAACGCCACTTTCATCCTGAAGATTGAAGTAGCTGCCTCCGCCATTTGTGTTTTCAATTTCAATCTCAACAAAATAGAAATCATCGCCGTCATCACTGCCGGTTCCATTGTCATTGCAATCCCCGAAATTGAGAGATAAGAGATTCAAGGTACATGGATTTGAACAAGGTGACGGTGGAATTAACTCCAGGTCAATAGGGCAACTCGTATCAATCTGATCGGTTATCACCCAATTCTGAATTCCTGAAGCTATTGTAATATCCTGAAAGACAATTATTTCATCATAAGCCCCAGTAAAGTCAATGGATGCAATGTAAAAACTGTCTGAAGTATTAATACCAGTAACAATCAACTCAAAACTATAGACATCATCATCGTTCGTACCTTGGGTGCCGTTATCACTACAATCCACGTTCTGAATAGTGGCGTCGACAATGCAAGCACCCGAACAGCTATTCTGATTTATAACTTGAGTTAGTGCACAAGTCCCATTTTGTTCATCATAAAATGTCAATGTGATATCATTGCCATCGGCAATAAAAGGTCCGAGTTCAACAGATTGATCATAATCAAATGGACCATAAGTATTGCCATTGCTGTCATTGATGTAATATACGCTCACTAAACCATCTGTTGCGACTACTGTGAATACAACTGAGTAGGTATCATCTGATGGATCGGTATTCGAACCATTATCCTCGCAATTCAGAATGTCAAAGGTGCTAAAGTCCAGGGTACAAGGCTGTGAGCAAGGACCTGGTGCATTCAACATTACCTGCGCCGTACAGCTGCTGTCATCATTATCAACTATGGTAATAAGGACATCGCCATCAATGATTAATAAGTCCGTCACAAATAGTGATTCACCATAATTGCCCTGTACGCCGGAGTCCGTCGTGTAACCACTCGAAGCTCCATTTGTACTTTCAATCAATATTTCTGCATTGAATACATCGTCATTGTTATCGGCCAGAGTGCCATTGTTGAAGCAATTGATGCCTATAACGGATGCTGTAATACTGCAAGCAAATGAACACGCATCCTGTTGTGCGATAAACTCTAACAAACAGTTTGGGTTAACAGGGTCGGTTACAGTAAAGACAAGCATTTGTCCATTTGCTGCAAGTGGACCGATTGATTGGGATATATTGTAATCGAAAGGCCCATAATTATTGCCAAGGTTATCGATCATAATATACTGACTCGTATTTCCCAAAACAGAATTGATGGTCAAATCAATCGAGTATGTATCATCACTGGGATCCTGGTCTGTTCCATTGTCATTGCAATCACTTATTACCAATCCGGCAAGCTCAATAGTACATGGATCAGAACAGGAGGCAGGTGCAGTAATAACCAGAGTTGTATCACAAATTGGGTTATCGCCGTTCTGGATTGTCCAGGTAATGTCACCATCAAGAATACTGTAGTTTTCAAATAAATATACCTCACCTGTGTTTCCGGTAAAATCTACTTCTGGAATGTAGAAGCTGTCAGCGCCATTTATTATTTCCACTTCCAACTCAAAGCTGAACACATCATCATCTGCATTATTGCTCGTATCGTTATTATCACATAGAATATTTGTCAGGTTAAGACTTACTTCACATTCGTCAGAACAAGGTTCAAGGATAGGTGAGGAGAGGTCCGTGAAGCAATTGGTAAGTTGACTGTCTGCAATTCTAATGTCAATGACCTGACTGTTGGCAGGTAAAGTAAAATCTGCAGTTTCACCATACATAAAACTATAACTCAAGACACTGTTGATGAAAACAACATAGCTGTTGTCACTGCCTCCATTTATAGCCGATGCAGTTATACTTATATTGTAAAAATCATCTCCCGGATCCAAAGGTGTATCGTTGTCATTACAATCAAATAAGATGTTTTCAAATGAGACTATACATTCAGTAGAACAGGAAATCAATGCACTAAGGGTCGTATCAATTGGACAACCCATTATATCATCAATAATATTAAATACGGGTGAACTGCCATCAGCGTTAAATTGCAAACTGACAGTTTCACCATACATATTGGTATTGCTTTGTCCGGAAATACTTTCTGACCACGTAAAAGTTGATGATCCGCTTCCATTATTATTTATAATAAAGCTGATGTCATAGAAATCATCAGTCTCATCCGAACTTGTACCATTATCATTACAAGAACTGGTAAATGAGGTGAAATCGATTTCGAGGCCTGGCAAAACTTCTGCCTGGAAAGTATCCCGGCAACCGATGCTGTCCACGGCAATAAAACTGTAGATGTCCGGAGACAGATCATTAACCATTAGAGATGTCATGGTGTCTTCATCCACTAGAACATGTACCGGTAATAATCCAGAATTTACTGAAAAATTTATCAGGCCATCATTTGCACCCACACAAGATTCATCAATTATATCAAAAACAAGTTCTGGCGGATCATTTACGATTATATCTAGTGTAATATCCCTGAGACAATTGGCACTATTATTAACTCGGACATACAATAACTGATGTCCGATACTATCCATGGTGAACGGGAAATCAATTAGGTCAGAATTTGTATTTCTATCATCTTCGGAACGGTAAAATTGCGCATCCAGGTTGGCTTGGCCATCAAAAATGACGGTTTCCAGCTCTTCTGGCATATTCACCGTAATGCGGCCTGAACCATCTTCATTACAAAAAAGAATGAATGTGTCCTGGACACCAGGGTTCGGTATTATTTCTAGTGTAACAGGGGTACGCACAGGACCATAACATCCCATTTGAATTGTACTCTCTGCTTCGGCATAGAAGGTGTACAAACCAGGCATTGAGACCATAGGTTGATAACTTGTGCTGCCTGCAATTAAAAGTGTTCCCCCGTTTAATTCATCATACCAATTGACGGTTTCATCCGCTGCTACACTCACATTCAAAACTGGAATAGGATCACCTTCACAAATAGAAAAATCTCCAAGATTCACAGGTGTAGAGACCATAGGGCAAGAACAATTCGGAGGGTTGAAGGTGAATACTTCCATGCAATTTGTTGCATTATCTTCAACTTCAATTTCCAGAATTTCATCGATAGGAATACCACTTATCGTAATCGAGTTGGAACTGACATCGGTTATCATACCTTCTGAAACATCTATATCATATCCGCCATTTGAAATAATCACGGTATAGCTGCTTGCATCACTCTCACAATCTATGCTTATAAGTTCTATGTCGATGAGAGGAAGTAATTCAATTTCTATGATTGAAAAGTCATCAGGACAGGTGTTCTGAGAAGTAATGTAATATTCAAATACATAAACTCCTGGTTCTGCATTTGAAATGTTTACCTCATTTGGATCTATAATGTCAATATCGGGACCATCTAATTGTGTGAACTCTCCTTCAAAGCCGGAACCATATTCTAGAAAGGCATAAAGGTCTAAAGGGCCTTCACCAATACAGAAGTCATCATAGATATCACCACCTGCAAAGTTTTCTTCATCGGGGATCAATACAATGGTAGCGAAATCACTGCAACCATATTCATTTGTAGCCAAAATATAATATTCTGATTCAAGCGCGGTCAGTTCGACTTCATCGTCGATTTCATTACCGTCATCTGGTGGAAAATCATCGTGATAAGTAATATCTATGATAGTACCGTTAAGATCAAATACGTCAAACTGTGTCAGATCAACCGTATTGCCAATACAGGTTATGAATTCAAAATCTTCTTCATTTAATTCTACAGGAAGAAGCTTGGTAATGAACTGTGTATACTCTATCGTATTGCCTGTACAATCGTTTGTAAAGCTCCATGTTATTTCATAAATATTTTCATTAATGACAACGACGGGTGGGACGTCACCAGCTATTTCACAAGGATCATCTTCGTCATTATCATAAAATAAATAATCAGGGTATTCAACTTCTTCATCACAGTCCACGGTTATATCTTCAGGCTCATCCTCAAATTCAGGTTCACTTGCTGGATTATAACTTACTTCCTGGGTTTCTGTAATCGTCCTGTTACAGTCGTCTGTAAATGTCCAGCTCATGGTTACATTTCCGCCACAGGGATCAACACTGCCAAGCGGGATAGCTTCTACAAATCCTTGTATCTGGCAAATGCCACCTTCTCCATTGTCATATTCAAGAAACTCCAAATCCTCGTTGGCATCTTCACAATCAAGGGTTACATCTGAGGGCACGTTCAGGAATACAGCAGGTGGGGCAGGGGCTACTGTAATGGTCTGGATATGTTGTATAACACGTCCACAATTGTCTTCGAACTCCCATTCAAACTGAATGATACCTCCGCATTCGTCAATATTACCATTCGCATTCGGTGAGACATCGCCTTCTATCAGGCACAGTCCAGATGCGCCATTGGAATAGTCAATTGTAAGTGCAGCGAAGTCTTCGTATTCAGAACAAGTCATCGACATGTCAGCCGGCATGTTCAAAAACATAGCTTCGGGTGCCGGCTCAATTGTAATAACTTGTTCATGTGTAATTGTCCTTCCACAATCATCTTCATATTCCCAAGTGTTGGTAATGGTTCCCCCACATTCGTCAATATCTTCTTCAATGACGGGATCGACTGATCCCGCGATCTCACACACACCGGCTTCATTATTTGTATAATCAATTGGGCCTGCTGGAGATGGAATTGCATCACAACTCACCGTCATGTCAGCAGGCATAGTAATAAACATGGCTTCTGGAGCAGGCTCTAAGGTGATGGTTTGAGTATGCTCAATCATTCTATCACAATCATCAGTGTATTCGTAATAAGCTTCAATTACACCACCACATATATCCGAATTATCTTCAATAACGGGCATAACAACTCCACTGATCTCACAATTACCTGAGCTGCCGTTCGAATAGGCTAGATCTGAAAAACTAAAAGTGGTGTATTCATCACAGGTCAGGGTAATATCTGATGGGGGATTGATAAAACTAGCTTCATCTGCAGGGACAATTTCTATAGTCTGAACATGATTAATATTATTACCACATGCATCAGTGAAGTCCCATTCATAAGTTATTTCGCTGCCACAAGCATCAAAGGCACCATCCACGATAGGTGTAACAAAACCCTGAATCAAACATCCGCCAGAATCGTTATTAGAATATTCCAAATCTGTAGGAGGGGGTATAGCATCTTCACACTGCAACACTAAATCTGCAGGAGGATTGATGAAATCAGGTTCCATCGCCGGCAGAATCTCAATTGTTTGTACATGATTCAAGTTGTTGCCACAAGCGTCAGTAACATCCCACTCATAGGTAATTGTAGTGCCACATATATCATAAGTACCGTTAACAACTGGAGAAACGGTGCCGCTTACCAAGCATGCACCCATACCATTATTTGTGTAATCCAGGTCAATTTCAGCAGGTATCATTCCATCACAATCGATAACAACATCGCCAGGAGGCGAGATGTAATCTGCCGGGATTAGCGGATCGATGGTAATAGTCTGTGTGTGGGTAATCTCATTACCACAATCATCTTCAAATGTCCATTCTCTGGTTATTGTACCCCCGTCGCACAGATCGGCGTCTGCATCTTCAGTCCCCACGACCATCGCAGTAGGCGCACAGTTGTCCGTTGACTCAAGATCCATCATTGGCGGTACGCCATCAAAGCAAACCAGGGTTAAATCTGCAGGAGGGTTGGTGAATACAGGATCAACATTATCTTCAAAATCGATGTCAATAGAAATCTCATCGCAACAATATACCGTGCAGTCGGAACCATTATAGGTATCACCAATTGTAGGTACATTAAGTGACGTTTCCCAATCAGCATAATTAAGCGCATATACTGTTACTGTGCCACATTCATCATAGGTTACGGATTCTGAACCAGGGTCGGTAATAACATCGATGACCTCTCCGTTTGGATCCACTACAATGAGTACTTGTTCATATCCAGGATCCATGTTATATCCTGTATTTGTTACTGTGCTAATTTCACCTGGGCATAATGGATTAGGTGTTGCTGTCAACATACCTGCGTCAGGTTCTGAAACTGTTATTGTCTCGCACAATTGAAGAGGATCATCGGTTTCATCTACGCATTCATTTGATACATCAACACACAACATAAATGTACCACCCATTGTCCACTCATATTCAAATTCGGGGTCATCTGTTATTTCTACTTCAACGCCATCAACATACCAATGATAAGATGTGGCACCATCCAGATCATCGACTTCATATAATACTTCGTCTCCGATACAAACGTCCGTGTCTCCCGATATGGGATTCATCCAATTTTCAATTTCTTCATCACAGTCATCTGGACTTACAGATATAGTGTAATCACATGTTGATCCTGCACAGCCGTCAATTTGAAAATAATATACTTCACCTATTGTTAAACTTGTTAATGAAAGGTTTAATGATGAAGGCCCATTACATTCGCTAACACAATCGATTACACCATTTCCAGAACAATCTGAATATACACCAACCTGAGCTCCCATGAACCCACCTACAGAGTTACAGTTTGATAAATCGACAGTCATGTCAATGTCTTCACACCAGGCAATGAAAGCAAACCAATTGGGATTATTAGGTACCGTCCCACTCCCACAAGGGTCTACACCATCTCCGGGATGTTGAAAGTCATTAAGTGAATTCATATATCCATCAAGCTCATTGACTGAGCAAAGGACGTTCGCGGTAGGGCAAGTACATTCTGGTTCAGAACCGTTGGTACATTGCGCATGTAAGTTTAAACCTACCCCTAAAAGGAGTACAGTTAAAAAGGTTCTCATGGTCGGGTGTTCACACCTGTTTAGGTATGCCTAGACAGGTGTGATTATTAAAAAGTTAATTAATATTCGCTCCAAATTTATTATAATTTCGAAAAGAACGAATATCATGCCAATATTATATGGAATTTAGCCTAGCCTGCGACAAAAAATTTGGTTGAACAAAATGGCCCCAGAAATGGTTTAATTTTCTCAATTTTACTTCCTTAAATCTTCATTCCATTCATGATGCATTTGTATCCATCTGACATAAACGACAAACTGGAGTTTGATAAAATTCTTCAGCGGCTATCTACTTATTGCCTGGGTGCGCCGGCAAAGTCTATCGTTTTGGGAATGAAGGCCTTTAACCATAAAAATAAAATTGAAAGACTGCTTGATGAAATTGCTGAATTTCAGATAGTATTTGCAATGCAATGGGAGTTTCCATTGTTTCACTATGCTTCAATCCAGGAAGAACTTTATTTATTGAAAAAGGTAGATTATGTTTTGGAGCTTGAGTCTTATTTAAAACTCTATGATTACCTAAGAAATGTAGATGCCATCTCACAATTTTTCAAATCGAAAGAAAAGCAGGAACAACTCCCATTATTGTTCGCTATTGCGCAACAGATAGAATTTGATTCAGGGCTCCTCAAAAACTTTGAAAAGATATTCAGCGAAGATGGAAAACTAAAACCTTCTGCCTCGCCAGAATTGAAAAAAATATTTTCGCAGATATCATCCAAAGAGCGTGAACTCGATCAGGTATTCAATGGCATCATTTCCAAGTTTAAAAAAATGGGTTATCTGACCGATAATCTTGAGAGCTATAAAAACAGCAGACGCGTCTTGAGTGTAGCTGCTGAAGCCAAACGGAAGATTAAGGGTATAATCCATGATGAATCCGCTACCGGAAAGACGGTGTTTATCGAGCCGGAGGCCAGCGTTGAGCTGAACAATATGCTTTTTGATCTCGAAGCACAAAAGCGATTAGAAGTATACAAGATTTTAAAAACCCTGAGCGCAAATCTCAGACCCTATATCGAAGAATTTGACCTATGGCAAAAGATACTTGTACGTTATGATGTCATAAGGTCAAAAGCATTATTTGCAAAATCCTATGAAGGAAAGAGACCTCGCATTTCTGATAATGCGGAAATGGATCTGATAGATATTTATCACCCTTTGCTTAAACTTCACAATGATGCGCTAGGCAAGGAGACTGTGTCAAGTACGTTGAAATTGGACGATCAACAAAGAATCCTTGTTATAAGCGGACCGAATGCAGGGGGAAAATCCATTTGTTTGAAATCTGTTGGTCTTAATCAAATGATGTTACAGTCAGGTATGTTGATCCCTGTAAACGAGAACAGCAAATTCATGCTTTTCAATAAGATTATGATCGACATTGGAGATCAACAGTCCCTTGAAGGGGATCTGAGTACCTATTCTTCCAAGCTCATACACATGAAGCATTTCGCAGAAAATGCTAAATCAAAATCCCTGGTATTGATGGATGAATTTGGCAGCGGTTCTGACCCCAAAATGGGCGGCGCAATCGCAGAGGCTGTCCTGGATAAGTTGGTTCATAAAAGATGTTATGGTGTCATTACAACCCATTATTCAAATATCAAACATTACGCTTACCAGTCTTCGAGCATCTTGAATGGTGCCATGCTTTTCGATAAAGACCAACTCCAGCCCACATATATTTTAAAGGTTGGCAAACCCGGTAGTTCTTTTGCATTTGAAATTGCAAACAAAATTGGACTGCCTGCAGAGTTGTTGGACTATGCAAAGAATAAGGCTGGGAAGGACAGTAAAACCGTGGATCAGTTGCTTATTGATTTACAGGAAGAAAAAAAACAATTGAGTGCTCAAATTGAAGCTCAGAAAACCGAGCAATCGCGCTTGCAAAAACTGATTCAGAACTATGAGCAGATGCGTGCTGATTTGAGTATTCGTAGGAAAAAGCTCAAACTGGAAACTAAACAAAAATCTGTTCAGGAATTGAGTGAGGGTGAAAAGGAGCTTCAGAAACTTATCAAAGAGATAAGAAAGGAAAAAGATTTGGAAAAAGCCAAAGAACGGATCAAAGCTATAAAGAATAAAAAATCAGAATCCATCGAAGAAGTAAACAGTTTGTCCGATGATGTTTACAAAGTTGAAATCGAGAAAGTAAAGGATCTCAAGATTGGGCAGTATGTCAAATTAAGGAATGGAACCCAAACAGGGAAGGTAATTGACATTACCAATAAATCTGTTAAGTTGGAAATGGGCATGATACAGATGGAGGTTTCAAAATCTGATATTCTTCTGGCCGAGCAACCGATTGAGGTCAGAGCAAAAGGTATAATCACTGATACCAAGTTAAACCCATTTACTATCGAATCTAATTTGGATGTAAGGGGTTACTCAAAAGCTGAAGCTGAAGCATCCATCCAGGAATTTCTTGATAATGCCTTAATGTCGAGCAAAGCGCAACTCAAAATTCTACATGGAAAAGGAAGCGGAGTCTTGAGGAAGGTGTTGTGGGCCAAAGCCAAAGAATACAAAGACATAAAAAAAATCTGGCACCCCGAAGAGGAATTTGGGGGCCAGGGTGTAACTTTTATCTCTTTTGATTAATTACATGAACATTTCAGTACCTGCAAAATGAAAATTGGCTTCTCTCAAAGCATTTTCATCACTGTCAGCACCGTGTACTGCATTTTCACCAATACTCGTTGCATAGAGCGCTCGGATTGTTCCTTCTGCAGCTTCTTCTGGATTTGTAGCGCCAATTAATGTTCTAAAAGATTCAACAGCATTGTCTTTTCTTAAGACTGCTGCTACAATGGGTCCTGAAGACATGAATTCAACCAACTCGCCATAAAATGGACGCTCTTTGTGAACTTCATAGAATTCTCCAGCTTTTTCTTGACTCAATTTTGTGTACTTCATTGCCACAATTTCGAATCCGCCTTCGTTAATCTTATTAAGGATAGCACCGATGTGACCATTTCTAACCGCATCAGGCTTGATCATTGTGAATGTAATATTTCCTGCCATATCTAAGGATTTTTATTATTAAGCCGCAAATGTATGAAAAGGAACCATTTATAGTTGATTATCCCTATTATATTATTTGGCTCTAGTTAAAATTTTATCCAACTTTGCCGGCAATGAAATTATCTGAACAGGAATTAATTGAGATTAACAAAAGACTGGCTCAACCCCAGGAAATTTGCATTATCACACACCGAAATCCAGATGGCGATGCACTGGGCTCTAGTTTAGGCCTGAAAGTCTTTTTGGAGAAGTTTCATCACAACGTTACCGTAATTCTTCCAAGCGAATATCCTAGCACTTTCAAATTCATGAAAGATATAGATCAATGCGTTGTTTTTGATCTTCAACGAGAGCGTACGGCTGAAATCATCGGTAGGGCAGAAATGATTTTTTGCCTTGACTTCAATGCGCTGGACCGTATCGATAAGATTGCGCCATTTATTGAAGAGAGCAATGCTAAAAAAGTCTTGATCGATCACCATTTGGACCCAGAGCCTTTTGTAGATTATACTTTTTCAGAAATAGAAGCCAGTTCTACTTCAGAACTGATATATAAGTTTATCGATGATCTTGGGGAAGTTAACAAACTGGACCGCATTATTGGTGAATTGTTATTTGTGGGGATAATTACGGACACCGGATCATTCAAATACAATACAAGAGCAGAGACTTATGATATCGCAGCCAGGTTGAAAGAAGTGGGTGTGGATGATTATGATATTCAGGATAAAATATTCAACAACCAGAAGGAAAAGGAGTTAAGATTACTGGGTCATTGTTTGGCAAATAGGATGGAAATAATACCTGAATACAGAGCAGGGATTATTGCATTGACCAAACAGGATTTCATAGATTTTGATATCCAGCGCGGTGATACCGAAGGCATCGTCAACTTTATGTTGATGATTGAAGGAATTGAAGTTGCTGCATTTATCAGAGAACAACCTCAGATCGTAAAGCTGTCACTCAGATCCAAAGGTGATATTTCTGTGCAGGAAATTGCACGCAATCATTTTAATGGGGGCGGTCATAAAAATGCTTCCGGGGGTGCAGCGTATGCCAAGCTTGAAGATATAGTGAACAGGTTTAAAACAATTCTTCCAAAGTATGTTGAAAAAAGAAATCTGTAATGAAACAACATTTAAATATATACCTATTTGTCACATTGGCACTTCTGGTCGCATGTAACCAGCAGCCATCCAATAAAGCAACTTACCTGTCCAACGGGTATGAGTATAAGATGCATTTTGATAAACCTGGTACACCGCCATTGAGAGGTCAGGTAGTTACCATGGATTATGAGGTTTTAGATGACTTTGGAAATGTCATTGATGATTCCAGGGTTGCACCAGTAAAACCTGCAGTCGTTGTGCCAGAAGAGAGAAACAAAGAAATGCTCAGCAATCCATTGTTATCACTTATTGAATTATTGAGCCCCGGAGATAGCGCCGATGTAATGGTACCCATTGATTCCTTGCCTTCACCACCTCAGGAGTTTATGCAAAGTAAAGTCATTACTTATAGGGTAAAGTTACTTACGGTTGAGGACGCCAATGACTACAGAAAACGGATGCACGAAAAACGCGATGCAAAAAAAGCAGAAATGGAAGCCTTGGGTAATCGAGTTAAGAAGCAGGCCCTTACAGCTCTTGAAAAATATCAGTCTGGTACTTTGGCAGGAAGACGCATCTCCAAAAATCAAGGTATGCAAGTCGTTGTCGTTGATGAAGGCACCGGCCCCAAAGCTGAATATGGTGATCGTGTATTTGTGCACTATTATGGCTTTTTTAAGGACGGTAAATCTTTTGACAATTCGTACAAGGCTGGAAGACCATTTAGTTTTTACATTGGTAAAGGCGGTGCCATAGAAGGG
>JABDJE010000075.1 GCA_013002625.1 Saprospiraceae bacterium | reverse complement strand
CAATGTGTCTGCCCTTAAACTCATTGATTATCATATTAGCTTAGGCTTTACTAATTGTATAAATACTCAAAAGTGAAATAGGTTTAACGCTCGGCTTACCGAGGTAAAATAAATTTTTATGTTAGATTGAAAGCTTTCTTCAACCTATCTACATAGTCCAATTTTTCCCAGGTAAAAGTTTCAACTGAGACAGCTTTAGTTTTACCTGATCCATCGGTGAATTCCAATTTCTTTTTTTCTGAATTCCGCCCCATATGGCCATATGCTGCAGTATCCGAATATATTGGAGATCTTAATTTTAATCGTTTTTCAATGGCATAGGGCCTCATATCAAAGACCTCGTATATGATATCTGCAATTGCTGCATCACTCATATCAATTTTTGCGGTGCCATAGGTATTGATGTAAATATTGGTCGGTTTGGCCACACCAATTGCATAGGAAACCTGAACGAGAACTTCCTTGCAAATGCCAGCTGCTACCATATTCTTAGCAATATGTCTTGTTGCGTATGCTGCTGATCTATCAACCTTTGAAGGATCCTTTCCAGAGAAAGCACCTCCACCGTGCGCGCCTTTACCCCCATAAGTATCGACGATGATTTTTCGGCCGGTCAGGCCTGTATCGCCATGAGGACCTCCAATCACAAATTTGCCGGTAGGATTGATGTGGTAATTTATCTTGCTGTTAAACAGGGCTTTCAATTTCCTGGATCTAAGTTTTTTAACAACACGTGGGATAACTATGTTGATAATATCCTTCTTTATTTGAGCGAGCATTTTTGACTCGCTTGCAAACTCATCATGTTGTGTGCTCACCACTATCGAATCGATCGCAACAGGTTGGTGATCATCCGAATACTTAATGGTCACCTGAGATTTGGAATCAGGCCTCAGGTACGTCATTTTCTTACCTTCTTTTCGAATAGCTGCCAACTCGATCAAAATCTTGTGGGAAATATCCAGGGCCAATGGCATATAGTTGCTGGTTTCGGCTGTAGCATAACCAAACATCATTCCCTGGTCTCCTGCACCTTGTTCTTCTTTATTCGTTTTGTCGACACCCTGATTTATATCTGGTGATTGTTCATGAATTGAAGAAAATATACCACATGAATTCGCCTCAAACATATATTCGGATTTGGTGTATCCGATTTTTCTTATCACATCTCTTGTAATGGCTTGAACGTCCAGATAGGTCTTTGTCTTGACTTCTCCCGCTAAAACAACCTGACCTGTTGTAACCAGGGTTTCACACGCCACCTTTGAATTTTTATCAAATGCTAGGAAGTGATCCAGAAGGGCGTCGGAAATCTGATCTGCTATTTTATCAGGATGTCCTTCTGATACTGATTCTGAGGTAAATAAATATGGCATAATTATATTATTGGACGTAGTTGTATTGAACGGTAAAAGTCTTATTTATTATTGAATTATTGTAAGATTTAAATATAATTCCTCTTCTAAAGAAGCTTGGAGTCTATCCCCAGGTTTCACAGGACCTACACCTGCAGGTGTCCCCGTGAAAATTATATCGCCTACATTTAAAGTAAAGTACTTTGATACCTCCTGAATTAATACATTGAAATCAAAGATGAGGTCTTTTGTATTGCCCGATTGTACCTCCTTATCGTTAAGTAATAAACTGAATTTCAAATTTTCAAGATCAAATTTTTCTTTATCCATACGTTGGCCAATGATGGCTGAATTGTCAAAGCTTTTTGCCCGTTCCCATGGATGACCTTTCTCTTTACACTTTTGTTGGACATCTCTCGCTGTAAAATCTATGCCCAATCCGATATGGTCATAATAATTCGGAGCATCTTCTAGGGAGACGTTTTTTGCTTCCTTCGAAATAAATAACAAGACTTCCAACTCGTAGTGAAGGTCATTCGTAAAATCAGGATAGGGTATCTGTGAACTCGAAGCAAGCGCAGAGGCGGGTTTCATGAAAATTAATGGTTTCTTGGGAACCTTATTATTAAGTTCAGCAGCATGTGCTGCATAATTTCGGCCTATGCAAATCAACTTCATTTTTAATACTTTACATTGATCAAACCACAAAGCTCCTTTACTTCAAACAAGGTCTTTTGTGCAATTTTTCTAATCTCTGAGCTAGACTGTTTTATTCGGTACTTAACTTCACGTTTGTCACTGATGATTTCAGCTTTCTTTTCAGAAAATTGCGCACTCAACGCAACAAGCGTATCAGCAACAGCATCTTTTAGCTCAGAATAACGTAAGCTTCCTGCCTTATAGGTACTCATAAAATGATCGTATACATCTTGGGCATCTGCAGCTTTTAATAATTCAAATAAATTGGCGACACCTTCTGACATTTGACCTTCTGGTGTTTCTCCGGTATCGGTTACCGCCGATCGAATCTGTTTTCTGATTCTGTTTTCATCTGAGAATATGCTGATATAATGCTTCTCTCCGGCGCTCTTACTCATTTTTCTTGTTGGATCAGCTGTCGATCTTATTTTTGGAGTTGCTGTATGTAAAGTTTCTGGGAGCACAAAGTATTCCTTACCGACTTGATTATTGAATCGATTGGCGATTTCTCTTGTCAACTCAAGATGTTGCCTTTGATCTTCACCTACCGGCACATAATGCGCCTTATATATAAGGATGTCAGCAGCTTGAAGTACCGGATAATCGTATAGACCAACCGAAATAAATCCATCACTGGTGCTTTGGCTTTTATCCTTGAATTGCGTCATGTTCTCAACCCGCCCAAATGAAGCAAAATTGTTAAATACCCAGCATAGCTCAGCGTGTTCAGGTATAAGTGATTGAATAAAAAGGTTGTCATATTCAATACCTAGTGCCAATAGGTTGTAGACCAACTCCCATGTATTCTCAATCAGTTTTTTTGGATTGTAGGGCATGGTCATTGCGTGGTAATTCACAACACCATAAAGTGTATCATATTTTTCCTGTAATTGAACCCAATTCTTTACTGCACCAAAATAATTGCCATAATGAATATCTCCAGTGGGCTGTATACATGATAATACCGATTTCCTTTCACTCATAATACTTAAGATTGTACCGCGATTACGGATATTTCAACATTCACAAATTTGGGGAGATTTGTAACTTCCACCAACTCTCTAGCCGGTGCCGTTGCTTCATTGAAGTATTCAGCATAGACGGCATTAATGCGTCCATACAAGTGCATATCCTTAACAAAAACTGATGCTTTAACTACATTTTCAAAGGTCATATCGGATGTCTCAAGTATGGCGCTCAGGTTTTTCATTACCTGATGTGTCTCCTCTTCAATTGTCCCTTGTATCAATGTACCATTAGTAGGATCTATAGCTATCTGTCCACTTATATACAAGGTGTTCCCCGCTTTAACCGCTTGGTTATAAGGACCGACTGGTGCCGGAGCCTTGGATGTGATTATTATTTCTTTCATGATTATATATTATAAAAAAAGCCCTTCAAGTTTAATCAAAGGGCTCAAAATAATTTTATGTCTTAAATGGCTTAATCTTCGTACTCTACGCCTTCAATAACTTTTTTCCCTTTGTAATACATATCACCATCATGCCAATATGCTCTGTGATATAGGTGTGCTTCGCCAGTAGTTTTACATACAGCTATTTGAGGAATGGTAGCCTTCTTGTGCGTTCTTCTTTTACGCTTTCTTTGCTTTGATATCCTACTCTTCGGATGTGCCATTTTTAATCGTTTTTGTCTATTTTCAAATTTTTCAATGCATCACCCAGTGGGTTTGATGCGACCTCAGATTCTTCTGAGAGAATACTTAAAATATCAAAATTACAGGGTCTTGGTTCGTCTACTTCACAATCATACACCTTAATCATTGGAAGCGCCAGTACAATTTGTTCATAAATTAATGAAGCAACATTGATTTCGTGTGCATCCGGTTCAAGATAAAATACTTCTTCCATCTCATTGTTAGCTTCCCCGTATTTGACTATGATTTCATAATCAGATGAAATGGGCAAGTTGATTTGAGCGGTGCATCTATCACAAGTGGTCACAACACTTCCTGAGGTTACGAAATTTAATAGAATGTGATCATCTTTCTTATCAAAGGATAAAAGACAATTGAGCAATCCACTTTTAACCGGTGAATTTTCAAAGCTTTTAAAGAAATCTTGATCAATTTCGAATGTAAATTCGTGTACCCCCGTTTTCAATCCTTTAAGGGGAAGAGAAAACTGCCTTAAGGCCTGCATTTTAAAGATCTTTTTTAAGTGAGTGCAAAAGTAGTTGTTTTTTCAATAATAATCCAAGGTGATTTGAGAAAAATCACGAATAAATCCAATGATTTGGGGACCAGCTATCCAATTGACACCGATTAAAGACAGCTTTCAGGTTTATCTTGCTGAACTGTGAAATCTATTTTTGTCCCATGTGGAATAGTTTTGCCTTCCTCATGCGGTGGATTTTGAGCGATGATATAGGCATCTTCCATGTTCGTTATTACTCCTGTGCGCGTAATCTTTCCCATCTTTAAACGGCTATAATCCAGAATAAACTGCATCTCCCGTAATGTTTTGCAAGTGTAGTCAACACTTTCAGCTTTGCCTCCTTCGAGTCCTGAAACAACAAATTCAAGTGTGCCCCCTACTTTAATATCCACACCCTTTTTGACGCCTTCCTTGCCTTCGATTAAGTCTCCTTCATACCACACTTCAAGAATATGGTCTGGTTCGCCCGGATCATAACGCCGACTTTTAATCTTGCTATTGATGAACAATGAAGCCAATTCTCTTTGCTTATTGGAATATTCATGTCCATACATAGGTCTGAGATCAGACAGCGCAACCAGATCAGGGTTGTACTTTGAAATATCAACATAAATTTTACGGCCTTCCTTTACAAGGGATCCTGGTTTTGGATTTTGCGTCAAGATTAATCCACCTGGCATTCCTACCCTGTATGCTGAATCTTTAACAACAACCTCAAATGTTTTTAATTCTGCGTCTGATTTAGCATCCTTAATATGCATTTCTTTGTAATCCGGCAATTCCAATTTCTGTCCATGATTGGTATAGAATCGCAACCAAATCATAACACCGCCCAGGAGTAGAATCACCACAAGCGCCATTAAAGCAAGCTGAATAAAAAATTGTTTTACTGTCAAGAATCCTTGTTTACATAGTATTAACTACCAGGCAAATATAATTATTATACTTTCAGAGCAATCAAGATATTAAAGATAATCGTAATATCTATTTTATCCCGCGTTCTCCATTTATCCATGGCTCCCAGACATTAAACATGCGCATTGTGAATTCGAGATTGCTTTTATCAAATACGTCCTGTACTTCTTCACGTGTTTGTCGTTTTAATACAGCAGCCTCCTCTGGGTCCAGATTCGCAAAGCCCAATGTCAATACAGCAACAATGGCGGCATTCTGCTTTAATGATTCTATATCCACTTTATCATACGTATCTGTACTGGCATGATAGTTTAACCCATAATTAAAGGGTTTGTGGTTAGCCACAAGGTTCGGTACACCTTGAAGCATAAAATCAAAATTGTCCGTTCCAACAATTGGGATATTGAGTTGTGTAAATGGTCCATATTCTGAAACTGGCTCTAGAACCTTATCCACAATACCCATCAACTCCTGTCTGCCATTTGTGAAAAAACCGGTAATTCCACCACTTCCAATATCAACAGAAAGGGCCATGATATGATTATCAAGGGTCTCCAAGTTTTCTTTGGTGTAATCCCATGACCCAAAGTACCCTTGCTCTTCTCCATTCCATAATGCGAATCTTATCGTTCGATCGGGCTGGATGTTTAATGCCTTTATTTGTCTGGCAATATCAATCATCATAGATACATTGCAGCCATTATCATTGGCACCCTGACCCATCGCCCAGGAATCCAGATGCGCCCCTATGACAATAACCTCATCGGGATATTTCGTTCCTGGAATTTCGGCTATTACATTTTGCGATTGGAAAGAACCACCTTTCTGAGAATTTACTGTAATTGTAATCTCCATATGCTGTCCGCGTGCAATTTCATCCATAATAAACCGGGCATCTTCACGCGCCATAATAAATTGAGGAATAATTGCACTGGTGCCTCTACTGGTTATGAACCTGTACAGTAAACCCTTAGGTCTTGAAGACATGAAAATTATACCCTTTGCACCATGCTTATAAGCTAATTCTTCAACTTTCGCAGCATGGGCATATTCTGCAAAGAGTCCATTTATATCAAGGCATAACTCGGTCTCAACAATCACGAAGCGATCTTTGATAACCTCTGACTTACTCTCAAACTCTTCTTCCGTGCCTGTTCCGACACCAACTATCTTAGAAGAATATATACCCCGCTCTGTTCCATACTTGCTGACAAGGATAGGTGTCTTGGCACCTGGTCCAAACAATCTTGACTTTGTTGTCTGCGGCAACCACAACACAGGCATTTCAAATCCATCTTTCCATGTTTTTAATCCGGTTGCATTCAGCTTACTGAACGCCCAATTGACTGAAGCTTTATTAGCTTTTGAGCCTGTAATTCTTCCTCCGATATCTTCACAAAGTTCTTTCAAGTCGTCAGCAATCGGCGTTTCACCAAGCATCGCATCCCGCAACAGCTCATAATCTGATTGACTTGTAACAGCCAGGGATAACATCATAATCAGCACGAATCCACAGATTCTGCTTATAATTTTTATGTTTGCAAATGGATTTTTCATATAAATCATAGTCTTATTCTCTAAAATTAACTGTTTCAATAACTGCATTATGCGTTCATTACAAATTCTTATCATACAATTAGCATTAATCATACCTTTTTGTGTCCATTCTCAATCAAAAGTCATGGACCCGTCCGTTTATGATATTTGGAATAGGATTGAAAATGTAAAAATCAGCGCCAATGGTGATTGGGTTGCCTATCAAATTACACCCGGTAAAGGAGATGGCACTTTACATATTTATAATACAAGATCAGCAGAAGAATGGCAAATTCCTAGAGCTGAAGGGGCCCGATTTGATTCGAATAACAATTTTTTGGCATTCACAATAGTTCCACATGCTGACTCTATTCGTGCCCTCAAACTAGCCGACACCAAAAAGGATAAATTACCAAAAGACAGCTTGGGTATATTCAATTTAAATACACAAGCAATCCAAAAAATAGCACGGGTTAAAAATTTCAAACTGCCAAAAGAAGGGCCTTCCTTTATTGCCTATCAATTGGAAAAACGATCCATGAAAAAGGACAGCACACTGGTTAAAAAAGAAGGTGATGATAACGGAAATATGGTTGTTGTATCCAATCCTGTTGACAGCATTGAAATTCAATTACCCTACACCATGGAGTTCATTTGGTCAGAAAAAGCAGGTAAACTCTTGCTGCACCAAACCGGTGAAGACAGTACCAATATTTCAATGCTTAGAATCCTTGATGTTCTAACAAATGAGTTTGATACCATCATAAATCAAGATGGAAAGTACTCCAAATTAGCAATGAATGAAGATGGTACAATGTGTTCTTTTATTGCTGACAGAGATACGAACGAAATGGAGATAAGGCCATATGAACTTATGTTTTGGAACAAAGACTCCATGCGATTGAGCGTTATAGCAGATAGTTCTAGCAACTTTTTGTTTGAGAATTGGCAAGTAAGCGCGCATTTCAAACCTGTATTTACAGAAGATGATGTTCGCATATTTTTTGGTGTTGCACCTGAACCCCTGTTAAAGGATACAACACTACTTGATGAAGAAAAGCCCGAGGTTGAAGTTTGGAGTCATACCGATGGCAGACTTTATACGCAACAGAAAAAACGCATCAAAAGAGATCGCGAAAAATCATACGCCATGTACTATGATATACAGCGGGATACCGTTATTCGATTGGCGGCTGAAGCTATTCCGGAGACATACATTGCAGATGACTTAACAGGTAGATATACAGTTGGAATTAACAATGAGGAATATCTCCAGACAATCAGCTGGTTGGGTTATGATTATAAAGATGTTTTTCTTATCGATCTGATTTCAGGAAAACAAAGGCGTATAGCTAAAAAAGTTGAAGCTGCCCCTGAAGTATCACTTTCACCGTTCGGAAAATATATCTACTGGTATGCCAGAGAAGACAGCAGCTATTATGCTTATGATATAGCCAAATTAAAACTCAACAAGATTTCAGATGGACAATTCTTTGATGAACGCAATGACCGCCCAATGGATCCTTATCCAAGTGGTATGATCGGATGGACTGAAGGTGATTTATTCATGCTTGTCTATGATCATTATGATATTTGGAAAGTTGACCCCAGAGGTAGGCAGACGCCCACTAATCTAACACATGGTCGACCATTTAAAACAAAGTTCAGACATATTAATCTGGATAGAGAAGTAGACTTCTACCCTAATGATACAACGCTGATGCTTAAGGTATTTGATGAAAAAGATAAATACAGCGGATATGCCATGCTTAATATTGGAAATGGTGACTACCGACTTATCGAGCAGGGTCCATTTGATTACACCTCGCGTGTTGTAAAAGCGAAAGACAGCGATGATCTTATATTTTCAAAGAGTTCATTTGAAAGATTCCCCAATCTTATACATACAGATATTAGTTTTGGAGATCAAAGAATTTTTACCAACGCCAACCCTCAGCAAAGTGAAT
>JABDJE010000054.1 GCA_013002625.1 Saprospiraceae bacterium | reverse complement strand
GAATTACACACGATAGCACCAGATCTTATCTCTCAAAATATTGGTAAAACTGCGGCTACAGCCTACAATGCTACACATGGATACTCCGATCAATATATTTTGGAGTTGGAAGCATTTCTAAAAATTGCCCAAAAGGCAGGTTTGCAGTCTGAAGAAAGATTTAGTGCGAAATATCCAAATTCTGAATTGGCGACAGTAAGTATTAATTTATTTAAAGGGGAATGATTAGTTAATTGATTGAGGCGTTAATCGGTCAATCAATGGATTGATTTAGAAAGTGTAGATAAATTCCCTAAAGCCCAACACCTAAAGCCCAACACCTAACTAATTGATTAGTCTCATAAGGTATTGCCCATATCCACTTTTTAAGAGAGGTTGTGCAATGCGTTCCAACTGTTCTGCTCCAATGAACCCCATTCGGAAGGCCACTTCTTCAATGCAACCGATTTTATAATCCTGCCGTTGTTCGATTACACGTATGAATTCAGATGCGGCTGCTAAAGAATCAAATGTGCCTGTATCCAACCAGGCAGTACCACGTTGCATGATTCCCACTTCAAGCTGCTCCAGATTTAAGTATTCTTTATTCAGGTCGGTAATCTCATATTCACCCCTTGCAGAAGGCTGGAGTTCTTTAGCAATATCACATACTTTATTGTCATAATAATATAAGCCCGGGACAGCAAAATTCGATTTGGGCTGAGTGGGTTTTTCTTCGAGGGAAAGTACCTTGAGGTTTTCATCAAACTCTACAACACCATACCTTTCAGGTTCATGAACTGGGTAGGCAAAAATTCTGGCGCCGTGATCCAGTTTGCTGCTTTCCTGAAGTAGGGTAGACAAGCCTGAACCGTAGAATATATTATCACCTAAAATTAGCGATGCATTATCGCCATCAATAAAAGATTCTCCAATAACAAAAGCCTGGGCTAAACCATTAGGAATTTTTTGAACGGCGTATTGAAAATTACATCCCAATTCTGACCCATCTCCTAACAGTTTTTGAAAAGATTCAGAATCTTCTGGTGTAGTGATTATTAAAATATCTCTGATTCCAGATAACATTAGAATAGACAAAGGATAGTAAATCATCGGTTTGTCATAAATAGGCATCAATTGTTTAGAGATGGCTCTTGTGATTGGGTAGAGCCTTGTTCCTGAACCGCCTGCTAATATTATTCCTTTCACGCTGTAATATTTTTAACCTATGGCCGAGCCATATTGATTTTCGTAATATTTTTGATAGTCTCCTGAGATGACATTTGCCAACCAATCTTTATTTTCAAGATACCAATCAATTGTTTTGCCCAGCCCTTCTTCAAACTGTAAAGATGGAACCCACCCTAATTCATCTTTTAATTTTGAAGCATCAATAGCATATCTCAAATCATGTCCTGCTCTGTCGGTCACATAGGTAATCAATTTTTCAGAACTTCCTTCAGGTCTTCCCAATTTCGCATCTGTCAATTTGATTAAGAGTTTTATCAAATCGATATTGCGCCATTCGTTGTGACCGCCTATATTATAGGTCTCGCCATTTCTACCTTTATGAAAAATTACATCTATTGCGCTGGCGTGATCTTCGACGTATAACCAATCCCTGACATTGATGCCTTTACCGTATACGGGTAATGGTTTTTCATTTATTATATTATTGATAAAGAGTGGAATGAGTTTTTCAGGAAATTGGTTTGCGCCATAATTGTTGGAACAATTGGACAGTACTACCGGAAGACCATAGGTGTGGTGCCAAGCTCGGACAAAATGATCACTGCTTGCTTTTGAAGCTGAATAGGGACTGCGTGGATCGTATGCCGTATCTTCATAAAACAATCCTGTATCCTCCAGTGAACCATAAACCTCATCGGTGGATACATGGTAGAACAACTTGCCTTCCATATTGTCCTGCCATTTTTCTTTGGCAACCTGTAAAAGTGTAGCTGTGCCAAGCACATTGGTTTTAATAAAAACAAAGGGATCTGAGATGGAGCGATCAACGTGTGATTCAGCGGCAAGATGGATTACAGCATCGATTTCATATTTTGTAAAAAGCCCACGCATCTGATCGATATCCTGAATATCACCTTTAACAAATGTATAGTTGGGTGCATCTTCTATATCCTTGATGTTTTCTAAATTACCAGCATAGGTTAACAAATCAAGGTTGATGATATTGTATTGGGGATACTTATGAATAAAATGTCGTACAACGTGCGATCCAATAAATCCCGCTCCACCGGTAATTAAAATCTTCATTAAGCCTTATTTATAGTATAAAAATAGAAGAGTTTGATTGAATTGATATTTGTGATGATCAATTTATTAATTTAATCATAAGTATTAATCAGTGGTTTTGCAAACTCCTCGGCCTTTGGATGAGATTGAATTATAGAATCCATAGTATTAAAGGCAGTTAAAGCATTCCCAGAAGTTGGAGTAAAAGGTGATAATAGATTCCAATCCATTGAATCAACGAGGTCATAAAATCTTCCTCTGCTATCCAACCAATAGTCTCCATCGGTGACAAAGCTGTTGATATTTGTACCTGACCGCAGATTAGCCAATTGGTCAAAAAATGGGTTGTAATACTGAAATAACATTTCACGATCAGGTCTATCTGGTACATAATCCACAATTTCATCCGCAAAGCTTACACCATCATATTTATTTAAGTGCTCCAATTTAGCCAGGTCCATTACGGTGGCATAAACATCTATCAGTCCAATGGGTTTATCAAAAGTCTCGCCATCCATATATTTTTTATGTGGCCCAACGTAATAAGCAAATGCAGGTATATGCGTACCTAGGTATGTACTCAAGGATTTATCGCCGTTGAATTCTCCAATCCCATTTAATTTTGTAAGAATTGCCCATGAAAGTACGGGGTTCCCTTTTGGGTTATTGGTATACCAACCTCGTGAACTGCCATTGTCGCTTAAGACCAGAAGTACGGTGCCTGCGCCCTCCTGTAATTCTGGAATAGAATCCATACATTGGACAACCGCACCAATTATACTATCAGTCAGGGTTATCATATCAGGTAAGTACCATGCATCATTCAGAGTATCAATCGGGTATCTTAAATCACCCGGCATTGGAAGAAATGGATCATGGGGTAATAGCATTCTATAGTCAAAAAAGAAGGGACGATTCTTACCTTTATGTCTATCTACGAAATCTTTGAAATAGTCTAAAACCACATAAGGGCCAAAGTCAGCGGAATCACATGCCGTGGTGCCGTCATCAAAATAATAATTGCTGCAATTTGAATAAATCTGACCATTTTCGAGTACAGCATGTAGCATGTATTCTTGATACCCAAGCCTCTTTGGGTTTTCAAGATTCAATGGAAAATAATCTTCTTCGAAAGCGCTAGGAGATTTAAAGACAGTATTACCTTGAAGTTGCCATTTACCGCCTACAGCTGTATTATATCCGTTCCAGGATAGATTTTGAGCAAGGGTCCTGCTATTCCAGTTGATTTGTCCAAATTGCTGGTAAGTCCTGTAAAGGTATTGCCCAGTCATCATTTGGACTCTGGAAGGCGTGCAAACCGGTGAAGCAAAAGCTTTTGTAAAAACAAGTCCTTTTGTTGAAAGACTGTCCCGCATGATGGGTAGATCTAAGGCAACCGTCCGACCAATATTTTTCATAGTGTCACCCTGAATGGCTGTTTCATACCCAAGGTCATCCATGAGCATAATAATGATGTTGGGCTGACTTTTACTTGGTGGATCTTGGTTAGCTGTGCTGTCACGAAAGTCATTCAAACTTACAATAACTGTGAAAAGCAAGAATATGATATTGTTGGACATTGTAAACATAGTTAGTCTATGTCTATTATGAGATAATCTCCAATCTGCAGTCCAGTTGTTAATATAACACCCGTACCTGAGGTATCAATTGTGTATGAAGAAGATCTCAGCCTCACTCCGTTTACATAGACCTCAGTTTCACCAATCAAGGTATTCATTGTATTATCAAAGAAAGAATCCTGATCTGCTACCAGAACATCGAATTCAAAAGGTGCCTGATTACCAAAGGTTGCTGATGTAATGGTATCACCGGATAAAGATTCTGTCCAGTCATTTAATTGAAACGTGCCATCACCATTATCCTGAATATAATATCCAAAGTCATTGGTTACGCCAAAGCCATTATCCAGTGTGTACCCACTTCCATTGTGATTGGGTGTATTGACAGTTTCGCTCAGGGTCGTCACAGAAGCTTTTGGAAAAGCCAATAAGGTGATGATGGAATCTGCATAAAATAATTGTATAGTATCTGGCTCAAAATTAGAACCTGGTGCATAACCTAGGCTTAAATTGTAGAATGTTGTGTCGAGTAAAATTGTATCAGGAAGTGATGTAATAATATGTTGGCCCGGGTTGGATTGACTTAACACAGGAAAGGATAGCAAAAACCAAAACAATATTTTGTATAACTGTTTGAC
>JABDJE010000032.1 GCA_013002625.1 Saprospiraceae bacterium | reverse complement strand
TCCTTGATCAACTCACCGAACAACGATTTATATCCATTTGTAACTAAAAATCTATCAGCAATATATTTTACATCCAATAGACCCGGATCGCAGTTTTTGGAAAGTAAATTTGAAACCTGTTGTTACGACATTTATAAAGCTGAAGTAAAGGAATGCACAATAGACTTGATGGCAGAGTTTTATGATTCATTTGATGATACAGCCTTATCCAATGTAAGTGTGCAGCTGATAGACAAAACCAATGATGTTGTTATCTATAATGAACTTGTACTGGGTCCACAATTAGAGATTGCATTGGACTGTGACAAGGAGTACGAAATCGTGGCTTTGAAGCGCGGCTATCAGGACTTGAACTATCCGCTTGATGACCTTAACCCGATCTATGGACAAGAAAATAAAGTAACAAAGAAAATTTTCCTCGATCCATCTGACTATAATCTGTCTGTCAAACTTTTTGATCTAGAAGAACCAGATCTTCCATTGAATAATGCCGAGGTTACTTTGATCAATGTTCAGACGGGTGAAGAAAAAATTCTTGCAAATGGCAATTCTCATATTTACAATTTTGAAATATTGCCAAAGACAGGCTATAAGATTATAGCACGCAAGTCAGCTTACGATGATACTATTGTAGAGTTTAATTCAGGTGTCGGGGAACCGGATATTGAAAAAATAGTTTATCTGAAGAAAACAGAAATAGTGCAGGTAACAAAGGTGTCTTTGAAAAATGCTATTCCTGTACAACTATATTTTGACAACGACCAACCAGACCGAAAGACTATGGCTGTTACGTCCAGTCAAAACTATACTGAAACCTACTACAACTATTACGATCAGAAAGAAAAATATAAGCGTATCTACGCTGGCAAATTCTCAAGAAGCCAGAAAGAGGACGCCGAAGCAGAGATCGATACCTTGTTCGAGAATTATATCAAGGCTGGATTTGATAAATATGAAAACTTCAAGAATCAATTACTCATCGTGCTTGAAGCTGGGCAAAAGATTAATATTTATTTAAGAGGATATGCAAGTCCGGTTCACGCCAATGATTACAATATCGCTTTAGGTAAAAGACGTGTTGATAGTATAAGAAAAGAATTCGACGAATGGCGTGAGGGTATATTTATACCGTATATCGAATCAGGACAACTCGAAATTACGGAGCGTTCATTTGGAGAGGATACAGCGCCAGAAGGTATCAGCGATGACCCGGGTAGACCGAGTCAATCCATTTTTAGTCCTGAAGCCTCGATTGAAAGGCGCGTTGAGATTGATGAAATTAATTTTGAAGAAAACTAAAAAGGCGAAGATGAAGAACTATAAAATCATATATCATTTAAGCTTTTTGTTCTGCTTATTAATGGGCGTTCAGGAACTAAGCGCTACACATGTGGCTGGAGGTTCAATGACTTACCGCTGTCTTGGTAACAGCAGGTATGAAATAACGCTGGAGTTCAGAAGAGATTGTTTTAATGGAGCCACAGACGCGCAATTTGATGATCCTGCCCGCTTAGGTATCTTTGATGGAATAAACAGAAAACTTGTAGAGATTCTAGGAGAGGGCGGACGGATCAACATCCCGCTATCGATGGAAGATACACTCAACGAAACCATCATAAGTGAATGCAATATTATCGGTGGTGATGTATGTACTCAGACAACGACTTACAGGGATACTGTTGTCTTGCCTTATAGAGTTGGTAATGGCGGCTATTATATTGCTTATCAACGCTGTTGTAGAAATGTAAAATTGAATAATATTGAAGATCCACTGGAAGCCGGATCAACATATTGGGTAAGAATAACAGAAGAAGCTTTGCGAACTTGTAATTCAGCACCTGTCTTCAAGTCCTGGCCCGTCTCCTTCCTCTGTGTCAACGATACTTTGAGGTTTGACCATGGCGCCATTGATGCAGATGGTGATTCATTGGTATATGAATTTTGTGCTCCTTCTATAGGTGCCACACGTCAGTTTCCAAAGCCTAATCCACCGGCTGATCCGCCCTATGGTATTGTAGAGTATAAGCCTGGGTTTTCAGCAAATAGACCCTTCGGGCAAAACATATTTATTGATATAAATTCCGAGACCGGGGAGATTGTTGGTTTGCCTACATTGAACGGGCAGTACCTGGTTGGGGTATGCGTGCGTGAATTCCGAAATGGAGAATTACTTACAGAAGTTAGAAGAGATTTCGAATATATCGTTCGAACTTGCGGAAGAGCCCCAGATGTTATGTTTGAAACCGATCCCCCAGGTATTACGAGTAAATGTGATGGACTTGATATTGCTTTTTCGAATAATACAGAATCAAATTTTCAAGACCCTGACAGTCTGGACTATATCTGGTATTTCGATTGGCCTAACAATACGCTTGTAAGTACTGAAATGGACCCAGCAATAATTTATCCAAACCCTGGATTATATACCATTGCTCTAATTGGAGATGATGGGACTTGTCAGGATACTTTCTTTTATGAACTGGGCATATCAACCCCTGTTGATCCTGAAGTCGGATTTGAAATCTTTAGCTCAAACTGTGAAGGAGATGTCGAATTATACTTATTGGACACAACCATAACCGACCAAATAGTTCTGGAACGTGAATGGATCCTGGTAGGAGAGGGATTTACCGACACATTATATGGCATTAATCCATCAACATTTATCGGATTTAATCAGGAAGTAGAGGTCACTTTAAATATTTATACAGAAAGTGGATGTGATGGTGTGCTGGTAGATACACTTCTTATCGAACCACCTGTCTTTAATAACGAATTTGTCGATCAAATTATATGTGATAATGCACCAACTCTAATATTCACAAATCCAAATGAAAACTCTGTTGTAACAATCATCCCTGATGATAATATTGTAATTAGTGGCAACGAATACAATCTGGTCAATTTCAGCGGAGAACAAGATTTTATAATTACTGTGAGTGATACTTTCTGCTCAACTACAGACACAATAACCATTCAAACATTTCCCCAACCGGATCTCAATCTTGAGGACATAGTACAATGTGGACAGGATACAGTGGCTATAAATCCGAATGGTGATCCTGATTATTATTACGTTTGGTCAAGCACCTTGGATAGTTTGCCATTTAATGAAAATGAATCAAACCCAATTTTCAGTATAGATACCACAGCCGAATTTTATGTGCAGGTATTCACAAGTGAAAACTCAAATTGTTTTTCTTTTGATACCATGGAAGTCAAAGTTGTTCCATATCCTGAATTTGAATTTTTCCCATCTGCAAATATTATCACCTGTCAAGACAGCTCACTTACCATTTCAGTCAACAGTATGGATTCTGTGGTTTGGACAAATGCTGGCGGCATACAAATAGGAACCGGGCCTGAGATCACCATCAATCAAGTCATTCAGAATGCTGTACTCACTGCTACAGTTATCAATTCAGATGGCTGTGCTACGGCCAAAGAAGTCAGAGTAAGTATTTCCAGTGAACCTGATTTTAGTTTTACCGCAGACACCGATGAGACCGTATGTATCGGGGATTCAGCCACACTGGAAATTATTTCTACAGACTCCATAGTATGGACAAGTATAGATGGTGATGTATTGCAAATCGGAAATACGATTACCCTTGACTCAGTTACTGAAGCTGTAACTGTTATAGTGACAGCCTACAATCAGTTTGGATGCCCAGGCAGCGACATGATTACAGTAAACACTTATGATGATCCTTCATTTGAAATTATAGATTCAACCGAACTGGATGTGTGTTTTGGTGAATCAACAATTGTCAATGTGAGCACACCAGACTCTGTGGTCTGGACAGATCTCGATGGCAACATTCTCAATCTGGGAAATGCTATAATTGTGGAGGATATCCAGCAATATCCAAGTATTGTTATTACAGTCATTAGCGAAGAAGGTTGCTCAATAACGGATACACTTGATTTCACAACTTTATCGCTTCCAATGCCAGACTTAGATCCGGTTGACAATATTGTAGTTTGCCTTGGTGATGATTATACCGTTGAATTGAATTCTGTAGATTCTGTTACCTGGATGACCATGGATGAAATGGTATTAGCAACCGGCAATACATTCGAACTAACGAATATATTGTCAGATACTTTATATCAAATAGTATTTACAACTGAAGCCGGATGTGAAATCCGTGACACATTTGATATCATTATCC
>JABDJE010000312.1 GCA_013002625.1 Saprospiraceae bacterium | reverse complement strand
CAGTGGGAATGGGGCATCGATGCCCAATGCCATGCATGCAGACTGGTTTTATTTCACACCTAATCAGGATGGTACTATATCCCTCGCCTCGTGTGGGGAAGGCGAAGATACACGTGTGTGGATACATACAGGCACTTGCGGAAATTTAAGTTATCAGGCATTCAGTGATGATGATTGTGATATGGGCAGTGGCTCTAACTATGCATCTGAAATCATTGACTTTGCAGTGGCTGCCGGGACCAAATATTACATAGAATGGGATGATCGTTGGAGCCAGGATGACTTCAATATGGATTTTAGTTATTTACCTTCATCTCAACTACCCCAATGTACCGGCGATACACTTATGGTTACAGGGACTATTATCGACAGTACCTTGCATGCCGAAACTATGTTATCAGCTGAAGCCACAATGCTAGGCGGAAGTAATTCTTTTAAAGCGGGCAATACAATAGAATTGCTGCCTGGATTTGAGGTGCAGGTTGGTACAGAATTGAACATTGAAATAGATGTTTGCCAGGGGAATAACTAAGCCTTTAGCACACTTTTGAAGTAATCAAATGTTATCCTGAAACCTTCACTTCTATGTACTTCAGGACTCCAATCAAGAATTTCTTTGGCTTTTGTAATATCAGGTTGTCTGACTTTTGGGTCATCCGTTGGCAATTCCTGAAAAACAATTTTCGACGACGTCTTCGTTATTGAAATTACTTCTTCAGCAGCTTCCTTGATCGTAACCTCATGTGGATTGCCAATATTAACGGGATAATGGTAATCTGATAACAATAAACGGTAAATGCCTTCTATAAGGTCATCAACAAAACAAAATGATCTTGTTTGAGACCCGTCTCCATACACAGTTATATCCTGCCCTTCGATGGCCTGACAGAAAAAATTGGGTAAAGCACGGCCATCTTTGATACGCATTCGTGGTCCATAAGTATTAAAAATCCTGACAATTCGGGTTTCAATCCCATGGAAGTTGTGATAAGCCATCGTAATGGCTTCCATGAACCTCTTTGCCTCATCGTAAACTCCTCTTGGACCTATAGGATTCACATTGCCCCAATAGTCTTCAGGTTGTGGGTGTACATTTGGATCGCCATATACCTCAGATGTAGAGGCAACTAAAATTCTAGCATTTTTAGCTTTTGCCAATCCTAATAAATTATGGGTACCCAATGAACCGACCTTCATTGTTTGAATGGGCATCTTCAGATAGTCAATTGGACTGGCTGGAGAGGCAAAATGAAGAATATAGTCAAGCTTCCCACTAAAATCAATATAGCCTGTAACATCGTGTTTAATGAATTCAAAGTCCGTATTTGAACTTAAGTGCTTGATATTATCAAGGGAACCAGTGAGGAAATTATCCATTCCAATGACAGAATAGCCATGGTTCAAAAACTTATCGCATAGGTGCGAACCTAAGAATCCGGCTGCGCCAGTTATTAAAACACGTTTTTTATCAGTCATTCAAAATTCTAATTTCTTTCCTTCCAATGGAAATATAGTTAAATCCCAATTTTTCCATAGTCAAAATATCATAGAGGTTTCGTCCATCATATATTGCATGACTATTGAGCTTATCTTTTATTATTTCAAAATCAGGTGTCCTAAACACATTCCATTCGGTCATTATGGCCAAGGCATCACACCCTGCCAGAGCAGTATACATATCAGGGGCAAGTTCAACACTATCTCCATATATATCTTTAATGTTTGACATAGCCTCTGGATCATAAGCCTTTATCGTAGCACCGTGTTTTAATAATTTATCAATAGTATATAATGCAGGAGCTTCGCGGATATCATCTGTATTGGGCTTGAAAGCCAGTCCCCATATGGCTATTTTCTTACCAGTTAGATCAGGGCCAATATCTTGAATTAGTCTGTCAGCAATTTTTAGTTTTTGAGAACTGTTTACTGTCATCACAGATTTGAGAATACTGAATTCATAGTCATTTTCTTTGGCCGTATTATATAAAGCTTGGACATCCTTTGGAAAACATGAACCCCCATAACCAACACCTGGGAACAAAAATCGCTTTCCGATTCTGGAATCAGTGCCGATTCCCCTTCTGACATTATCTACATCAGCACCAAGCTTCTCGCACAAGTTGGCAACTTCATTCATGAAAGTAATTTTGGTAGCCAAAAATGCATTCGCAGCATATTTTGTCATTTCTGCTGAACGCACATCCATGAAAATGATAGGATTACCTTGACGAACAAATGGCTCATAAAGTCGCTGCATTTTCTCTTTAGCCCGATCTGTAGAGACGCCAATCACAACGCGCTCAGGTTTCATAAAATCTACTACTGCCGCGCCTTCTCTTAGAAATTCAGGGTTGGATACAACATCAAATAAGGACTCATCCAGGTTTTGTTTTAACATATTATGGACCTTATCTCCAGTCCCAACTGGAACAGTACTCTTATCTACGATGACTTTATAATCCGTGATCATTTTAGACAAATCATCAGCAACTTTTAATACGTATTTGAGATCGGCTGCACCATCTGCTCCTGGAGGTGTTGGCAATGCAAGAAAGATGATTTCTGAGTTTTCAATTCCTTCCTTTAAGTCTGTTGTAAATGTTAATCTTCCTTGCTCAATATTCCTGGAAAAAATTACCTCTAATCCAGGTTCATAAATAGGGATGATTCCATTTTTCATTTTTTCAACTTTGGCTTCATCGATATCCACACAAGTCACTGAATTACCGGTTTCTGCAAAACAGGTTCCACTAACCAATCCTACATAACCTGTCCCTACGATTGTGATCTTCATATAATGAATTTTGTGCAAATGTATCTCAATTAGAGGAGTTTACATTTCTTTTATTGTAAATTCTATCTTAATGTTTATTGCTTCCTGTGATTGTAATCTATCTCCAAAAGATATAATTGGAACAGTGAATTGAACCATTTGATTTTCTATATTCGAATAAATTTTAGAGATGCTTACCAAAAGAGAGAAATCCGAATTGCGATCCATATTATTCCGTCACCTTGATGGAATTGTAACGGCACCATCCGCCTACGAATTATATGATAAAGGCGTATTGGATTATATCTTAAAGCATAAAAATGTCAGTTTAAGTTCACTGGCAGCTGAATTTAATGCCAATGAGGGATATCTAAATGTAGCTTTACATACAATGGCATCACAAGGATGGCTTGATATTCGAGTTGACAACTCAAGCAACACAGTCGAAATCAGTTCTAATGAATTATCTGAGAAAGCATTTAAAAATTGTGATTTATATAAAGATGTTGTCGAACTCTTGAAGTTCTCTGGAAACTTTCATAACCGAAAGTTTGAATTGGAGCCTTTCCGAAAATGGGAACTGATTTGCAAGCAATATTCCAATCACTTTGGTAAAGACAACTCTGACCCTTTGATTCAACAAATAATGAGTCATATTGAAGGCATTCTTATCGGGCCATCGATTGTGGCCTTAGGAATGAGTGGTATGTTCCACAAATACTTTATGGAAGCATCATTCAGACCTGAAGAATTTCACAGAGACGCAGAGAGTTTTGAGAAGTTGCTGTCCTTTTTTAAAGATCTGGGATGGTTTGAACAAAGTGGATCCACCTTCAAGTTTACGGATAAGGGACTGTTCTTTGCGAAAAGAGCTTCAGCTTATGGTGTGACGGTCTCCTATATCCCTACTTTGAGATGGTTAAATGAACTCATCTTTGGAGATCCAACTCAAATAAGAAACATAAAGCCGGGTGAAAAAGAAATACATGTGGATAGAGAAATGAATGTATGGGGCAGTGGGGGAGCACATGCCGCATATTTCAAAAAAGTGGATGAGATACTCATTGAAATTTTTAATAAGCCTCTAGCGGAGCAACCCAAGGGTGTTCTGGACATGGGATGCGGAAACGGTGCTTTTTTAGAGCATATATTCAATGTTATTGACGGTCAGACTTTGCGGGGAGAGCATTTGGAAGATCATCCTTTATTTCTTGTAGGAGCAGATTATAACACAACCGCAATCGAGATATCGAGACGTAATCTGATCAATGCGGATATTTGGGCTAAGGTGATTTGGGGAGATATCAGCAACCCTAACCAATTGGCCGAGACCTTGGATAAGGATTACGGTATTGATTTGAGTGATTTATTGAATGTACGTACATTTTTGGATCATAATCGAGTCTTTGAAATGCCTTCAGATAATCATGGCATCGCAAGCACATCACAGGGAGCCTTTGCACATAAAGGCGCTCGTATAGACAACAATACTGTTGAAGCGAGTTTGTATGAACATCTGACCTTGTGGAAGCCTTTTGTGTCAAAGCATGGTTTGTTATTGATTGAATT
>JABDJE010000300.1 GCA_013002625.1 Saprospiraceae bacterium | reverse complement strand
GGTGTAGATACCACCTCCTACTCTTGCAAATAGTGCGATAGAAGATGCTCCAAATGAGAATCCAGTTAAGATGGTAATTACTTTAGTCGTCATTTCTTGTGTCTCAACGCCAAACATTTGAGAGTATAATAGAAACAATGAGCCTAATCCCAATACACCTAATCCAACTACACCAAGACCCATTACTGCACCACCTGCAAACGCGATCTCCAATGCTTTTCCTAATCCTGTTCTTGCTGCATTCGTTGTTCTTACGTTGGCTTTTGTTGCCACACGCATTCCAATGAAACCTGCTAATGCAGAACAGATCGCACCCAATACAAACGATAAGGCTACCAATGGTGAGGATCCTTCTGATTGACCACTCCAGAACATTAAGATGGCTACTGCCAAAACAAATATTGATAGAACTCTATATTCAGCCTTCAAGAATGCCATTGCACCATCTGCGATATTCGCTGCAATTCTTGCCATTCTTTCAGTTCCAACCTCTTGTTTACCAACCCATGCAGATTTCCACATCGTGTACAATAATGCAAGTACGCCAAAGGCTGGAATGAAGTAGATAAGATTTTGTGCCATTTAAGTTAAGTTTTAGTTTTAAAATTTGAAGGTGCAAAAGTAAGGCGATTTCTACGGATTCCAAACATACAGGCCCAACATTATCTACAGCGATTTAACAATTTTATCCAAAGTTGTTTTATGATAACTAAAATTAATTTTTAAGCTAGTCTAAAAATCCGTAGTTTTGGCATAAATATTCGTTCATGGCCACACAAACTGAAGAGGATTATATCAAAGCAATATTTAAAATTACGGAGCGCAACCAAGGTGCTGCCAACACCAACGCCATCGCCAAATACTTGAATACATCTGCTGCTTCAGTAACAGATATGTTGAAAAGGCTTTCGGACAAAGACTATTTTCACTACGAAAAATATAAAGGTGTTTACCTCACTTCTAAAGGCATTCAAATGGCTACACAACTTGTAAGAAAGCATAGATTGTGGGAAGTCTTTCTTGCTAAAAAGCTCGATTTTTCCTGGGAAGAAGTGCATGATATAGCAGAACAGCTCGAACATATCAAATCCGATACACTTATTGAGAAACTGGATGCTTTTTTAGGTCACCCCAAATATGACCCGCATGGCGACCCGATTCCCAATGCAGAAGGCAAATTCACTTTAAGAAATCAGTTTGGTTTATCTACACTTTCAAAAGGCGAAAAAGGAATTGTAGTCGGTGTTAAAGAGCACGATAAAGATTTTCTTCAATATTTAAATCAACTGGAAATAGGCCTGGGAACAGAGGTAGAGGTGATTGATGTGGTTGATTTTGATCATTCGATCAAACTGAAAATCAATAATCAAGAAGCCACCTCACTTTCATATAAAGTGACAAAAAACATTTACATAAAAAAACAAGCATGATTAAAAATCCAAAGCAGATATTGATCTTGTTGGCATTAATACCAACAATATGTTTTGCCCAAAAACCAAAAGTTGTATCATCGGCTTCCATGATCTGGGATATGGCTAAAGAGATTGGTGGAGAACATGTCGAACATCAATTAATTGTGCCCATTGGTGGAGACCCACATTTATATGAACCCACCCCACGGGATGCTCAGATGATTCATGACGCCGATTTAATTTTTATCAACGCACTAACGTTTGAAGGATGGATACTTGAATTAATTGAAAACTCAGGAACAAAGGCCACCGTTGACACCGTAACAAATGGTGTAGCCGCCATTTCAAGTACCACCTATAAGAATTCATATGACCCGCACGCCTGGATGGATATCCAGAATGGATTAATCTACATTGAGAACATTAAAAATGCATTAACTAAACTTCTTCCAGAACACGGCGCAACATTTCAAAAAAACTATGAGGATTATAAAGCCAGACTGGAAGAACTTGACAAATACATCCTTGATCGCATACAAGAAATACCAAAAGAAAAACGCATACTGATTACATCACATGACGCCTTTGAATATTATGGAAAACGTTATGGTTTGAAACTGGAAGCCATTATGGGTATCTCCACCGAAGCCGAAGCTCAAACCTCAGATATTATTCGCATTAACAAGACTATACAATCATCCAAGGTGCCTGCCGTATTTATTGAAAGCACTATTAATCCAAAATTGCTCGAACAAATTGCTAAAGACAATAATATCGTTATCGGCGGAGAGCTTTATGCAGACTCCATTGGCGATGAGGAAAGCCATGCTCCAACTTACTACGCCATGTTGAAACACAACACCGATGTCATCGTAGATGCACTCACGCTAAAAAATTTACCTGAAGAGGCCAAGCAATCCGGCCCATCCAATTTGTTGGCATATATTGGCGTAGGCATGCTGTTCATCATTGGCTTATTATATATGATTCTAAAATCCAACAAGAACGCATGACGCCATTGAACCAAATACAAAATATGCATATAAAAGTAAGGGGCTTATCGGTGTCTTATGGCAACAAGCGCGTACTTACCAATATCCATCTCGATTTGGATGCGGGGGGTGTATATGGCGTTATTGGCCCAAATGGTGCTGGAAAATCAACCCTATTCAAGGCGATTCTTGGATTGATTGACACCAACGCCGGATCTATTGAAGTGTTGGGTGATAAAATTCATGATGCCCGAAAGCAAATTGCATATGTCCCACAAAAAGATGAAGTCGACTGGGACTTTCCGGCGACAGTATTGGATATCGTTTTAATGGGCCGTTATCCCTATAAAGGCATATTCAATAGATTAGGAAAGGAGGACCACCAAAAAGCCCAGGAGGCCATGTCAAAACTAGGCATTGAAGAATTGTCCAATCGTCAGATTGGTAAGTTATCTGGTGGACAACAGCAACGTGTTTTCTTAGCACGGGCCCTATGTCAGGAGGCAGAAATATTTTTTCTTGATGAACCTTTTGTAGGTGTCGACATAACGACAGAAGAACGAATTATTCATATTCTCAAAGAACTGTCAAAACAAGGTAAAACTATTCTTGTGGTCCATCACGATCTATCTTCAGTACAGAACTATTTTGATAAAGTAATCCTCCTTAACCAAAGGTTAATTGCCTGTGGAGAGACAAATGAAGTCTTCACAGAAGAAAATATTGCGAAAGCCTACGGGCCTCAGTTAACAATTCTACACAAAACAGGTTTGGTAAAGTAATTCTTTTGTAAAATCCTGTAAAGAGAATCTTAACTTATTCCAAAGATTCTTAACTTAAGGTTCACTTTGCTTTAGTTAAGCAGAAACCTTTTATAATTAAAAACACTTTATTTATGAAAAAACTACTCTACACTTGCGCTATGCTGTTGGCATTTGCGGCTGGATCTTCCTTGTACGGACAGTACTCGGTTACGGGTACAGTAACAGATAGCGAAGGGGCACCATTAATTGGTGTTTCGGTCCTTGTTAAAGGTTCCCCTATGGGAGCTTCTACTGATTTGGACGGAAATTTTTCACTTGAACTCACCGATGCATCTACCTTGGAATTTTCCTATATAGGTTATGCAACACAGGACGTCGAGGTATCAAGTGACAATAATTCCTTACAAATTGTCATGCTTGAAGATGTAAACAAACTTGATGAAGTTGTCATCACTGGTTTGGCTTCAAGTATTAAAAGATCAAATTTGGCCAATTCTGTTGCCTCGATAGGCGCTCAGGAATTAGCCGGAATTACGACTCAATCCACAATGGATGGTGCACTTTATGGCAAACTTAAAGGTGCAGAAATCAGATCTAACTCTGGTGCTCCAGGCGGTGGTATGTCAGTCAAACTGAGAGGGGTAACTTCCATATTTGGTGACCAGCAACCATTGTATATCGTTGATGGTATTTTTGTTGACAACTCAACTATTTCTTTAGGTACCAATATTGTTTCCGCTGCAGCTGGTGGTGGCAATACTTCTACAAATCAGGATGATGCCTCCAACAGAATCTCTGATCTTGTGACAGAAGATATTGAAAACATTGAGGTGCTTAAAGGTGCTTCTGCAGCAGCCATCTATGGTTCTCGTGCTGCTGGAGGTGTTGTAATCATCACTACCAAAAGAGGAAAAAGCGGTGAGCCAAGAGTTCAATTCAACCAAACCTTCGGATTAACATCTCCAATAAAACTATTGGGTCAAAGAGTGTCAACTGTTGATGAGGTAAGAACGATTTTCGGCGAAGATGCTGCAGCAGAAGCGGCCATAAATGGTGTGAACGATTACGAAGCCGCATTATATGATAATTCAGGATTACTTTCCACTTCTCAATTAAGTTACTCCGGTGGTAATGATCAGACGACTTTTTATATAAGTGGTTTGTACAAAGACGAAGAGGGTATTGTTGAAAACACAGGTTACAAAAAAGCTTCAGTAAGAGCTAATATCGACCACAAATTCAACGACTGGTTTGACATCAGCTTCTCTTCAAACTATATCACTTCAACTGCAGACAGGGGGTTCTTCAATAATGGTAATACAAATACTACAATTGGATATGCCCTTGCATTTACTTCGCCTTGGGAAAATCTCTTTGCGGATGAAAATGGCAACTTCCCTGCTGGTGCTGCAGGTTCGAATGTGCTTGAAACTGTTAACAAGATTACGAACAGAGAAAATGTAAACAGATTCCTTAATAGTATCAGAGCTAATATTCGTCTATTCTCAAATGATAGAAACAATCTTAGATTGGCACTAACTGCCGGACGTGATGAATACACATTACAAACAATTGGACTTTTCCCTCAGGAATTATCATTCTTTAGAGATCCATCAAGTTTAGGTGGGGTTTCAATTAATGGTAACACGATTAATGAAGTATATAACTTGAACGCATTCTTGATTCATTCATTCTACACTGACAATGATATCACATTCAGAACTCAGTTGGGTTTGACGACAGAAAGCTTCGATCAGAATACCGTAATTACAACGGCAACAGACTTGAACGGTGCTCAAACCAATGTTGATCAGGCAGCCAATGTGGGTGTCTTCCAGAACAGACGTGAGCAGCGCGATAAAGGATTCTTCATTCAGGAGGAAGTTAACTTCCAGGATAAGATCATCGGTACAATTGGATTAAGAGGTGACAAATCATCAAACAATGGTGATGCGGACAAGCTTTACTACTACCCTAAAGCAAGTGTTGCCGTTAACCTGCACGAAATGATGGACTTCAATGGTTTCTTGAATACAACAAAAGTAAGAGTCGCTTATGGTGAATCTGGTAGATTTGCCAACTTCAACGACAGATTCAATGCCATGAACGGTACGATCATTGGAAGTAATGCTGGTCTAGTTACAAGTACTGTAAGAGGTAATTCTGAAGTTGGTCCGGAAAGACAGAAGGAATTGGAATTAGGATTTGATATGACATTCCTGGACAATAGAGCTATTCTTGAATTCACACACTACAGAAAATCTGTTACTGACGTATTATTAAGAGCTCAAGTGCCTACATCAACTGGTTTTACTACACAGGTTGTAAACGGTGCTGAATTGGCAAACTCAGGTTTTGAAGTTTCATTGGGACTTTCACCTGTTCAGGGCAAGGTTCAATGGGATACTCAATTAAACTGGTGGAAGAACACCTCAGAGGTTACAAGATTGGACGTGCCAGCATTTAACCTTGGTGGTTTTGCCGCAAGTCTAGGTCAGTACAGAATCGAAGAAGGTAAAAGTGCCACTCAAATCGTAGGTACAGTTAAGGCAGATGATGTAGCAGAATTAGATCCTGATGGTGATGGTTTTGCAGTATACGGAAATGCTGAAGCTGACTTTAACCTTGGTTGGGTGAACTCAATCAAAGTTGGTAACTGGGATATGGGATTTGTTTTTCATTGGAAAAAAGGTGGTGATGGTGTTAACCTAAGTACATTACTTTGGGATTTAGCAGGTATGACTTGGGATTATGACGACACTACTTTGGACCCTTCAGGAACATTAGGTAATGGTGATTACAGAACTTCAGAGTGGTTTGCCGGTAATGCAGGTCCATGGATTGAAGATGCATCTTACATCAGATTGAGAGAAGTAGGTGTATACTATACAATCACCAGAGAAAAGTTGTCAAATGCATGCGATCTTAGAATCGGTGTTTCAGGTAGAAACCTGATCAATATATTTGATTACAACAGTTATGACCCTGAAGTATCTAACTTTGGTGGAAATGTTTTAGCAAATTCAATAGAGGTTACGCCATTCCCTTCATCTAAGAGAATGAATTTCCACGTAACTGCTACTTTCTAATCATTGAAAATTTAATATCATGAAAAAGTTTTTTATCAATTATAAATACTTAATGATACTGGGTCTATTCGTAGGAATTACTTCCTGCGAGAACGAAGCCATTCCGAACCCGAATGGTCCAACGTTGGAAAGCCTGGTTGACGGTGCTACGGAAGCTGATTTACTGCTACTTGCGAGTGGTGTGGAATCTGTTATGCGTAATGACCTCGGGTTCTATTATAATACTACATCAATTGTCGGTCGTGACTATTATGATTTAAATGGTACTGACCCTCGATATACTGGTGAATTGCTGGGAGCTGGTGCTGGAGATGGATTCCTTGACAACAACGGATTCTTAACCACACGTACTTTCGCAGCTGGATACAGAGCAATTAGAAATGCCTACGTATTAGAAGAAGCTGTTGCCAATACCGTTGCATCTCTGACTCAAGAAGAAATCAATGGATATGTAGGGTTTACAAAACTTGTTAGAGCTTATGAATTACTCAAATTAGCAAACAAGCAGTACAACAACGGTATCAGAATTGATACCAGAGATCCTGATAATCCAGGCGCTTTTCTAGATTACGATCCAGCGTTGGCTGCAATATCAGCCTTATTGGATGAAGCAACATCTGATTTCAATGCTGGTGGAGCTACTTTGGCTTTCAACTTATCAAGCGGATACGATGGATTCAGTACACCTGCCGGTTTAGCACAGTTTGCTCAAGCCCTAAAAGCAAGAGTTGAAATGTACAGAGGTAATGCAGCGGGTTGTCTTTCTGCATTGTCTAATTCATTCTTCGATTTAAATGGCGACCTGGACATGGGTGTAAGTCATGCTTTCGGTACAGGAGGTAATGACACACGTAACCCTGTATTCTTTGTTCCTAACCAGGATCTTTATATGGCACACCCAAGCTTTGTCGCTGACGCTGAAGCTGGTGATGCAAGACTTGGAAAAGTTGTTGATTTGGGAACACCTGTTTCAATCGATGATTTATCGGCGACGCATCAGGTACAGATTTACAGTTCAGATGTTGATCCGATCGCTATGATTAGAAATGAAGAACTTATTCTTCTTTATGCTGAAGCCAATATTGGTACCAATAACGGCGAGGCTGTTGCAGCGCTTAATGTAATCAGAAATGCAGCGGGTCTTGGAGATTATGCGGGTGCTATGGACGATGCATCTTTAGTCGATGAAATGCTACACCAAAGAAGATATTCGTTGTTTGGTGAAGGTCACAGATGGATCGATATGAGAAGATATGGTCGATTAGGAGATTTACCTCTTGATAGACCTGGTGATCAGGTATTCGATCAATTCCCTACACCAGTTTCAGAAGGGAACTAAGCAAGATTTAAAATTTGCAACTATATTTAGGATTGTCTCTTATGAGGCAATCCTTTTTTTATGGACATACATTATACCATAGCAAAAACAGATCAACAACTCCATCAGATTCTTGATCTGCAACAGCGAAATCTGCCTGGTGTTTTAAATTCAGAAGAAAAGCAATCCCAGGGTTTTGTAACCGTTGAACATGATTTCAGATTACTGAAAGAAATGAATTCCGAATACCCGCATGCTGTTGCCCTGGCGGACGAAAAAGTTATTGGTTATGCATTGGTCATGTTGCCGGAATTCAGAGACCAAATTGAAATACTCATACCCATGTTTAACCAAATAGATAAAGCCTTGACCAAAAGGCTTGAACTAAAAAAGTACTTTATAATGGGACAGGTTTGTGTATCCAAAGCCTACAGAGGGAAGGGCGTATTCTATGGATTGTATGATCAATTAAAAGTCACAATGTCATCCGATTTTGCATGTTGCATTACCGAAGTGGATCCTATCAATACACGATCAATCAAGGCGCATAGAAATCAAGGGTTCAAACTTCTTGAAAGATATATGGATGAAAAAAACAGATCCTGGGATTTGATATATTGGGATTGGACATAACTACTCGTGTCCTAGACTTTTATAATTTCAAACCAATACCTATTTTTGGGTATGGCGCGGAAAAGATATGGTGAAAAAACCGGCAATACGATTTTTAGATGGCTCTACTTTGTCATCTTTGGGCTCATATCTGTATGGCTTATCAGTTCAATTATATTGAAAGAAAGTCCGGCAAATGTGATCAGGAATATTTTCTCTAAAATGCCGGGAACTGATGAGGTGCCTTGTGAAACTCTGATCATACAAAAAGATTCAATTATCCAGGAGCTGCAAGCACAACTTGAAAACTTTGGTAAAACTAGTTTCACTTCCAAAAGAGGAATTGTCATTATAGATAGTCAGACCTTGAATATGAGAGATAAACCCAGCCTTTCTTCCGAAATCCTCATGAAGATACCTGCCAATTCCGAAGTTGAAGTACTCTTTTTTGACAGTCAGGTTTTTTACCTTGAGGGGCTACCTGGCAGATGGTGTAAAATTAAATATGCAGAACAGGAAGGATGGGTCTGGGGTAATTATATCAAGGAAATTTAACTTGATGTCCATTAAAAATTGGATCATATTTCAATTTGCCAAAACGCAAAAAAAAGCCATTGGTAAAATGGCCTCCAATGCCATTTCAGACCAGAACAAATGGTTCAAGTATCTCATTGAAAAAGGCGGCCAGACAAAGTTTGGACAAGATCATGAATTCACATCTATTGACACGATTCCTGCATTTCAAAAAAAAGTGCCCATTCGTAATTATGAAGATTTAAAACCTTATGTTGAAGGAATTATTGAGGGTCGATCAAATATTCTTTGGCCTGGCAAACCTAAATATTTCGGCAAAACTTCTGGCACCACTTCTGGCGTAAAATATATCCCAATCAGTCAGGAAAGCATCAAGTTCCACATCAAAACTGCACGCAATACCATCCTGAATTATATTGCAATTACAAGAAAAAATGTATTCTCTGGAAAAATGATTTTCCTATCCGGATCACCGGAATTGGAGGATAAAGGAGGTATAGCTACAGGACGCTTGTCAGGTATCGTTAACCATGAAGTTCCAGCCTGGGTAAGACCCAACCAACTGCCTAGCTATCAAACCAATTGTATTGAAGAATGGGAGCCCAAGTTGGATAAGATAGTCGACGAAACCTATTTGGAAGACATGTCGCTGATCAGTGGCATTCCGCCCTGGGTTCAGATGTATTATGAACGCCTTCAAATACGATCGGGGAAATCTACAATGCGTGAAATATTCCCAAATCTGAAATTATTCATCCATGGTGGGGTTAATTACAAACCGTATCAACCTATCTTGGAAAAATTGCACGGCACGGGCGTAGACACGCTAGAGACTTATCCCGCTTCTGAAGGATTTATTGCATTTCAGGATACTTTGGATAAGGAAGGACTTTTGCTCAATACGAATGCTGGAATGTTCTTTGAATTTGTGGAAGCACAAAACATTCACGACACCCATCCGACACGATTAACACTTAAAGATGTCGAACTAAATGTAGATTACGCTCTCATTATTACCAGTAATGCAGGATTATGGGCTTATAATATTGGAGATACAATTCGCTTTGTATCAAAAAGTCCCTATCGCGTAATTGTTAGTGGAAGAATCAAACACTTCATTTCAGCTTTTGGTGAACATGTGATATCAAAAGAAGTAGAGGAAGCCATGAATATTGTTTCCTCACAGTACAAACTCACAATAAATGAGTTTACTGTTGCCCCTCAAATCAACCCTTCTGATGATGCGTTGCCATACCATGAATGGTTTGTCGAATTCGATGTACTTCCCGAACAGCTGGAGCCGATTGAAAAAGCCCTGGACAAGGCCATGCGAGATCAGAATATTTATTATGATGATCTCATTAATGGAAATGTTCTCAGACATTTAAAAATAAGGCCTTTAGAAAAGGATGCGTTTAGATCATTTATGAAAAGCCAGGGTAAACTTGGTGGTCAAAACAAGGTTCCAAGATTGACAAATGATCGTCAAATAGCCGATGCGCTTCAGAAATATGTTATTAAAGCCTTCTAAATCATTCCAAACCCCCGCAAACCCATGTTTTTCTTTAACAGTACCTTAGGCAATAACAGCCTGTAAAACATTGTTTAATCCCTGAAAATCATCTACTTTTGTCCCCTTATGAAATTTAGGTATCAGATTATATTTTTAGCCGTTATCATTGGCCTTGGCGCATGTAAGTCTCAGTTTGAGGAGGTGCGTTCCAGTAATGACCCTACTAAAATATTATCAGCTGCCGATAAATACTATGAAGAAGAGGATTATTTGAAGGCTCAGACCTTATATGAGCTCATCATACCTTTCTACCGAGGCAAGAAAGAAGCTGAGGAACTGTTTTATAAATATGCGTACACTTATTACTACCAGGATCAATACATTTTGGCTGCGCATTATTTCAACAATTTCACTAAGACATTTTACAATAGCCCCTTGAAGGAGGAAATGGCATTTATGTCGGCCTATTCAAATTATCAAATGTCGCCGAGTTATAAATTGGACCAGACACCTTCGAACGATGCCATTAATGAATTGCAAAGTTTTATAAATACTTTTCCAAATTCTCCGCGTGTTGATGAGTGCAATGCTTTGATAGACGAGATGAGATTAAAACTGGAAAGGAAAGCATTTGAAACCGGCAAATTATATTTTCAACTGGAAGATTATAACTCAGCGGTTCGGGCAATGGAAAATATGTTAAAGGACTTTCCTGAAACAAAACGTGCAGAAGAAGTACGGTTTTTGATAGCTAAAGGAAGTTACAACCTTGCCAGAAATAGTATATATGAAAAAACAAAGGAACGACTAGAAGAGACCATAGAACAATGTGATAAGTTCCTCAAAAAATATCCGGAGTCTGAAAGGGTTTCGGAAGTAAACACAATAATTGAAAACTGTAAAGTAGAATTAAAAAGATTTACCGATGACGGATATCAAGAATAAGGTTCAAAGTATTGATCCAAACACAAAAGCACGAAGCATCAAGGAATTGATAGCAAAGACTAACAATGTTTATGAAGCATTGTCTGTCATTACCAGTCGCGCTAAGCAATTAAATGTTGAGATCAAGCAAGAACTCCACTCCAAGTTGGACGAATTTGCAATCACTTCAGAAACTATTGAAGAAATTCAGGAAAATAAGGAGCAAATCGAGATTTCAAAGTTTTATGAAAAACTACCAAATCCGTCTATAATTGCCATGAATGAATTCCTTGATGGCAACTTAGAATACAGACAGAGACACGAGGATGTTTCTGAAGAGGACTAATCCAATCAGATGTCTTTAAAAGACAAAAAAATACTGCTCGCTATTTCAGGTAGTATTGCTGCATACAAAGCTGCTGTACTGACCAGATTATTTATTAAAGAAGGTGCAGAAGTCCGTGTATTAATGACACCAGCTGCTACCCAATTTATAAGTCCGCTGACTTTGTCAACATTGAGTAAGCATTCGGTCTATTCCGAAATAATCGATAATGAGGCATGGAACAATCATGTTGAATTGGGCTTATGGGCAGATGTTATGTTGGTCGCTCCTGCAACAGCCACGACTATTTCTAAAATGGCGAATGCCAATTGTGACAATATCGTTACGGCTGTCTATCTCTCTGCCAAATGCCCAGTATTCTTTGCACCAGCAATGGACAGAGATATGTGGTTGCATCCTGCTAATCAAAAGAATATCGAAACACTCATTGGTTATGGCAATAAATTGATCGATGTTGAGGACGGTGAACTAGCCAGTGGTTTAACCGGAAAAGGTCGAATGGCAGAACCAGAGCATATCGTAGAAACGCTCAATTTTTTTTTTCAGCAATCTGAAGACCTAAAAGGCAAAACTGTACTTATCACAGCTGGACCGACTTATGAATCCATCGATCCCGTTCGTTTTATTGGGAATCGAAGCAGTGGTAAAATGGGGATGGCCCTAGCTGAGGCCTGTGCTCGGCGCAATGCAGACGTCAAACTCATTCTTGGACCAAGTCAGCTGAATTCTTCAGACAATCGAATTAATATCATCAGGGTACAATCCGGACAGGAGATGTATGAACAAGCCAAAATTTTACATCAGGATTGTGATGTAGCAATTTTTGCGGCTGCAGTTGCCGACTATAAAGTAAAACATATCGCTGATGAAAAAATTAAAAAAGCGGATGATAGCATGTCTATTGAACTGGTGAAGAATATAGACATTGCTTTAAGCCTGGGGAAAGAAAAACGTGAGGGTCAAATTCATATCGGATTTGCTTTGGAAACACAGAATGAAGAGTCCAATGCCAAGAAGAAATTAATCAAGAAAAACTTCGACCTCGTGGTCTTGAATTCATTGAAAGATAAAGGAGCAGGCTTTGGGGGTAACACAAATAAAGTGACCCTTTTTCATAAATCTGAAGAAAAAACCGAATTTGATTTAAAATCTAAAAATGAAGTTGCCGAAGATATCGTTAATACTTTGGTTGAAATTTATCTATAAAATAATCTCAAGTACTATATGAAGTATCTAATCTGCTGTCTTTTATTTACACTTACATCGATTAAATCAATCGGACAGGAATTAAATTTGAATGTCCAGGTAAAGGCACCAAGACTGCAATTGGTAGATCCAAGGGTATTTGAAACCTTAGAACGAGACATGTATGAACTTATCAACAACACCAGATGGACGGATGATGAGTTTGAGGATTTTGAAAAAATTGAAGGAAATATCAATGTCACCATAACAGAAGAGCTCAGCAATACTTCCTTTAGAGCTGACTTCTTCATACAAACTTCAAGACCGGTTTACAACAGCAATTACAAAACACAGGTGCTGAACTTTGTAGATAAGGATGTTACTTTCACTTATCGTGAACTACAACCTCTTCAAAACAGCTACAACACCTATATTGATCAATTAAGCTCTTTGTTGACTTATTATGTCTACATGATTTTGGCTGCAGATTACGACACCTATGAACCCTATGGTGGTGATCCGCATTATCAAACAGTTCAAAATATAATCAATGCCATTCCACCAGGCGTTGCGAAA
>JABDJE010000319.1 GCA_013002625.1 Saprospiraceae bacterium | reverse complement strand
CCAATAAGCAATGCAATTATCGGTTTGGTTTTCTTAATGATCATATAAATTACGGCAATTGGAACAAGGAATAATAGAGGATTGATATTAAAGCTTTCTTTGATTGAAATTAGAAGCGACGCTGTATCTGCAGCTCCATTTGGGTCGACTGTAAAACTGAGCATTACGAATACAATGAGTGCAATAGAAATGGATGGAATTGTCGTAATGCTCATGTATCGAATATGTGTAAACAAATCAGCATCTGCCATTACTGCAGCCAGATTTGTGGTATCAGATAAAGGCGACATTTTATCTCCAAAATAAGCCCCTGACAATACTGCACCAGCAGTCATCCCCGCAGGAATTCCATTTGCTGCTCCAATTCCAATCAGTGCGATACCTACTGTTGCGGAGGTTGTCCAAGAACTCCCTGTAGCCAGCGAAATCAGAATACAAATAATTAGTGTGGCAGGCAGAAAAATAGCAGGCTTTAATATTAATAACCCGTAATACACCATAGCAGGGATAATGCCACTCAACAACCATGTACCGGTCAATGCACCCACTAGCAATAGAATAATAAAGGCGCCTGTAGTTGTTTTAAAATTAGAAGCTACAGCATCAATCATTTCCTTGTAACGCACCTTGTTAGCAAATCCAACTATTGCAGCCACGGCACCTGATAACAAGAGGATAAACTGATTGGATCCACTCAAACCATCATCACCATAAATAAATACATTGGTCGCAAGCGCAATAATTAAAAATACCAATGGGATTAGTGCTTCATATATGTTCAGCTCCTTGTTTGTTTTCAGATCTTCAGACACCATTTGATTTTACTTCTTGTGTCACTCAAGATAAGTAATTCAATAACAAACGACATAATATTCCTTCTGTTGCTAAACAGACAGTGCCTTAAAAAAAGAATCCAATTTGGCCCTATCTAGTTTGCCGTTGGTACGGACTCCTGAACAGAGGTCCACTGCATAAGGTGTTACCTTTTTTACAGCTTTGGCGACATTGGTGTTTTTAAGTCCCCCTGCCAGGTAGACAGGGAGCTTAACGGTATTAACTATTTGTTGACTGATCTCCCAATTATGCGTCCGTCCAGTTCCTCCAAGTTCTTTAATAAGTTTGTCAGGTGCGCCACTGTCTAAGAGTAACGCATCAGAGGTTTTGGCAGCCTCTCGTGCTTCAGCTATTGAAGTATCGTCAACTACATGTATCACTTGAACAACTTCAAGCCTGGGGTAGACCAACTTGAGCTCTTTCCTAACAGTTGATGATGTCGCATCCGTTAACTGTATATGGGAAGACTTCACAACTTGATATTCGATCAATATTTCTTCGAGGGTTACCTTACTGGTTAGGTAGAAGGTATTTGTATTTGAAGGTAGTTGAGACACTATATTCCCCGCTTCAACGGGACTGATGGGACCAGGACCACTGGGCATTGGCCCAACCAAACCAATTGCATACGCACCATACTTTAAAGCCAGCCTGGCTTCCTCTATATTGGCAATACAGCAAATTTTTACCTTAGCCATTGGACGTGTGTTGGGTATGAGGTCTTTTAAAAATAAAAAATCATCAATTCAATGAAGAAATTGTTTTATCAAATTCCTCAAGAAATAAGCTAAAATGATAGCCATCCATTATGGCATGATTGGCTTCAATCGACATCGGCATGAGTAAAACATCATTGTGCTTGAAGTATTTTCCAAAACTGATTCTTGGAATTGATTTGTTGATGGTGTGATGATTGGCATGTTTGGTGCTTGTAAAACTAAACCAGGGTATTGATGAAAAATAGATTAAATTGGAATGATCCCCTTTTTCATTGGGTAAAAATGATTTGGTTTTTTTTCTCTCTTCAATTTCGGCCATTCCTCCTCTTACAAAGTCGAAAATATCCTCTTTAAAGGAATAATACGCAAAACCAAAACTACCATCATCATACAGAACGGTAGAGCCCCCATTAATAATATCATATTGAATTAGCTTACCTTCTTCAATACGCATCTTGAAGTTTTCAATTCTATTTGCTGCAACCAGACTGGTGTGAAGGCAACTCAAGAAAAAGGATAAGTTATTTGATTTGGCTTTATGGTATAAATTTGAGACATCAACATTGACCGTGAAATTAAAGTATGGATCATCATAATCCTTGTAATAATTATAAGTGTTCTTTCGGACCCAGGCGTCGATATTTACTTGGAAGTATGACATAGACTAAAACTTCATTTCTACCACAGCCTGTTCAACTTTCCCATTAATTGGAGGATTGTGCTTTTTGATTTTAACCGTTGCAGCTGTCACGTTTTCAAGTTCCCGAATTCTTGTCATAATGCAATATGCCACTGTCTCAATAAGTTTTTTTGTTTGTTGCATCTCATCCTGAACAATCGTATAGATATCCTCATAATTGACCGTGTCATAAATATTGTCATCCAGAGAATCAAAACTTTTTAATTCAACTTCAACATCACAGGTAAAGTCATTGCCCTTTTTACGCTCTTCATCATAAAACCCGTGATATGCGAAAAACTTTAAACCCTGTATCGAAACCCTTGTTTTCATATAATAGTATTGATAGCTAAAAATAAGAATTCAAACTGGTGATAAGTAGAATCACAACATTTCCATTTCAACATTAAATTTTGACAATGGTTTTACCTTTAAATTCCACTATTTGTGCAGTAGTTTGGATAACTTTGAACTATAAATGAAATCAAATATGCAAGAGAACGGGGTACACAAGAGCGTGAAGACAGATCAATACCAGCATCACGATTATTATGGAGTAGATGACTTATTATCCGAAGATCATATATTGGCAAGGGATGCTGTCAGAGATTGGGTTAAAAAAGAAGTTTCTCCCATTATTGAAGATTATACTGAAAAAGCCGAATGTCCACATCACCTATTTAAAGGATTAGCGGATATTGGTGCTTTTGGACCTAGTTTACCTGTTGAATATGGCGGAGGCGGCATGGATGAAATCGCTTACGGCGTCATCATGCAAGAGTTAGAGAGAGGGGATTCTGGTATTCGAAGTATGGCATCGGTTCAGGGTTCACTGGTGATGTATCCTATTTTTAGATTTGGTAGCGAAGAGCAGAAGCAACATTTTCTCCCAAAACTGGGCTCGGGCGAGTATATTGGTTGTTTCGGATTAACAGAACCTGATCACGGTTCTAATCCCAGTGGTATGCTTACACATTTTGTGGATGATGGGGATCATGTAATTTTGAATGGATCAAAAATGTGGATTACCAATTCTCCTGTTGCAGATATTGCAGTTGTTTGGGCACGTAATCCTGAAGGTAAAATTCAAGGCCTGATTTTTGAAAAAGATATGCCGGGTTTCAGTGCGCCGAAGATACATGGTAAATGGTCTTTGCGAGCGAGTATAACCGGAGAACTTGTATTCGAAGACGTCCGTGTCCCAAAGAAAAACATTCTTCCAGGTGTTGTTGGTTTGAAAGGGCCTTTATCATGTTTGTCCAAAGCAAGATATGGCATAGCATGGGGAGCAATTGGAGCTGCTTTAGATTGTTACGACTCAGCATTGAGATATAGTAAAGAACGAATTCAGTTTGATAAACCAATCGGACAGTTTCAATTGACACAAAAGAAGTTGGCTGAGATGATCACCGAAATTACCAAGGCGCAGTTGTTGGTCTGGCGATTGGGAAGCCTTGCTAATGAGGGCAATGCAACACCTGCACAAATAAGCATGGCTAAGCGCAACAATGTTCATATGGCATTGGAGGTGGCTAGAGAGGCTAGACAAATTCATGGCGGGATGGGTATAACCAATGAATATCCAATCATGAGGCATATGATGAATTTGGAGACGGTACTTACTTATGAAGGTACGCATGATATACATTTGTTGATTACTGGTATGGATGTAACAGGATTGAATGCGTTCAAATAACCGCAGATTGCGAGGCATTTATACGGATTAAAACTTAACACATGAAAAACTTATTTCTGCTCGGAGCTGTCCTTGTCGTCCTCTGTATATCTTGTAGCAGTGATGAAGTTAACTGCGAGGATGTTAATTTTATGGAGTTGTTGTCATCTGAAATCGAGTCCAATAATCAAGCATTGATAGCCTATACAATTGACCCATCCATGGAGAATTGCTTAACATTAAAAAGCTCGTTTGAATTGATCCTGGATGCTTTACAAGTATACGAAGATTGTGCGTTTGACTCAGACTTACAATTAGAATATAACAACTTTGTTCAGACTTCAGAAACCGGCATATCATTGTTAAACTGCTAATCACAAGGATTTCAAACAAGGCACGGTAACTTCGGTTACATTAAAATCACAGGACAATTGTACCTTTAAGATTGTGCGCGGGTTCATTATATTAATTACGCTATTTATTTCTTCCTGTAGCCTAACCGAAACTACAGAGAAGACCTCCCCATACTTATTGAATCCTGATGAGGTGCAGGATTTACTATCTACAAGTAAAGGCGTTAAAATAATTGAACTGAGTAACTATGAGCAGTATATAAAAGGCCATCTAAACAATGCTTATCTACTTGAGCGCAAGGACTATGCTGATACAACCCATGTCTTAGACGGTATGATGGCTTCCAAATCGCATATTGAAAGTCTGTTGCAACGCATGGCAGTTCAAGCCAATGATACATTAATATTATATGGTGAACAGACCAATGTGGATGCCTGTCGATTTTTTTGGATCTTAAAATGCTATGGGCACCCATCGGTTTTTATAATGGACGGGGGTAAAAAAGCCTGGTCTGAGTATTATCCTCTGGACACTATGATTAAGGACATGCCAATCCCTGGCAAGTATAAATTCCCTACTGGTGATAACCCAATGAGCCAATTGGCAGAGATCGAAGATGTGTTGCGGGCTGTTCAAGATGAAGACATACAAATTATCGATACGAGGAGTAGTGAAGAATATTCTGGGGAACCATTTGTTAATAAAGGCAAAGTTGTGCACTGGAAGAGCGGTGCAGTGATTAATGGAACAATACCTACTGCCAAGCATATTCATTGGACAAGACTTCAGTCCTATGAAGAACCATTTGGCTTTAAGTCAAAAAAAGATATAATTCATGAGCTGGAAAAGGATGGCATAGATCCCTATGGTGAAATGATACTCTTTTGCCAATCTGGAGCCAGATCCTCACATACATTTTTTGCATTAAAATATATCTTAGGTAATAATAAGGTTAAAAATTATGATGGTTCATGGATTGAGTGGTCTGCAAGGTATGCAACAAATCCAAAGATGATCAGGCAAATTTCTGCCCCTGCGGAAAATGATAGAATTTTAAGTAAACTCAAACAAGAAATGGTTAATAACAATGGATAATTATTGGGAAATATTTGTAAATGGATATAAAGGATATGCAGGATATCTTTGGAATGATATAACAAACCCTTCCTGGAATTCTTACTTCTATTGGTTGATACTTGTATCTGTGGCATTTTTTATTCTGGAAATAATCATGCCCTGGCGGAAGGATCAAAAATTATGGCGAAAAGATTTCTGGTTGGATGTCTTTTACATGTTCTTCAACTTCTTTCTTTTTTCATTGATAATATACAATGCGGCATCAGATGTAGTTGTAAACTTTTTCAATGACGGCATAAAAACAATATCCGGAGGTTTCGATTTGCAAGCCAACAACCCATTAAGAACACTTCCATACTGGTCCATTTTGATTATTGGATTTGTTGTGAGAGATTTTGTCCAGTGGTGGGTCCATAGATTGCTTCACAAAAGCGACAAATTATGGGAATTTCATAAGGTGCATCATTCGGTTGAGGAAATGGGTTTTGCAGCGCATTTAAGATATCATTGGATGGAGAATATTGTATATCGATCTATTGAATATGTTCCACTCGCTTTACTGGGTATCGGTCTTTATGATTTTTTCGTGATCCACATATTTGCGCTGGCATGGGGTCATTATAATCATGCGAATATCTCGGTGAATGGAAAGGTCACAGGGGGAATTGTTGGTGGCTTGATCGGAATTGTCATCGCCAATGGTTTACTTGATGTCAATCTGTTAACTGATCCTGAACTGATGGTTCAAATAGCTACATTTCTGGGGTGTATAATTGTAGGCGCATTTATTCTGGGACCATTCATGAAATATATTTTCAACAGTCCGGAATTACATATTTGGCATCATTCATTTGAACTGCCAGAAGACAAAAGATATGGAATTAATTTTGCGCTAACGCTGGCTGTCTGGGATTATCTGTTTGGTACAGCCTATCTGCCTTATGAAGGAAAGGATATCAAACTGGGATTTCCGGGTGTAGAAAAATATCCACATAACTTTCTGGTTCAAAGTAGTCTGGGATTCGGACAAACAGACTTTGAAAAAAATCAATATGATCGTGTGCAACCTAATGATTTACCGTCCAAGTAAATATAAATGGATATGAAAAGGCCAAAGGAAATAAAAAAAACAGGCAATTCATCAGAAGAGAGAAATGAGCGGAGTAGGGCATTGATGCAAGGGCGGCGACGTTTTCTTAAAAACTCAAGTCTTTCCGCAATACAACTGGCCATTGGGGCGCATCTTCTGAATGGGAGTTCTAGTTTGAATTTAAACCAACACGCTCAACTTAAAAGTTTGTTGTCTCAAATTGAAGGAAAGCACCCCGGCATGCGTGTATTGAATGACAGGCCTATAAATGCTGAGACTCCAGCACACCTTCTCAAGGATTTGGTTACACCTGCAGATTTATTTTTTGTTCGTAACAATGGGTTGGTTCCTACCAATATAAATGCAGACACTTGGAAACTTACTATTGACGGAGAAGCGGTATCCAGAACGAAGACTTATGCTCTTCAGGAATTAAAAACGCGATTTGAAAATGTGCGTTATCAGATTACTCTTGAATGCGGGGGCAATGGTCGGCAAGAATTTAACCCACCTGCAAAAGGCAACCAATGGACTGTTGGAGCCGTAGGTTGCGCCGAATGGACAGGCGTCCGTTTGAGAGATGTATTAGAGGATGTTGGTATTAAAAACAATGCCGTCTACATTGGATATCATGGTGCTGATCTGCATTTAAGTGGCGATCCTAACAAGGAGGTAATTTCAAGAGGCGTCCCGATTGAAAAAGCCATGGAACCAGAAACGATTATTGCCTGGGCTATGAATGGCGAAGATTTACCCGTTTTGAATGGTTATCCATTGAGATTGGTGATTGGAGGATATCCTGCATCATGCTCAGGAAAATGGTTGACTGGAATCTCAGTTAGAGACCGGATACATGATGGCAGTAAAATGGGAGGACAATCCTACCGCGTGCCATGTAAACCCGTTGCACCGGGCAGTAAAGTTGCAGATGAGGATATGTGCATTATCGAGCAGATGCCTGTAAAATCTCTTATAACCTACCCTAAAACAGGTGCCACAATCAAATTGGGGGATACACTTCCAATCAAGGGGCATGCTTGGGCTGGTGAAAGAAATGTTCAGACAATGGCCCTATCGATTGATTTTGGAAAGACATGGCAGCCATGTAATCTGACCAAAGCTGTCAATAAATTTGCTTGGCAGCATTTTGAAGGCAAATTGAAATTTCCCGATAAGGGCTATTATGAAGTATGGGCAAAGGCTACAGACGATAAAGGAGAAAGCCAACCTATGCTCCTTCCCGGATGGAACCCGCGGGGATATTTGAATAATGCTTGTCATAGAATTGCTGTAAAAGTTATATAAGCAAGAATGAGCAATAAACCGAAGCAGGATAAGGACACCTTAATCGATATTGAATTTTATCGATCAATTGGATTGCTTATAACTGCTGTTTCCGTTATCCTCATTTCGATTATAATTTTCTTTTTTTATATCGCTTTCAAAGATGACATCGAATTTCACGAAGCACGCGCTGCACAGAATAAGCAAGCAATAGTACTTGAGGAAGATGATTTTGATAAAGTTGAAAATGGAATTCATGTTGCAACAGGTTTGGCTTATGATGACAATTTTCAAGTTGTAAGATCGGCATGCGTAACTTGTCATTCTGCTCAATTAATTATTCAGAACAGGGCTACAAAAGAGGGTTGGTTGGAAATCATCAGGTGGATGCAAGCAACGCAGGGTCTAGCTGATCTGGGGGACAAGGAGCCCCAAATTCTCGACTATCTAGCCAAGCACTACGCGCCTAAAGAGACAGGCCGAAGACCGAACCTTGATATGGCCTCCATTGAATGGTATACACTTTCTTTAGACTGAATTGCTTGCGTGCGTTCAATTCTGGCAAAGGAGAGGAGTATGAAACACATTATGACATCATTTAATGTATAAAAAATTCATTTTGAGGGATAAAGGCCCGATTTTAGAACTTAAAATCACTACGGCAAGCTCATTTGTATAGCTTTTGTAGAGGACTTATATGGTAAGTGTAAAGTCTTCCTGATTTCAGTTTGATTAATTTGCATAAAATTACAGCATCAACTTTATCTACAGGTAAGGTTGGGCGGTAGTATATTTAAGGGTGTTAGAGGTAGGGCTGACTTTTTTAGTCAGTCCTATTTATTTTAATCAAATCGAGAGTATAAATTCGCGCAGTGTTTTATCGGATTCGATTTGTAGTTTTTTCTTGATTCTGTATCGGCTCATCTGCAGACTCTTCAGTTCCACATTCATAATATCCGCAATTTCATGATTGGATAAGTTCATATTGAGGTAATTACAGTGTCGTAATTCCAGGTTGGTCAATTTTGGATTTATGCTTAATAGTTTGCGATTCAAATCTTTATCTGAAATTTCAATTATACGTTTAACCTCGAGGTTACTTTGGTTGTTGGAGATAATTTTATTAATAGATTTCTCTACGGTTTTCAACCCATCAATAATGGATTCATGCTGGCCATTTTTATTGGCAGCATTGAGAAGTTCCTGAACCACTTGTTTGATTTGACGTACATGATTGATTGTCTTACTAATCTGAAGGCTTAATGTCTTGATATCCCGTTCCAATATTTCCTTTTCAGCTGTTATCTTTTCTTCATGTGCTTCAATTGCTGCGCGCTTAAATCCCAGACTTTCCTCAAGCGTATACTTCTGATCCTGAATAATTTTATAAAGCCGAAGTAATTCCTTTGATTGTTGGATTAAGGTTTCCTGGGATTTATTCAGTTCCATGACATTTTGCACCCGTGCAGCAAGTTCAATTTTATCAACTGGTTTTCTTATATAATCAGTGCATCCAAAATTGAAGGCCAATTCCAGACTTTCTGAATCATCCTTTCCTGTAATGACTATGATAGGAATATGCGTGTAATCTGGTCCTCGTCTTATCGCTTTAAGTGTTTCGAGGCCATCCACCTTTGGCATTTGCCAATCCAGTAATATTAGATCTATTGTATTTTCGGAAAGATATTCAAGAACTTGTGCGCCACTATTCAATTCTAAAAACCGATAATAATGCTCACCAAGAAATCGTCGATAGATCAATCTGTCAGTTGCTTGATCATCAATGACGAGAATTGTAGGTATAGACATTAATTATTTGATTTAACACACTTAACTGATCAATAAGGTGGAACTGCAGATTGATGAGGCAAATTCCAGAATATTGAACTGAGAATCTAGGTAAAATTTATTTAAAATTATGAATGACTTTGTCTAATTATTAAATCATAACCTAGATATGCCTACCAATCTTTTTCTTGTTTTTTACGGTTTGAATTGAACTTGCGCATCTTCTCTTGGACCTTCTGTTCTTCACTTTGAATAATCTGAAGAAGTTTGGCTGCATCAAGACTATCCAATGATTGCTTCTCTAATCGTGTTGAATCAAAACTATTTTGATTTTGAATTGAGCTGTCCTGTTTCTCAGAATCTTGTTCTTGTTGCTCTTCATTATTCTGTTCCGACTCGCCGGATTGTTGCTCTTCATTGTTCTGATTTTCCTTATCCTGGTTTTCAGAATTCTCTTCATTCTCCTCTTGGTTTTGCTCTTGCTCCTGTTGTTGCTGTTGAATTTGCTTTATGATTTCCTTTGTCACAGCAAGATTATATTGTGCTTTTTTATTTGACGGGTTTGTTTTAATGGCCTCTTTGTAGGCATCAACAGCTTTATAAAATTGTTGTTGTTCAAATAAGGCATTGCCTTTATTATAATAGGCATTTGATACCTCTTCTGCAGTTTTTGCTTTGCTGGTGGAGGCGTCATAGAATTCTACAGATTCCTCATATCTACCTTGCTTATATATACTATTCCCTAAGTTGAACTTGGAGGAATATTTTGCGTTCTGGTTATCTGCCTTACGATAGTATATTTCTGCTTGTTGAAAGTCTTCCGCCTTGTAGTTGGCATCGCCAGCTTTAAGTAAATCATGAGTAGTCTGACATTCAACAGATCCTGAAGTAAGAAGGACTAAAGCCAACAGAACATATATTTTAATTATAAACTCAATCTTTCTTTCCATTTGTTCTTGTTTTTAAACTTATTAGGAATGAAGAATTCAAGTACGAGGAGAATCCAGCCCAGTAATAAGAAATATTGGAAATAGCTGTTGTAATCCGTAAATGATTTTTGTTCTACCTCTTGTTTTTCAAGTCGTGCAATTTCAGACTTGAGATTTTCAACTGCGCTTAATGTCTGATCAATCATATAGAATTCGCCACCCCCAGCTTCGGCGATATCTTGCAACAATTGTTTATTTAAGATTGATTTTACAATAACGCCATTGTTATCTTTTTTATAGACCTTTTTACCACGTTCAATTACAGGAATGTAGGCCCCTTCATCACTACCGATACCGAGGGTAAATACAAATGTACCTTTTGAATTAGCAGCTTTGGCAGCTTCTATAGCTTCGGTATCATGATTTTCACCATCTGATATAATAATGAGTGCCTTCTGCGTTGGGTTGTCTTGGCCAAAGACCTGTTCAGATAATTTTATCGCGTCGGCGATAACGGTACCTTGCGTTCCTGCCTGTTGTGGATTGGCTGATTGGACAAATAATTTTGCTGAGGCATAGTCAGAGCTTAATGGCATTTGCAAATATGCCCCACCAGCGAAAAACACCAAGCCGATGCGTTCAGTTCTTAGTGCGTTTATTAATTCAGAAACAAATCTTTTGGACCTTTCCATCCTGTTGGGGGAAATGTCTTCTGCCAGCATAGATTGTGATATGTCCAGAGCAATGATGACATCCGAACTCTGCGCTTTTACTTTTTCTTTGCGTGTTCCCCATTGTGGATTAGACCAAGCCACAATTGCCAGACCAATTCCTGTGATTACAAATAATACCTTTAACCATTCCAGCTTTTCCGACCATCCTTGATATAAACGTCTAAAGACCTTGAGGTCGGTGTGTTTCTTGATGGCTTTCTTTTTGAGAAATTGAACAATAGCAAACCAACCTACTGCCAGGGGCAGTAAAAGTAGAAACCATAATATTTGATATTCTTCAAATTGAAACATAATGCTATGGTACGGATCTCAAAATTGTATTTTTAAAAAGCCACTCAAGTATCAGACAAATAAGTCCAATGAATAAAAAGAACCTGAACTCTTCGGAATATCTTTTAAATACTGAGACTTCAATTTCGGTTTTTTCAAATTGATCAATTTGCTCATATATACTTTGTAGACTTGCTTCATCTGTTGCTCGAAAATATTGACCGCCTGTTAGCTTTGAAATTTCTGTAAGTAAAGCTTCATCAATTTCAACGCGCGTATTTGCAAAAACATATACACCATCACTTCTTCGCCTGGTTGGTGAAATGGCATTACCCATTGAGCCTACACCAATTGTATACACTTTAACACCCATTGATTTGGCAATTTCTGCAGCCGTCATGGGTTTGATATATCCTGCATTATTAACACCATCTGTTAAAAGAATCACAACCTTGCTTTTAGCTTCACTTTCTTTTAATCTGTTTACGGCTGAAGCCAAACCCATACCGATTGCTGTACCATCATCCAATAATCCGGATTCGAGCTGGCCTAGAAAATTTTTCAGTACACGATGATCTGTAGTCAGTGGGCTTTGCGTAAAACTTTCACCGGCAAAAACCACAAGCCCTATTCTGTCATAGCTTCTTTTGTCAATAAAATCTTGAGCCATTTGTTTGCTCACCGTTAACCTATCCGGATCAAAATCCCTTGCAAGCATTGAACTTGAGAGGTCCATTACAAGCATGATGTCAATACCTTCAGCCTTGACTTCCTCTTCCTTTAAAACTGATTGCGGTCTGGCAAGAGCAAAGATGAAAGCACTGAGTGCCAATATTCTTAATAGGGGCAAGTATTTAAATAAAAGTGATTTTAAAGAATATTTGTATTTAAGTTCACGCACTCCAGGGACAGCAATTTCGACCATCTTTGATGGCTTAAAATATTGCTGCCATATCATTATTGCAATGATTATAAATAGTAAGAAAAACCAGGGATGTTGAAATTCAAAGCTATTCATCATCATCTGCTTTTTGATCATTCAATTCCTCAAGCTCTGAACTTGTGTCGGTCACCAATTGTCTGGTTCTATCCAGAAATGCCTGATGAATATCTTCGTCAGGTTTCGCTTTTGCAAACTTGACCAAATCTGCAATTTGCAGAATTTCATTGACATCATTAATCCTTACAACATCCCAATTGACCTGATTCAACGCTCTTTTAATTTCATCTGTTGTTGATTCCAGAGCGGGGATTCCGAATTGGTTTTCCAGATAGGCGCGAAGAATATAGGTCAATTCAGATTGATGCTCTTTTTCCTTATTATTTAGCCATAACTGTTTAGATTCAAGCTTGTCTAAGGCTTCCAGTGCAATTATATGGGCCGGGATAATTTCTTTTTCAGCTTGTTCCAATTCAGATGCTTCTTTGGCTTTTGTGAATTTCCTGTATAGATATACAAAGAGCACGATGCCAAATAATAGAGCCAGACCATAAATAATATGGATATAATCCTCAAGGGTATCTTCTTCAAGTACAATGTCTTCTAATGGTAGAATTTGTTTCGTGGTGTCGGGGTTTTCGATATCCATTGGTGGATACACAGCTATGATTCCAGCTTGTAGATACTTGATATTTGTGATGCTTAATGTGTCGTTTTCATAGAGCTTTATCGGTTCAGGCATAAACACACCTATATCCCATATACGAAGAGGGAAAGTATCTTTATACAAATAGCCATCGTTTGTGCTGATTATATTTTCAGGCTTTAATGTAATCCTGTAATCTTCTGGAAATTGATCTTTCCATTCGACGTCTGCATAATATTTGAAATCGGATTCTCCAGTTGGATTTGACATTAATTCTAAACTATCCCAGGCGCTTAAGTCTATATAGCGCAGAGGGAAATCTTGTGGATATTGAATTGAGATTATAAACTGTGTCTCTTCTCCGATCGAAATACTATCAGGCTGGATTTCAAGACCTACAAGTGCTTGGGCGTAGCCACAGATTGGAAGCATGATGAGCAACAATATGTATATCAAATATCTTCTCACTTGGACCGACGTTTAAAGAATTGTAATAAACGTTTTATGTGATCATCATTGGTAGCGATGCTTAAATGATCTGACCTGCACTTATTAAAAGTTGAATCAAAGTAATTGAAATGATTATTGAACCGTGCAGCATGTGCATTGCGTATACGTGAAGAACTACTATCCAATATTAAAGCTTCTCCCGTCTCGGGATCTCTGGCCCTGATAATGCCCAGATTAGGCAACTCTTTTTCAAACGGGTCGTAAATATGCATGCCGATAATATCGTGTCGCTTACTCGCTACCGATAGGGCAGATTCATAATCATGATCAACAAAGTCTGACAAAACAAAGCTGATGGTGCGTTTCTTCTGCGTATTATTAAGATACCTTAAAGCGGTCGATAACTGTGTACCAGAACTTGAAGCTTCATGGTAAATGATCTCACGGATAATTCTGAGTATGTGTTTTTTACCTTTCTTGGGCGGAACATATTTTTCAACTTGATCCGAAAACAAAATAGCACCCACCTTATCATTATTTGTGATGGCCGAAAAAGCAATAATTGCTGAGATTTCTGTTATCAGGTCATTTTTAAATTGCTGGATAGTACCAAAAAGAGAGGACCTGCTGATATCGATCATTAGCATAACTGTGAGTTCGCGATCTTCCTCATATACCTTAATATGTGGATCGCCCGTTCTTGCGGTTACATTCCAGTCGATATTTCTCACGTCATCACCATATTGATATTCGCGCACCTCCGAAAATGACATACCTCGCCCCTTAAATGCACTGTGATATTCTCCGGAAAATATATGCTTGCTTAATCCTTTTGTGCGTATTTCAATTTTCCGGACCCGTTTCAATATTTCGGAGGCATCCATTATGGCACTTCGATTGAATTAATGATACTGCTTATAATATCCTCTTGAGAAATATTCTCAGCTTCAGCTTCATAGCTCAGACCAATTCGATGCCTTAGCACATCTGCACATACATTTCTTACGTCATCGGGAATCACAAATCCTCTTCTGTTCAGGAAGGCTTGAGCTTTTGATGCCAATGCTAGATTGATACTTGCCCTTGGAGACCCTCCATATGATATCAGTGGTTTCAGTTTTGAAAGATTAAATTGATCTGGCTCCCTGGTCGCAAAAACAATATCGAGAATATAGTTTTCAATTTTTTCATCCATATATACCTTGCGCACCAACTGCCTTGCTTTTAAAATCTGGTCGGAATTGACAACAGCGGGGACTTCATTTTCGGTCACACCAGATATCGAGCGTTTGATAATTTCTCTTTCTTCATTCCGTTTTGGATAATCAATTTTAACTTTTAGCATGAATCTGTCGACTTGGGCCTCAGGTAGGGGATATGTTCCTTCTTGCTCTATGGGGTTTTGCGTTGCAAGCACAAGAAAAGGTTCATCTAGTGTAAAAGTTGACTTGCCTATAGTCACTTGTTTTTCCTGCATAGCTTCAAGCAATGCAGACTGAACCTTTGCGGGGGCTCTGTTTATTTCATCAGCCAAAATAAAGTTGGCAAAGATGGGACCCTTTCTAACGGTAAAATCATTCTTACTTGGATTGTAAATCATCGTACCAACAATATCTGCGGGTAATAGATCCGGGGTGAACTGTATTCTTGAAAATTCACCATTGATTGCACTGGCCAAAGTTTTAATAGCAAGTGTCTTTGCCAATCCTGGCAATCCTTCAAGAAGAACGTGTCCCTTTGAAAGTAAACCTAGCAAGAGCCTTTCAATCATATACTCTTGACCTACTATGATTTGTGAAGCGGCATTCTTTATGTCATCGATAAAGGCACTATCCAAATGGATTTGTTGATTGAGTGCTTCTATATCTAGTGATGTTTGCATATCATTTATTTTTGCCTAGCAAAAATATCGTATCTGAGTTAATAATTGGTCCTTTCAAATTTTAATGTATTCTTAAAATGGAACAGTTGATATTTTTAAATTATAACTTGCCACAAAAAATAGTATTGTATTGAAATTATTGACGACATTAATATTGGTTGTTTTTGTTTCGGCTTTGGGCTTCTCCCAAGTACAAACAACAAGCTCTCACGAAGATTTAGCCGGACCTACTGCCCATCTTCAATATTTTAAAAGTTTGCCCTTAATTGTAAGACTTAATTTAAAGCAGAAGACTTTAGATGCATACAAAAAGCAGATTGAGTTGGCTTCGTCTGAAGATAACAAGGCAAGTTATCAAGCCGACTATGATGAATTAAAAAGCGAAAGGCAGGATTATGTGAAATATGTCAAATCAGCTTTTGAAAAGTTTTATTTCTTTTCCGAAGTATATTTCATCAATGATCATGATTATAAAGATTTCAAATCAGGTAAACTTGGATTGTTGTTTTCAGCAGATGGACAAAAGATAGATATAAGCCAGAATCAAGCCCATATGCTTCTGGTCCAGGGTGAAAATGACCTGCACTGGATTATGATGTCTTCAGAAGAGATTCCTTTTCCAAAAGCTTTCCCTCGTGAATATAAATCTGGGTTTAAACGTGTATTGAACCTCTTTGTGGCACAAAAAGATGCTAATCAAGAAGATATGGATAAAGCAGCCCAGACCATTAATGAAAGACTATTCAAATACGAAAACAAGTTAAAAAAGCGGCAAAAATGATCCGTTAGCCCTTTACGCTCTATTTCACCTCTTCCTTTTTCATCGGGTTTCTGCTAGGACATATCGATTAATTCCTAGCACATGGCGAGCAATCCACAGAATATGTAACTATTTGGGACCCACAGACGTATTCATTGTAAAATATTGTTTGGTGAAATTTAATATCAAACAATAAAATTTTATAATGCTAAAATCAATTACTATGTTAAATTTCAACAGATCGTCAAACCCTTATATGAAAGGTTTAAAACCAAGAAGGTTTTTATCAGAAATGACTGAGGTCATTAGAAAATCCCAATTTGTTAAGGATGGAAGAAAATTCAATCCGGATTGGAGGAATGATAAGGAAGCCTAGAAATGAAAAAGGCTCCGACATAAAATCCCGGAGCCTCCATTTTTATTTCATTCGATAATTAATATCGATAGTATTCTGGTTTGTAAGGTCCCTCTTTTTTAATCCCTACATATTCAGATTGTTCATCGGTCATTACATCCAGTACAACACCGATTTTTGCAAGGTGTAATCTGGCTACTTTTTCATCCAGATGCTTTGGTAGTGTATAAACCTTGTTTTCATATTGGTCGCTATTGTTCCATAACTCAAGCTGAGCCAATGTCTGATTAGTGAACGAGTTAGACATTACAAATGAAGGGTGTCCAGTTGCACAGCCAAGATTTACCAATCTTCCTTCTGCAAGTACAATGATATTTTTACCATCAAGTGTGTACATATCCACCTGTGGTTTGATTTCATCCTTTGTATGACCGTAATTTTCATTAAGCCATGCCATATTGATTTCATTATCAAAATGGCCAATATTACAAACGATGGCCTTATCCTTCATAATTTTGAAATGCTCCGCAGAAATAATGTCCTTATTTCCAGTTGCAGTGACAATAATGTCTGCTTCAGGAATTGCGTCCATCATCTTTTTAACCTCATAGCCATCCATAGCTGCTTGAAGTGCACAGATTGGATCAATCTCGGTCACGATGACGCGTGCACCAGCACCGCTTAATGAAGCCACTGAACCTTTTCCTACATCACCATATCCCGCCACGACTGCGACTTTACCAGCCATCATAATATCGGTTGCTCTTCTAATAGCATCTACACAAGATTCCTTACAACCATATTTGTTATCAAATTTAGATTTCGTTACAGAATCATTGATATTGATTGCTGGAAGCGGAAGTGTACCATTTTTCTCTCTGTCATGAAGCCTGTGAACACCTGTTGTCGTCTCCTCACTCAAACCCTTGATACCTGGTACCAATTCCGGAAATCTATCCAATACCATATTGGTCAGGTCACCACCATCATCAAGAATCATATTCAGAGGCTGGTTGTCTGGGAATGCAAACAATGTTTGCTCGATGCACCAATCAAATTCTTCTTCGTTCATACCTTTCCAGGCATATACTGGAACGCCGGCTTCTGCTATTGCCGCTGCAGCATGATCTTGCGTTGAAAATATATTACAAGAAGACCAAGTGACGTCTGCGCCCAATTCTACCAATGTTTCGATGAGCACGGCAGTTTGAATTGTCATATGCAGACAACCTGCTATTCTTGCGCCTGCCAGAGGTTTTTGCCCTTTATACTCTTCTCTCAAACTCATCAATCCAGGCATTTCTGCTTCTGCAAGTGTTATTTCTTTTCTACCCCAGGCAGCCAAAGAAATGTCTTTTACTTTATACTTTAATTTCTCTGTTGTATCTATCATTTTAAAATTAGTCTTTAAGTGATTCAATTTCAACGCCAAAGTTACGATATAGTTTACTAGGCATCAATGTTTGCATATTTTGCATTTTCTTCGATGAACGCGCGCCTAGGCGGAACTTCATCTCCCATAAGCATAGAGAAAATATGATCAGCTTCAAGTGCATCGGTGATCGTAACCTGGTGAAGAATTCTGTTCTCTGGATCCATTGTTGTTTCCCAAAGCTGGTCGGCATTCATTTCACCCAAACCCTTATACCTTTGAATCTTAACGGATTTGTCATCTTCGCTTGTAGAAAACTCCTTTACAAGCTTTTGTCTTTCTTCTTCATTCCAGGCATATTCAGATTTGTTGCCCTTTTTTATCTGATAAAGTGGTGGAGCAGCTATGTACACATTGCCGTTCACAATTAATTCACGCATGTATCTGAAAAAGAATGTCAGTATTAAAGTGCTAATGTGGCTGCCATCGACATCGGCATCACACATAATTACGATTTTGTGATAGCGTAATTTTTCGGTATTTAAAACCCGTTCGCCATCCTTATCTTCAATGCTTACACCAAGAGCTGTAAACATATTTTTTATCTCTTCATTTTCATAGATCTTATGCTCAAGTGCTTTCTCTACGTTTAAGATTTTACCACGTAATGGTAAAATGGCTTGAAACACTCTATCTCGTCCTTGTTTGGCTGTACCACCGGCAGAATCTCCCTCCACAAGGAATATTTCGGAGATGAAAGGATCCTTGGAACTGCAATCTGACAATTTTCCGGGTAAGCCGGTTCCCGTCAGAACATTTTTACGCTGGACCATTTCACGCGCCTTTCTTGCAGCATGCCTTGCGGTAGCCGCCAGGATAACCTTGTCGATTACCCTCTTAGCCAATGAAGGATTTTCCTCCAGGAAATAATTCAAAACATCGCCGACTGCTCTTGATACAATACCGGTCACCTCAGAGTTACCCAATTCACCTTTTGTCTGTCCCTTAAACTGCGGCTCTGGCACCTTTACAGATACTATGGCAGATAGGCCTTCCCTGAAATCCTCACCAGACACTTTAAATTTAAGTTTGCTGAACATTCCATTTTCTTCAGCATATTTCGAAAAGACTCTGTTGATGGCGCGACGGAATCCACTCACATGGGTACCGCCTTCACGTGTATTGATATTGTTTACGAAGGAGTAGATGCTTTCCGAATATCCAGTGTTATACTGCATAGCCACCTCAACCTCGACATTTTCTTCCTTACCAATAACATGGATAGGTTCATCAAGGATTGGGGTACGACTCTCGTCAACATATTTTACAAATTCTTTCAGGCCGCCTTCTGAGTGGAAGGTTTTGGACTTGAAAGAGCCATCATCATTCTTTTCTCTCTGGTCTGTCAGTGTCAGAGTCAAGCCTTTATTCAAAAAGGACAACTCACGAACTCTGTTGGCAAGAATTTCAAATTTATACTCAAGCGTTTCAAAGATTCCAGGATCTGGTCTGAATGTGACAAAGGTTCCTGTTATATCTGTTTCACCAACTGTCTCTACCGGAGTAGTTGGCTTTCCTTCAGAGTATTCCTGAGTATAAATCTGTCCATCTCTATGAACTTCTGCTTTTAGGTATGTGGAAAGTGCATTAACACAAGAAACACCCACACCATGAAGACCCCCAGATACCTTATAAGTGTCTTTGTCGAATTTACCTCCGGCATGGAGGACAGTCATCACCACTTCAAGTGCCGACTTTTGTAGCTTTTCATGCATACCAACAGGAATACCCCGACCGTTATCCCTTACCTGGATACTGTTATCTTCAAGAATTACAACATCAATGAGGTCGCAATGCCCCGCTAAATGTTCATCAATTGAATTGTCAACGACCTCCCATACGAGGTGATGCAATCCTTTGGTGTCTGTACTTCCAATGTACATCCCGGGTCGCTTCCTGACCGCTTCTAACCCCTCTAGTGCCTGTATATTACTTGCACTATAATTACTATTTTTTTCACTCATAAAAGACTTAGTGTTTAAGCGGTGCGAAGATACGAAAATAAAGGGTCTTTTTCTGGGAAAATTCCGCCTTAACCAAGTGAAAATGAATGTTTTTTAGATAAAAGAAAATATTGATAAAGCTGTACCTAAATCAAGCCTTTTTGGACTATCAATACATTAAAACTCGCTTGAAAAATGGAAGTTGACATTTGGATGATTATCCTGGGCCATTTGAAGTGTCCAGGCGGATTCTGCAAGATACACGAGGCGATCATCTTTATCGATTGCGAGATTCTTTTTTCGGCGTGATTTAAGCTCTTCGATGGCCTCCTTATCGTCAGAAGATACCCAGCATGCCTTGTGCATAGGCAGGCCCTCGAAATTACATTTCGCACCATATTCATGTTCCAATCGATATTGAATGACATCGAATTGCAGAACACCGACAGTTCCAATAATTTTTCGATTGGTATCCAGTTTAGTGAACAGCTGTGCCACCCCTTCATCCATCAATTGATCGATACCCTTGTTTAACTGCTTCGACTTCATCGGATCAGCATTGTTGATGTATCTGAATTGTTCTGGGGAGAATGACGGAATCCCCAGGAAGTTTAATTCTTCTCCTTCAGTGAGCGCATCACCTATTTTAAAGTTGCCGGAATCATATAAACCAACAATATCACCCGGATAAGCATCTTCAATAATATTTTTCTTCGATGCCATAAACATCGTCGGATTCGGAAACTTCATATTCCGTCCTTGTCTAACATGAAGATAATTTGTATTGCGCTTAAATACCCCGGAACATATTCGCATAAAGGCGATACGATCCCTGTGCTTGGGATCCATATTTGCATGAATCTTAAAAACAAATCCTGTAAACTTATCTTCAGTCGGTTCAATAGATCTTTCTTCTGTAATACGAGGGAGTGGGGAAGGCGCTATTTCAACGAAACAATCAAGCATTTCCTTTACACCAAAATTATTGATGGCACTTCCAAAAAATACGGGGTTCAACTTCCCTTGTGCATAAGCTTCCTTATCGAATGAAGGATAGACTTCCGTTATCATTTCGATTTCTTCACGCAAGGTGTCTGCATCTCGCTCTCCAAGGACTTCATCCAGTATCTTATCTGACAAGTCTGTGATCTCAATTGTGTCCTCTTCGGATTGCTTACCATGAGCGCTGAACAAGCGTATCTTTCCTTCATAGATATTATACACGCCCTTGAAGCGTTGCCCCATACCGATGGGCCAGGACAGTGGACACACTTTCATACCTAATTTGCCTTCAACTTCATCCAATAGATCGAAGCCATCTTTTCCTTCGCGATCGAGTTTGTTTATAAATACGATCATGGGCGTATTTCTTGTACGACATACACCGACGAGGTTTTCTGTTTGTTCTTCGACACCTTTGGCAACGTCGATTACCACAATAGCACTGTCTACTGCTGTCAAGGTACGATAGGTATCTTCTGCGAAGTCTTTGTGACCGGGCGTATCAAGAATATTGATCTTTTTACCCTTGTATTCAAAAGCCATTACAGAGGTCGCCACTGAAATCCCCCTTTGCCTTTCTATATCCATGAAGTCTGAGGTGGCGTGTTTTTTAATCTTATTGGACTTCACCGCACCGGCAACTTGGATGGCACCACCAAATAACAGCAGTTTTTCTGTTAAAGTAGTTTTACCTGCATCCGGATGTGAAATGATGCCAAAGGTTTTTCGCTTCTCTATTTCCTGAATTAATGACATAGGCTAAAATGAATGCAAAAGTATTATTATTATGATATTTAAGCATTTTGAATTCACTTAAAATCAATTTTAAATACAGTGTGATATGAGCAGGAAAATTCGAATGGGTATGGTAGGAGGTGGTCGTGGCGCTTTTATAGGCCAGGTTCATAGAATTGCGGCTGCATTGGATGGGCAAATTGAATTGGTATGTGGCGCTTTTAGCAGCAACCCCGAAAAGTCAAGGTTATCCGGTCTGGACTTCTTTCTCGAACCTGACAGGATCTATGGAAGTTTTGACGAAATGTTCGAAAAGGAAAATCAATTAGGACCTGATAAGCGTATGGATTTAGTCTCTATTGTGACGCCAAACCACATGCACTATGAACCGGCTGCCAAGGCAATCCAGAATGGTTTTCATGTCATTTGTGATAAACCCCTCAGCTTTAATCTTGAGGAAGCTTATGCGTTAAATAAAATTGTAAATAATTCAAATCAAATATTTGCGCTGACGCATAACTACACGGGTTACCCAATGGTCAAGCAGGCTCGACAAATGATCAAACATGGTGAAATCGGCAAGGTGAGAAAAGTTGTTGTTGAATATCCACAAGGCTGGCTTTCAACGCTTCTTGAAGAGACCGATCAGAAACAAGCCAGTTGGCGTACAGATCCATCAAAGTCAGGCATCGCTGGAGCAATGGGCGATATTGGCACACATGCCGAAAACCTTGCAGAATATATTACTGGGCTTAAAATTGAAGCGCTTTGTGCTGACATCAGCACCTTGGTTGAAGGTCGGCGGCTGGATGATGATGGTAATATTCTTCTCAGATTTTCAAATGGTGCTCGGGGGATATTGTATGCATCACAAATTTCTGCGGGAGAAGAAAATGCACTTTCTATAAGAGTTTACGGTGAACATGCAGGCCTGGAGTGGCATCAAATGTCACCCAACAGCCTTAAGGTAAAATGGTTGAACAAGCCTATGCAAATTTTGAGAACAGGTGTGGGAGATCTTTATCCTGAAGCAGAAGCACATGCAAGAATACCTGCGGGACATCCCGAAGGATATCTAGAGGCTTTTGCAAATATTTATAGAAATGTGGCGCATTGCATCAGAGCACGTATCGAAGGCTATCAGGTTGATCCAATTTTTGATGATTTTCCCAAAATAGAGGATGGTGTTCGAGGAATGGAATTCATTTATAAAGCGATTGAATCAGGAAATTCAGAGCAGAAATGGATAAAAATGAAATAAATCAAAGTTTTTATGCTTTTGCATAGGGGTAAAGGACAATTGATCTGTCTTAATAACAGATAGTGAAAAATGGATTTAACAAGAAACTCTGCCCTCGGGTAGGGTTTTTTGCTTTTATACACTTTTATAGAATGTTTACTTCTCCCTCCACGGTGTTTTTTCCATCTTTACCAGCAAATGGACTGGAATTCTTCCATATCTGGATTTGAATCTTATTTAGCGTTAGAACGGGCAATGTCAAAGCATTCCGTAGATGCTTATATTCGGGACATTCGTAAGTTTCAAAATTTTTTGGCTGAAGTTGAAAAAGATCCGGGTCCAACTCACATCAAGCACGATCATCTGGTAGCGTTTATACACTACATCAATGATCTGGGATTGGGAGATCGGACGCAAGCCAGAATACTTTCAGGTATAAAAGCATTTTATAAATACCTGCTCATTGAGAATCTTATCAACGACGATCCTACCGAACTTATTGAAGGGCCGAAATTAAAACGTAAGATTCCTGAAGTCCTTTCTTATGAAGAGATCAATGCCATTATTCAGGCCATAGATTTATCTGACGACCTGGGTCATCGCAATAAGGCTATGATCGAAACCCTCTATGCATGTGGGTTGAGGGTGAGTGAATTAATCAATTTGAAACTATCTGAATTTTATCCTGATATTGAATACATAAAGGTGTTGGGTAAGAATAATAAGGAACGCATCATCCCAATTGCCAAAGAAGCGATTCGTCAGAATCAGATTTATATAGATCATTATCGATCAAATCAAAAGATTCAGGATGGGTTCGAAGATTATGTTTATTTAAATAGAAGGGGGAAGCCGCTTACCAGAGTAATGGTATTTACAATTATTAAAAACCTGGCTGCTCTGGCTGGTATAAAAAAGAAGGTGAGCCCACATACTTTCAGGCATTCATTTGCTACCCATTTGGTTGAAGGTGGAGCTGATTTAAGAGCTGTTCAGGATATGCTGGGCCATGAATCCATTCTGACTACTGAATTTTATACACATGTGGATCGACAGTACCTAAGGGACACCCTTTTAATATATCATCCACGTAATAGAACCGATTAAATTCAAGTTATATAGCCGTGTTAGAAAAAGGAAAATACTATCTACTGACAATCTCTGTTATCGTTATGGGTTGTGCAAAATTTGGTGCACCTGGAGGTGGACCCAATGACACAACCCCACCAGAAATTCTATGGGCTCTTTCGGATGCTAATTACCAAACCAATTTTAATAAAACTGAAATCAGACTTGAGTTTAATGAATGGGTGACGGTCTCAAATCCATTAAAAGAAATTGTAGTGTCGCCGCCATTGACAAAGCCATTTACTGTAAATACAAAAGGGAAGGCGGTCATTTTTGAATTTCCGGAAGACGAGATTCTCAAGGAGGACGTGACCTACCAGATAAATTATGGAAATGCGATCAAGGATTTTTCAGCGGGTAACATACTTAAAAATCAAGTTTTTGTTTTCTCAACCGGGGATATCATTGATTCCCTTGAAATCGGAGGAACTGTCTTCGATGAACTTTCAGGCAAACCTGTGAAAGATGCCACTGTGGTGGTTTATGATGATCTTGGAGACTCTGTACTGTACAATCAAAAACCGTTTTATTTTGCCAAATCTGACAAGGATGGAAAATTTTTAATAAAAAATATGCGGTCCGATACATTTCAAATATTTGGATTGCTAGACAATAATGTAAGCTATACATACGATTTACCAGGAGAACAGGTTGCATTTTTTGATAGGCTCATATATACAAGCGACACAATGAATAATGCACTTGAACTATTCCTTTTTGATGAAGAGGAAGCGTTAAGGCTGGTGGATTATCGCCATGACAAAAGTGGTATTTACAAAATAAAGTATGATCGAGCTCCTATCAATTATAGCTTAAGTTTAAGTGAGGACAGCGTCAAATATTTCACCGAAATTTTAAGAGATACGCTTTTTCTATATCATGATGCATCCCGTCAGGATAGCTTTGACATAATTATTGAATTAGAGGACAGGACGGATACACTTAAGTACAAAAAGGCGCGTAAAGGGCCGAATACATCATCTATTTCATATTTTGATCCGAGGATGAAAATGATTCAATTCCATGCAGATGATACAGTCAAAATCGAAATGAATATCCCTTTAAGGGGCATCGACACGAGCTTGATTTCATTAAGGGACACATCAGGGAATAAAGTGAAGATGGAAGCATTTTCAAATGTTAGACAGTTGGAAATTATTGCTGAGGTAAAATCAAATAACAATTACGAATTAACCGTACACCCGGGCGCCCTGTCTGGTTTATACGGACAGATTAATTCGGATACTTTGGATCTCACACTTAAAACTCATGATGCATCCAAGTTCGGGCGCATTGGAATTACATTAGATAGCCTTGACAATGGGCTTTATATTGCCCAACTTCTGAATAAGAATAATTTGGTCAGAGAAATGTCCATTGATACTTCCTATCTTGAGTTCACCAAGATGAAAGCCGGAAGTTATCAATTAAAGATTATTGAAGACAGCAATGGAGATGGGCGTTGGTCGCCTGGAAGTTTTTACGATCGACGCAGATCGGAAAGACAGGGTGTATTAACTTTAGAGGATCTGAAAGAAGGGTGGGATCTTGAGTTAACAGTGAATTTAAAAACATTATTGGATGGAGCTTAGATCTGAGAATTTAGTTAAGAAATATGGTCATCGTACTGTAGTACAATCGGTATCCATTGATGTAAAGCAGGGTGAGATTGTAGGGCTTTTAGGGCCCAACGGTGCAGGTAAGACGACTACCTTTTATATGATGGTAGGATTTGTAAAACCTGATGGTGGAAATGTTTTTGTTGATGATCTTGATATTACCTCTTATCCTATGTACAAGCGTGCCCGTAAAGGGATCGGATATTTGCCACAGGAAGCTTCTGTATTTCGCAAGTTGACAGTTGAAGACAACCTAAAAGCCATTTTAGAAATGACCGATCTATCCAAAGCGGAACAAGTTGATCGGATGCATGAACTGATCAATGAGTTTGGTTTGGAAAAGGTGCGTAATAATATTGGTGATTCACTATCTGGAGGCGAGCGTCGACGAACGGAAATAGCACGAGCCCTTGCTTCTTCTCCTAAGTTTATTCTTCTCGATGAACCTTTCGCAGGTATTGATCCTATTGCTGTTGAGGACATTCAATCCATTGTCTCTAAGCTAAAGCAAAAAAATATCGGCATCCTGATTACTGATCATAATGTTCAGGAGACATTGAGTATTACTGACCGGGCTTATTTGATGTTTGAGGGTAAAATTCTAAAGACTGGTACTGCTGAGCAACTGGCTGAAGATGAGATTGTCAGAAAGGTTTATTTAGGACGTAATTTTGAATTGAAAAAGAAAAACATTTCACTGGATTGAAGCCTATTGGTTTTTATATTATCTGTTTTTTCATCTACCTCAGTTTTGGCTGTGGCGAGTATGAGCGCTTGGCTATTGAGAAAGACAGTCAGCGTACAGCTGATAGTTTATTCAGGGCGCACAAAGATTCTTTATCTACGATTGCGGACAGTCTTTGCGCCTTAAATTATTCGGATTATCTCCAGTCAGCTATTGATTCTGTAACTGCTGTTCAAATTGAAAAAATCAACAATCTGATTAATAAATGAAAAGCCTCGTGTCCATATTATTGTGTTTTTTATTTTGCTCTTGTGGACCCGATTTGCCTGATAGAAAGGAGCTGATCAATCTTATGTATGAAGAGCGCAAAAATCAATTGTTTGCATTTAAGGATGATGAATGTGTAGAGCGCGCCCTTGCTGATGCGGAAGCTCATGTTGATTCGCTCATCGATCAATGGATCAATGCAGATCTAATGGATACATTGATTTTCCCTTCAAGGCCTTCCAAACCCATTGCGCCCGATCACATTATTGGCACGGTTGAACGCTTTGATAGGGATAGTTTAGATTAAACTTATCCACTCCGACCAATTTTTTTTATTTGAGGCAGGTATGATGCGCGTAGTATTTTATCTTTTCCGAATCTTTTCCGGATATGATCCTTTCTTTCCATAAGGGAAATGGCTTTCAGTGTATCATCGAAAATGCTAATCTGGTAATTGCCGTAGACCAGTCCGCTAAACTTGACGCCAATCAGACGGATAAGCTGGCGGCGTTCATTAAGTTGGTCGAACAATTCACAGATATGTCTTGACAAGACGGTTTCATTGGCGGTATATGCAATCCGTCGCTGGCGTGTATAGGTGTTAAAATCGGCATATCGGATTTTGACTGTTACGCAAGATGTTAGACGATTGGAAGCACGGAGGTCAAAAGCCAACTCGTCCACCATCTTTAAAAGCATATTACGCATAAAGCGAAAATCCAGGGTGTCTTCGGTAAAGGTTCTCTCCTTTGACATAGACTTTTGTTCACTGTAGGGGACAACGGGTGCGCTATCGTGTCCGTGTGCTTTTTCCCACAACTTCCTTCCGTGTTTGCCAAACTCACGCTCCAGTAAACGTGGAGGGATTTCACTGAGTGTTTTGATTTTTCGCACACCCATGAAGCTTAGCTTTTTGTATGTCTCTTTCCCGATACCGGGAATCTTTCTAACGGATAGTGGAAAGAGAAAGGCTTTTTCTTTTCCTCTGTTGATTTGTTTTTCACCATTGGGTTTGGCTTCACCTGTACCAACTTTAGATACCAATTTATTTACGGAGAGTCCGAAAGAAATGGGCAGCCCGGTATCTTTTATAATACGTCCTCTCAGCTCTTTGGACCAACTAAAACATCCAAAGTGTTCGTCCATCCCGCTTAGGTCAAGATAGAATTCATCGATAGATGCTTTCTCATATATGGGAGCGTCTTCAGCAATGATTTCTGTTACCATTCGTGAATACTGTGAATAACTATCCATATCACCCTTCAATACAATAGCATCGGGGCATAAACGCAGGGCCATTTTCATAGGCATAGCAGAATGCACACCAAACCTTCGTGCCTCATAGCTGCAAGAGGATACAACGCCTCTATTACTGGTCCCTCCAATAATAAGTGGCAGACCTTTAAAGCTGCTGTTTTTCAGGCATTCAACAGAGACGAAGAACGAATCAAGATCCATATGTAGGATAGCGCGTTGATACATAGACGAAAAATACGACTTAAAATAACCGAATTATTCGACTAAGGTATGAAGAAAGCTTTAATGCTTCAAGAGAAAAGGCATAAAAACAAAAAAGCCATGTTATTCGGATAACATGGCTTTTGATGATCTCAAGCAATGAGGTCTAGAAGAACTTGTATCGATCGTCTTTAACCTTTGCCCTATCCTTCATGTTTTGGATAATCATAAAATTCACCTGACTTTGCGTCGTGGTAGATAAACTGTTTTGTAAAAACGGGATGTTCGATGGAGCACCCGCAGCTTGCTGGCTCAATGGAGACACAACATACACGCCGCTGTTGCCCACGATAGGCTGAGACACAGATTGCGGTGTCAAAGCAAATGCACTACCTACAACATCTGGTTCATTACCCATTCCAGGAATAAACCTGTTATTCATGGCAACATCGGAAGCTGTTTCAACTTCAACGCCGAATTGGTTGGCAACATCCTGAAGGCTTGTAACATTGAGAGAAGACTTTAACTTCTCACCTTTCTTTTTATTTAATACAGCTGTTTCGATATCACTTCGTACAGTTGCAACATCTGGTAAGCCAGGTGCTGTAATTGAATTTAAAGCAATAAGAACATATTTGCTGTCATAGTAATTGATCGGATCAGTGAATGAATACACTTCAGGGGATACATCGGCAACTTCGGTGGAAGCATCAAAAGCCCACTTAACAATTTCACGAGATGTCTGGCCAGGTCCAAGAGGTCCCACGGTATAATCATTAATACCTAAATTATTTAAATCCTCAAGTACGATACCATCCAAGCCATTCACCATTTCCTCGAAAGCAACCATATCTTTGGTACCTGATACCAATTCTGCAACTTCATCATATTTGTTGTCTTGTGTTTCCTGAGAAGGTTTTATAACAAGACCAAGTGTAGCAACATTGTATTTTGGCTCTCTATCGATAAAGATCTGATCATCGACTCTAATGAGGTGAATACCGAATTGAGTAGTCACTTCATACAAACCTCCTTTTTTACCATATACGAAGCATGCCTTCATGAATTCGGGTACCATGGTTTCCTGAACAAATGTGCCCAGTTCACCGCCCTGAAGACCGGATTGTGTATCTGCACTGTGCTTAATGGCAAGCGAATCAAAACTTGAACGTCCGCTTGTATATTCTCTTCTGATCGAATCAATCATTGCCTGTGCTGTCTCAAGTGTAGCAGGTGCATTTCTATCCGCTCTGATCAGAATATGTCTGGCAGTTACTGAATCAGGTATAACTCGTTTGTCCAACAGTTTTGCTGAGATATAATACCCGTTACTCGCTACTGGGCCGTATATTTCACCCTGAGCAAGATTGCTGATCCCTTCCTGCAGCTCTTCAGGAATATCTGATAGCTTGGAATATAAATGCGAGTAAGAACCTTTATTTACAGAAACGAAAAGTGAATCGTTGGTTGTAATTGCAAATTCTTTGTTCAATTCTTCCAGTCTGGTTTTGATATTCATTGAATCCTCCTGAGTCGGAATTACATCGAATACAGCATATTTGATTGATCTTGTTTCAGTTTTACTTTCAAACTCAGATCTGTTTTCTTCAAGATAATTCAGCAGATCAGCATCTGTAACTTCGATATCCGCAGCATCTATTTGATCAAAAGGAATTTTAACATAATTAAAGTCCACTTTCGAATTTTCAATTGCATAGGATTCTTCCGCCATAAATGCAGGCGTATAAACCGAATTGGATATTAGGTTATTTAATTTCCCTTGAATTGTTTCTTTGATAATTTGTTTTTCCTGCTCTGCCCAATAAGCAATGAATCTAGGATCCATTGGTTGGTTGTTTTCAATATTTGACCTGATTTGATTCAGGTTGGCAACATCCAACTGACCCGTTTGTGGGTTTCTCCAGTTTGCTGTAATAATTGGACTTGGTGTTGGACCAAATTGAAGTTCCATTAATTCATCCGTAGGCACATGTAATCCCATGGCGTCTGCTTCCTCATTTAAGACTGCTTGTTCTACATAGAAGTCCCAAACAGTCTGCCTTTTACCAAATACATCAGTTCCAGCAGCACTATAGTATGATTGTTCAGTCTGTTGAAATTCTCGATAATCTATTGGATCTCCGTTCACCTCAGCAAGTGTCAAACTACTTATTGTATTACCTGCATTTCCGGCACTGGTCATATCCATAATAATGAAGGCAGCCAAAGCCAGTCCCAACAAGATGAGGACGAACCAGAAATTCTTACGTATTGTTCCTATTAGAGCCATTTATTTATCCTTAGTTCTTTACTAATAATTACATTCAAAAAAAGTGATGCAAAAGTAGACTTTTTTGCCACAAAATCCTAACGCTCAATTTCTTCGATTATTTGGCATACTCTTTGTCATTTGTATCGTGAGATTGAGTTTTGCCTTATTCAATGGTTCTTTTAAAAGCTTAGTGGACCGTCTCCTCCCCGAGACGGTTTTTTAATTGGGGTTGTTCTATAAATTTTGTAGCTTCGAAAGGCTTACTATTTATCTAATAACAACCTACAATATGAAATCTATTTACATTTTTCTTGTTTTATTTCTCCTTTCCACAGTAGGATTAGATGCGCAGCGTGTATATGTTGATGCTTCTGCCTCAGGTGCAAATGATGGTACAAGTTGGGCTTCAGCTTATACAAGCCTTGAAGCTGCTTTGAATGATATGTCCGCTTCAGAAATATGGGTTGCATCTGGCACTTATGTTCCAGGCGATGGCACAGGAGACACTTCTTCTACATTTCTAATTACACATCAGGTTGATCTCTATGGAGGATTTTCTGGTTCTGAAACCAGTGTTGACCAGCGAGATTTTGTTAACAACACAACAACATTAAGTGGTGATATTATGGCCAATGATGATGGATCGTTCGATGCTGCACTCCGGGCTGATAATGTACGACATGTCATTACAGTTGACAGTATGGGCGGCAAAATAACCATTGATGGATTTTTTATCAGTGGAGGCCAGACATCCGATAATGGTGACCATGATTTCACAAACCGAGCTGGTGGTGGAATTTTAAGCTTTTCGGCTTTAGCAGTTGCCAATTGTTCTTTCTCTGGCAATTTTGGAAGATCTGGTGGCGGCATTGCCATTGATAATTCGGGCGGGATACAGGAATCAGTAGAAATTAGATCTTGCGCATTTTCTGATAATATTGCAACATCCCAGTCTGCTGGCATAGTCGTGTATAGTATAAATGAAGTTATAATAGATAATTGCAGATTTATTGACAATACAACCAATCGAGGGGTTGTTTACCCGGTTGAATGCCAATCGGTAGCAATATCAAATTGTGAATTTGACAGCAATGTTAACCCGACTGGTTTTGGTGGTGCGCTGTTCAGTTGGCAGAATTTCGACTTGTCCATCACGGACTGTACATTCAGAGATAACCGATCTGTGCAGGCGGCATGTATGTATTACGATGCTCGTAATACGGTAACGCTCGGACCAAGTCTTACCATTGAAAGATGCAGTTTTATTGGTAATGCAGCCACTGATGGTTTTTCAGGGGCATTTACACTATGGCAAGGCACCAACATTCGCATTAACGAGTGTGAGTTTACCCGAAATAGTGGCAACAGTGCAGGATGTATTTTATACAATGGAACCGAGACACCGGGTCAAGACCCTAATCACTTCATAATGACTGACTGTCAATTTGGTACAAATGAAGCCTTAACTTTTGGCGGCGGGGCATGTTATTTTTCAGGATCTTCATTTACCATAAGATCTTGCAATTTCCTTGGTAATCTGGCGTCTAATTCTGGGGGTGCCGTATTTATTACCGGTGATGATAAAAACTACCTGATGGAAGATTGCTTTTTGGGATTGAATAATGCGAATTATGGGGGTGCCATGACACATTATGGCGAGAACACCAATGGCATAATGAGAAATTGTGACTTTCAAACAAACACCGCTGGTACCGGTGGCGGATCAATGAACGTTGGATTTAAAACCAATTTAAGGTTGGAATCCTGCGATATAATTGGAGGGACTGCAAGTGTAGGAGGTGGTATTTCCTGCCAGAATGATTCTACAACGGTGACTGCAGATGGGTGTAATTTTACGGGCAATACTGCTAATAACAGTGGTGGTGGATTCTTCACCTTTACAGGTGACGTAAATGTAAATCTTCTTAATTCCACATTCATGCAAAATACAGCAGACTTTGGCGCTGCTGTGCACTTAGCAGGTGCAGCTAATATTGACACATCCTATTTCACGATAAGTGGCTGTACAATGGCTGAAAACACAGCTGTAACACAAGGCGGTGCTATAAATGTTATCAATAAGTCAGGTGTAATTGAAAACACATTGATCTATGGTAACTTTGCCGAAAATGTAGGCACAGGAGGTGCTATTTCTGCCAATGCTTCTGACGATCAAAATGTCGAAATAAGTATTCTCAACTCTACAATAAGCAATAACCTTGGTTTATTGGTCAGTGGTATTGCAGCGTGGACAGATTCGATAGCTACAAACCAGATTGTTGTGCAAAACACAATATTGGATAACGGCAATGATTATGCTGTAGAAGATGGTAGTCCGGAATTTATCTCTGGGGGAGGAAACTTCAGTTCAGATGTATTCATGAGTTTATATTTGGATGCATTGCTTGATGTCCTTTCGGAGGATCCAATGTTTGAGGATCCATTTGGCGGTGATTTTCATTTATTGGAAGGAAGCCCATGTATCGATGCAGGAAATCCGGAAAACGCACCAGCAACAGATATAGAAGGTAACATGCGCGATGAAATGCCGGATATCGGAGCCTATGAATATGGCGCCATGGTATCTACGGACGAAACACCCATATTTGAATTACTGAACATCCATCCTAATCCTGTTGAAGATGTAATACAAATTCAATTACCGGAATATAATTCCAAAAGCAAGGTTTGGATCTTTGACCAACTGGGTAGACTTGTCGTTAACACTACTTTTAACGGGCAAGCACATAAGATAAATGTAGCATCTCTGACTAATGGGGAATACTACATGTTTATAAATGGTGAACAGAAGTTTCAGGCAAAATTTATAAAAATATAAACAGGATGAAGGCTGGTTTTTTACCGGCCTTCTTTTTTATGTATGGATTATAGCCTCAAAGTGATTCAGCGTTGGCAAGGCGCCAGCTCAACATCTCAAATGCAGAAGAAGCTAAAAAAGATAGCTTCGGATAAATCACGGTCAAGGCACCAGAAAGCAGAGGAAACACACACAGAAGTTTTTCAAAAATTTGATTGTCTGACTTGTGCTAATTGTTGTAAAAGCCTTCCAGCTTTAATGTCAAATCGGGACGTTAAGCGCATTGCAAATCATCTATCCCTATCGCCGCAAGTATTTAAAGAGAAATTTATTCGGGTAGACGAGGATGGAGATAATGTTATTGATGGCGCTCCGTGTCCATTTTTACTTGATGATAACCGCTGTTCAATTTATGAGGTAAGACCTGCTGCTTGTAGACAATATCCTCACACTGGCGGCAAGCAATTTTTCGAACATTTGAATTTACATCGGAAAAATATAAATCATTGCCCTGCCTTATTTGAAATTATAAACCTGTTGGAAAAACAATGATTAGTCCTTAACGAGTCGTGCCTCGGTCATCAGATACATGAGGCGATTGATGTCGGAGTCATTCAACTCTAATTTGCCTCTGAGCACGATTTGTTCTGCAGTGTATTCAACGGGTTCAGCAGATTGTACTTCCATTACGGTTTCGGGACCTGCACCACCACAGAAAAAACACATGTTGTAGGGATAGGCAGAGAATATGAATTCCTTGTGAGATTTGTAGCCCTCTACGGGAATAATATAACCTTTGATTTCAATTTCTTGTCCACTTAAAGCTTGTACAGGTTCACTGAATACAGGAATATCAATTTTGAAACCCATAAGTTCATCATACTGTTTCTTATAGGTAATTTTTGAGAGTGTTTTCCACACATTTTGATTGCTTTGGGCCTGTGTTGTAAATGCACCCAACATTATTGTCACGCTAATTAAAATTCTTAAAATCATTTTATTACTCTGATTAACTCTGCATTATTTAATGTGTAAATCAAGCCACTCGAATCCCCTTGTTGAATAGAAAGCGTGCCTTTAAGTTCAACCTTGTCTGATGTATAATCGATACTATCACCGCTTTTTAAAAAAACCTGCATTGCAGATTCAGGTCCTGCGGCGCCACAAAAAAAGCACATATTCTGAGGATAGCGGCTGAACATGAAATGTTTGAGATTCGATTTTGCGGAAAGTGCGATTATATAACCTCTGATTTCAATTTCTTTGCCATTCAAAGCTAACGGAACTGCCGTAGGCGTAGCCTTTTGCACGATCATCCCTAACAAGTCGTCATACTTGGACTCTAGTTCAACCATTCCCAAAGTAGTCCAGTGATCTACATTATCCTGTGCCGATAATTGTACAGTAAGCGCCAGAAATAATATTATCAGAATTTGTCTCATAATTTCAGAACACAAAAATGCAAAGAATAAATGCTTCTAAGCGGTTAAAACAAGGTTAAAGTTTGACCATGCGAACTCGAAGCCAATATTTTTAAGCCAATAACTGGTATTATAAATGTAAAAGGTAGAATTTTGTTGGTTTATTCTTATTTATTGATCAAGATCAAGTGAATTAAAATTAATTATTTATGTGCGGTATAGCGTGTGTATTTGAGGTAAAATCTGACCTCACTGCATTGAGACAAACTGTCTTGGAAATGTCAAAGAAGCTTAGACACAGAGGACCCGATTGGTCCGGTATTTATGCAAATGAAAAAGCAATTTTGGCACATGAGAGACTGGCTATTGTAGACCCAATCTCAGGTAGACAGCCTTTATATAATGAAGACAAGTCGTTGGTGCTTGCCGTAAACGGTGAAATTTATAATCATCAGGAGATTAGAGCTCAATATAAAGACAAATATAATTTCCAAACAGCCTCTGACTGCGAAGTCATTTTAGCTTTATATGAGGAAATGGGCGAAAACCTGCTGGAGGAACTAAATGGAATATTTGCGTTTGCATTATACGATGTTCAAAATAATAAGTTCTTAATTGGAAGAGATCACATGGGAATCATACCGCTCTATCAGGGATGGGATAGCTTCGGAAACTACTATGTGGCTTCAGAACTTAAAGCATTAGAAGGGGTTTGCAATAAGATTGAAGAGTTTCTTCCAGGGAACTACTACAAAAGTGAAGATTCTGAACCTGTAAAGTATTACACGCGCGATTGGATGAATTATGATAATATCAAGGACAATGTATCAGACATTAATGAACTGAGACAGGCCCTTGAAGATGCCGTGCATAGACAATTGATGTCGGATGTGCCTTACGGTGTACTTTTATCCGGTGGATTGGACTCATCCATAGTATCCGCCATTGCAAAAAAATATGCATCCAAACGTGTCGAATCCAATGATCAAAAAGAGGCATGGTACCCTCAACTGCACAGTTTTGCAATCGGACTGGAAGGATCCCCTGACCTAAGAGCAGCACGATTGGTCGCTGATCATATTGGCACAATCCACCACTCTGTACATTATACGGTACAGGAAGGATTGGATGCAATTAGAGATGTTATTTTTCACCTTGAAACCTATGATATAACCACAGTAAGAGCGTCAACTCCTATGTACTTGCTCGCGCGCGTGATTAAGTCAATGGGTATAAAAATGGTATTATCCGGTGAAGGTGCAGATGAAATATTTGGGGGCTATCTATACTTCCACAAAGCCCCGAATGCCAGGGCCTTTCATGAAGAAAGCGTGAGGAAGTTATCAACTTTGCATAAGTATGATTGTCTTAGGGCCAACAAGTCATTGGCTGCTTGGGGCGTCGAAGGTAGGGTGCCATTTTTGGATAAGACTTTCATGGATGTGGCAATGCGCTTAAACCCTATCGATAAGATGTCGACTGATGGAAAAATTGAAAAGCATATTTTGCGTAAAGCATTTGAAGATATCCTGCCAGAGGAAGTCGCCTGGAGACAGAAAGAGCAGTTTTCAGATGGCGTCGGTTACAGCTGGATTGACTCTCTTAAAGCTTTAGTGGAAAAGGAAGTCAGTGACGAACAATTTGAAGCGCGTGCATTCCGATATCCGGTCAATCCGCCCCAATCAAAAGAAGAGTATTACTACCGAACTATATTTTCTGAGCACTTTTCTTCAGATCAAGCTGCGTCTTGTGTACCATCTGTTCCTTCCATTGCTTGCAGTACGCCTGTTGCACTGGAATGGGATGAAGCATTCAGGAACCAGAATGAACCATCCGGTAGGGCCATTAAGAGTGTCCACAATTCGAGCTATTGATCGAGGGGTTTAATCGTTGAGGCTCTGATTTTGAGCCTCTTCAATAATCTGCTCCATAGTACGGTTGTGTGGCGTAGGTCTTTCATTGTCATCAACATGCACAAATACTATTTTATCCAGCTTGATGATAGTTTGTTTTGTGAATAGATTTCGTACTTCACAAGCTACTGTAATCGAAGTTCTACCTACTTTTTTTAATTCTAAACCGATTTCAATGACATTCCCCTGTTCAGCGGAACTGATAAAGTCGATTTCAGATATAATTTTTGTCACAATGCTTTTTGAACGCAGCCTTGTCATTACGTAAATACTGGCTTCCTCATCGATCCACTTTAATAACATACCTCCAAACAGCGTATTCCTGGCATTCAGATCTCCTGGCTTAATTAATTTTCGACTGTAAAATTTCATGCTGCAAAGATTGTAAAATACTATTACAACGTGATTAGGTCTTATACAGTTTAGCTTAAGCAATCATAATGCAGCCTAAAGTGTTAATGATCACATGGATCAAAATCGGGAATACAATTCCCTTGGTGTAGTATCTGCCGTAGGATAGAATTAGACTTACAATCAATGTAGCGATCATGGCAGCTGCCTGATATTGATAGTGCAAGGCCCCAAAAATAATCGCTGAAACGATTATTCCAATCCAAGGGGAAGCCACCGGTACAGAAAAGTTTAACAGATCATAGAACAGACGTCTGAAAATAACTTCTTCAATTATTGGGATCAGTACACCTATTATTAAGATCAAATGAAAGAGGGTTTGACCTTGCGAAATTCTTTCAAAAAGTTTTGCGGCTTCAGCGTCTGGAGGAGGTAGCATTAAGTTAATTCCGATAATTGCAACTACGGCAATAAGAAAGTAAACCCAATTCTTCAACTTGACTAAACTACTGAAGCCAAAAAACATTTTAATATCCCATTTTTTTATTAGTGCATAGATGCTTATTACTGCGATAGGAATAAAGAAGTGATAGACAAAATCATTGAGTGAATACAGTTCAAAAATGGATACGGACCTATCATCTGGCTGAAGAATGAATGTGCCGTTCTTAAATGAAATGTGCTCTGGTTTGTAAGTGTCGATTACTCTGTTAAACAATCGCCACAGGATAAAAATCGCGAGTGTGGCATAGGAAGTTACTATGAGTAAACCGATGGTTAATGGATGGGCATAAGCTTGGTTGTTTGTGATTGTCATGATTTTAAAATTTAGATATATAAAAATGGAGGGTATGGATATATACCCTCCTGTCTTAATCTGTACTAATTATAAAGCTGTCAGGATTATCTCGTCGACGTCGTTATATTCCTGACCATCATTGGTAACAATGGATGAATTACTCAAACTAATACTTAGACAATCACAATCAAATGTTATACTAGATGAATAACTATCATCTGCGTTATGGCTCACTTCAATCTCTACACAACAATAGGCCACCGCCAGTACGAATATGATCCAGTCCTCTTCCTGATTCATATCTTCTCGCATGAATTCTTTTGAGTACAAGGTCTCACCTGCTTTGCTTAAAGTCTTAACAAATGGGTTGGGACCGTTTCCGGCATACTCTTCCAGATAAATGGTCCTGCCTTGTTTTTTCAATTCGACGCGTACGCCGCTTGAGCCCAGAGCAGTATAGTCAATACCAATTTCAGTAGTTCCATTAGGAAGCCTTTTGTGGGAAAAACTACCAATTACATCCGAGTTGTCATCCTGGAGTTGGACACGGTTAATTTTTCCAGTAGGATTCTTGTCAAAATAAATAGTTTTAGAGCTCGGGTTTTGGGCGCTCAGGGCCAATCCCGAACATGTGAATAATACTAATAAGAAGTTGCGTATGTTCATTTTACAATTTTTATAATTCCTACTTCCTACAAGGGCGTTTCGGATTTTTCCCTGCCTACTTTTTTAAGGATGTTCGACATGATTCCTCATCAAAATTGTGTACGCCATTAATTTGTGTTTGCAAACATTAAATTCTTTAATTCAGAGCCTTGTAATTCTGCCAGGTTATAGGCGGTTGTATATTTTTGAATTGATAAATCAATTTTCTGTTTCAGTTTTTGAATTTCATCAGGCAATTGATCTACGCATATGTTTTCATTTTCGTAATTGTCCAGGATGATGTTAAACTTTGAATAATAATTTATACCCTGGCTTATGAAAGTATCATAGGCTTCCATTAGACTGATCAGCCGAGAGATTTGAAATTCAACATTGGTATTTACATCATTGAGTTGGTGATTAAAGCCCGACTCAATAGTCAATGTCTTATTGAATCCGTGCCTTTCTGACAATCGACTTATACGTTCATCAATAAGATCCCATTCATCTTTATCCCGACACCATTGAATTGATTTTTTATAGTCAAGAACTGAAGTGTATTCCTTGAATAGCCCCTGGCATCTTATAAGAAGTGCTTTGGTGGCTTGATGCAGAAAGGTCGTTTCATAATAGATCATCTTCAAGTCAGATTGCATGCTTACAGTGAAGTCAAGAAGACAGGCAATATCATTGATATCCTCGTTTCTTTTCGCAGGAGCGCCATCACCAAATACCGAAGAAAGAAGTGTATACCCTACGGTAACAAAAATATTCTGTTGTAGAAATTGAGGGAGTTCCACCGATGATTTTTGTCTTGTATCATCGATGAAAGATTCTCGTACTGCAATAAATTCCGGGTAATTATTAAGATTCGTAATATCATGAATTTCGTGAAAGGCATTGATTGAGGTAAAGTGATGATCCAGATCCAATAATTTTTCGTAAAGTAATTTTAGAATGTCGATGCCATTCCTATACCTGTCTAAATTGGAATTCAAGGCCCTCAGATTTGCCAGTTCTGATAGCTCAACATAGCTTTGAAGCCGCATTATATTCGTTTCGAGTTGATATACCATATCGTGAAGTCGGACTAAGTCATTTTCTGAATAACTTGAATTGAGTCCTCCAACATCTTTGAAGGGTGGCGTATGATTGAATTGACCGGAAGGTTTTTCTGAGTTGAAAAGCCAACTGGTTATAATCAGAATGCATAGGGTTAGATAATAATGGCGCATAAAAATCGTATAGGCCAAACATATTATAAAACCGAACTATCTAAAATAGCAACCCAAGACATTGGAGGACTTGTTGGTTCAAGTTGAATTAATTCTGTACTTGTGCTTCAGCTTCATTTTCAAATTGATAGCCAAAACGTCTTAAGATCATTTTCTTCTCTACAGGAGAAATGAGTCTGTTTTTAAGAATAATTCGCTCTTGCTTTAACCAGCGATACAAAGTTTTTGTGTGAATACCCATCAAATAAGCGAGTTCCTTACGGGTCACAGGTTGTAAGTTGTGCATAGAAGTTGTTTTAATGGTTAACAAATAATGATTTGTAGTCGAACAAACTAATGGACTAATGGCGACTACTTGGTTTAAATATATAAAATTATCCCTAACAAGGATCAATAGGTATCAATTCGAGGAGGACAGGCTTTCGTGGATATCTGTCTTATAGGCCATCAACGCAGGAACAACAGATGCTAAAAATCCAATCACCATACTACCTGCAATCAACCACAATTCTTTGCCGTGCATTTGCCAAGCAGAGAATGGGTAATTGTATTTATCGGTGAGCGCTTCTGTCCAGGTGGCCATTGCAGTTTGACTTAAAATCAAGCCGAGTAAACATCCTAGTAAAGCCATAATAACACCCTCCATGATGATAAGGGTAAACAAGGTGGAAGGGGTGCCCCCTAATACACGCATCAATGACAGCTCATATTTACGTGTTTTCAAGGAGCTCAACAGAGATACAAAAATAGAAATAGCTGAAACGAATGCTATCAAATATGCCAGGAGTTGTAATGCCTTTGTTCCGGTTCCCATCATATCGTAAAGTCTGTTTATTTCAATGGCCGGTGATGCGGCTTGCAAGTCTGTATTCTCATTGATATTTCGTGGCATGCTCAAGGCCTGAAAATTGGTTCTGTTTTGATATTGAATAAGTATGGAAGTGATTTCTTCTTCTCCATGTTCAAGCAGATGGGATCTGCTCATGTCGCTTGAGTGATCAGCATGGTTATGATCGTGATTATGACCTGAATGATCATGATCATGCTCGTGATCATCATGCTCTGCGGTACCGCCGGACTCATGATCATGCACTGCCCACACAGATTCGCTACTGGTCAGTAATAATTGATCGATTACACTACCTGTTGGGGCCATGATTCCAACAAGCTTAAACTGCCCATGTTCATGGGTCAAATCCTCGTCATCATTAAGTCCGTGTGAGGAAAAAAATGTGGATCCAATTTTTAGGTTTAGGCGTTTAGCAACTGCGGCCCCAGCAGTGACTTCATATAGATGTTGCCATTTTTTTCCAGTCGCTACTTGTGCCTCATAGAGATCCAAAATGGAATAATCTGTCCCAATAATTCTGTAGCCTTTATAACTATCACCCACGGATAGAGGGACAGAGCGCTTGATAAGTGGATGTCCTTCTCTAAGAAAGGGTTTAGCTTCATTGATGGAAATATTTCCTGTAGGCGCATCGATATGATACATCGAAGAAAGAATGAGCTGTAGTGGACTTCCTTTGGCACCAATAACAAGGTCTATTTCTGCAAGATTTTTATCGAATTTGTCCTTTAGTTGAAAGTTCAAAAGGAAAATGAAATGAATAAGCCCAATGCCTAAGGCCAGCAAAACCAGGTTTAGCAAAAGGTTGAGTGGATTGTGGATTATATTTTTCCAGGCTAGTTTGAGGAGATTCATTTCAATTCAATTGTTTTTGGAAACAGGTCTTTCAATCTCTTATCGTGGGTAACAATGATTAATGCGGCATTGACTTTCTGAGCATGGCTTTGCATTAACTTGATTACCTCGGTACAATTGGCATCATCCAATGCAGATGTGGGTTCATCAGCGAGTAACAAACCGGGTTCGTTGACGAGGGCACGTGCAATCGATAATCTTTGGAGTTCTCCTTGACTCATTTGATGGACTTTGGCATGAATTCTCTGATCTAGATTCAAGCCGGCAAGCAGCGCTTTAATTTTTTGAGGCGTTGGTGATTGGCCGGCCATTTTTTGTGCCAGGATAAGATTATCAAATGCATTTAGTGATTGAACAAAATGAGGTTTCTGGAATATCAAACCAATTTCCTTTCCTCTAAATTTATCACGTTTAGAACCAGAAAGATTGTACAATGAAGTGTCATTAATTTGAACCTTGCCTTCCTTGGGTTGAAGAATTCCTGCAAGAATATGCAATAAGGTGGATTTGCCCACACCGGATTGTCCAAGAATTAACATTGTTTCTCCTGCATTACAATTAATGTCAGGAAAATGGAATCTTTGTGTTCCTTTATATTGATGAGCGATAGATTGGGTCTGAAGCATATACAATTACAAACGAAAGATACGAATAATGCGTATAGTCGAATTTATAAAATTATTTTCCAAAGCTGTGAAAGGTGAGGAGCATGATTTTACAAAAGGTAGTATAAATCAAGCTTTGGTGCTTTTAGCCATCCCAATGATCCTTGAGATGCTCATGGAATCTTTGTTTGCTATTGTAGACGTATTCTTTGTTGCGCAGGTCAGTATAAATGCAGTGGCCACTATTGGAATGACTGAGGGTGTGTTGATGCTTATTGAATCTGTTGCCATCGGAATCGCTATGGGCGCAACGGCTATGATCGCACGAAGAATTGGTGAAAAGCAGATCAAGCAGGCATCAGATGTGGCAGTGCAGGCTATTATTCTTGGGGTTGGTGTATCTCTTGTTACAGGTGGGTTGTCATTTGCTTTTGCGGATGACATATTAAGGTTGATGGGCGCTGACGAATCATTAATTGAAGAGGGTGCAGGCTATACACGATTGATTCTGGGCCTGAATCTCATTTTGATGTTGCTTTTTGTTTTCAACGGAATATTTAGGGCAGCAGGAAATGCAGCTATTGCAATGAGAACACTGGTGTTATCCAATGGCTTAAATATAGTGTTGGATCCAATTTTAATTCTCGGGTTGGGTCCAATTACGGCCATGGGCGTGGAAGGTGCAGCAATAGCCACTTGCATAGGAAGGGGTGTAGGGGTACTTTATCAGATGTATGTGCTGTTATCTGATTCTTCAATTATAAAAATATATCGTGAACATCTGCGGGTTAATATGGATGTTATGCGCACCTTGATTCCTGTGAGTGCAGGTGGGGCAGGACAATTCTTGATTTCAACAGCCAGTTGGATATTCCTTATCAGGATTTTGGCGTCCTTTGGTAGTTCAGTTTTAGCCGGCTATACAATTGCCATACGAATTATTATTTTTTCAATACTGCCTTCCTGGGGCTTATCCAATGCTACGGCAACGCTGGTGGGTCAAAATTTGGGGGCCGGTGAACCGGACCGAGCTGAAAAAACTGTTTGGACGGCTGGATTTTATAATATGATGTTTCTTTTTGTCCTTTCAATTATATTTTTCCTCTTTGCAAAACCAATAAGCAGCATTTTCACCCAAGACGTATTGGTCATTAATGAGTCTGCTTTGTGTTTAAAAATTATATGCTTGGGCTATATCTTTTTCGCCTATCAAATGGTCATCAATCAAGCATTCAATGGCGCCGGGGATACCTACACACCTACAATGTTAAGCTTCATCTTTATGTGGTTGGTGCAAATTCCACTGGCGTATATTCTTGCGTATGTCGTTGAATTTAATTCAATGGGGGTATATATGGCTATATCAATCAGCTCCATTTTTATCTCAACTGCAGCTGTTTATTTATTTAGAAAAGGAAAGTGGAAGTCTCAGGTTGTCTGATAAATTACATATTTGTTTGATATAGTCTTATTATTAAACTTAATCTTTACTTCAGGTTAAATTTTTTTGATTTTTTTGCGCTTTTAAACAAGCCCTAAAGCCAAATTTCATTCTAATTGTTGTATCTTTTATTAAACAAAACGTGATAAAGGCTAACTGGAATCATTTCTTAGAACAAATCTTCCCCAACTTTTATTTACACACTACAGTTTGATATTGATTTCAGATGCCACAGTAATATATAAACCATGGATGTTCAAGAAGTAGAGATCGGAAACATGGATATAAAGTCCGCATTACATAGTTTTTTTGGATTCAATGAGTTCAAACTTAACCAGGAGAAGATCATTCAAAGTATTCTCTCGGGTCGTGACACCTTTGTTATTATGCCAACCGGAGGTGGTAAATCTATGTGCTATCAACTGCCGGCATTGATGTCCGAGGGAATCGCACTTATCGTAAGTCCACTGATCGCCTTGATGAAAAATCAGGTTGATAGTATCAGGGGGTTTAGTGAAAATGACGCCGTTGCACATTTTCTGAATTCGTCTTTGAATAAGACGCAGATGAAACAAGTCAAAGATGATATTGAATCAGGTGTGACCAAGATGGTTTTTATCGCCCCGGAGACACTCACCAAGGAGGAGAATATCGAATTTTTCAGAAACTCCAATATATCCTTTATAGCGATTGATGAGGCCCATTGTATTTCTGAATGGGGTCATGATTTCAGACCCGAATATAGAAAGATCAAAATAATGGTGAAGAATATCGGATCCAATATTCCTTTGATTGCTTTAACCGCTACAGCAACGCCGAAGGTACAATCCGATATCATCAAGAATCTTGAAATGAAGGATGTAAATATTTTTGTCTCTTCCTTCAATAGAGATAATCTTTATTACGAGGTTCGGCCAAAGATGGAGAAGGCAGAAACCTTCAAGCAAATCGTCCAGTTTATAAACAAGCACAAAGGTGAATCGGGGATTATATATGTCCAATCCAGAAAGGCCACCGAAGAGGTAGCAGAAGTCCTTAGATTAAATGGGATCAATGCTGCTCCGTATCATGCAGGGCTGGACTCTAAAACGAGAAATAAAGTACAGGATGATTTTTTGATGGAGGAAATTGAGGTGATCGTGGCTACCATAGCATTCGGTATGGGTATTGACAAGCCGGATGTTCGATTTGTGATACATTATGACATTCCCAAAAGTATTGAGAACTATTATCAAGAAACAGGTAGAGCAGGTAGAGATGGATTAAAGGGACATTGTCTGACATTTTACAGCTACAAGGATATCCTTAAACTTGAGAAGTTTCTCAGAGATAAAGGTGTCGCTGAGAAGGAATTGGCTGGACAATTAATGGAGGAGATCATTGCCTATGCAGAGACAAGCTCTTGTCGTCGTAAATTCCTTTTGCATTATTTCGGTGAAAATTTTGATGATGCCAATTGCAATGACAAGTGTGATAATTGCAAACATCCAAAAGAAAAACAACTGGTTACGCAGGAAATGCAAACAGCTATTCAGGTAATCAAGGATTTAAATCAGAATTATGGTGTAAAAGTCATAGCTGATTTTTTAGTTGGTAAAGCATCCAAGGAAATAAAGACATTTAACTTTGATACCAAGCCCAATTATGGCATAGGTAAAGAAAGGGGTGAGCTCTTTTGGCATTCTATTTTGCGGCATGCTATTTTAAATAATCTTATCTACAAAGAGATCGAAGAATATGGCTTGTTAAGGTTGACAGATAAGGGTGAAGCTTATCTTGATACTCCTTCAAAAATTGAAATTCCTTTAAACAGGGACTTTTCTGACACCAGTGCTGATGATTTTGTAACATCTGCTAGTGCAGGGTCTGCATTGGACAATACCTTGCTGACCATGCTAAAGGATTTAAGAAAATCTGAAGCTAAGCGTAAAAATCTGCAACCATGGGTCTTGTTTCTTGAACCTGCACTGCAGGATATGGCAACCTATTACCCGCTGAGTATGGAGGACATGCTGAAGATTTCAGGTGTCAGTGCTGGTAAGGCTAAAAAATATGCCCAACCGTTTATCGAACTGATTCAGGAATATGTAGAAGCTAATGGAATTGAACGACCTGATGATTTTGTCATAAAACAACTTGCCAATAAATCAAAGTCTAAGATTCACATCATTCAAGGGATTGATCGAAAATTGGCGCTTGAAGACATCGCAGAAGGGTTAAATAAATCTCTGGAAGAATTGCTGACAGAAATGAATAATATCGTTAATTCAGGCACCAAACTGGATATTAATTATTATCTCGATGATAATTTGGATGAATCGGTTATTGAAGATGTCTATGATTATTTCAGTGAAGCCGAGACCGATACGGTAGCAGATGCATTTGAAGCGTTACAGGAAGACGATATCACAATGGAGGAAATTCAGATGATTAGGATTAAGTTCATGAGTGAAATGGCAAACTAATCGATGAAAATTCTAGTTTTAAATGGGCCCAACCTCAACCTGCTGGGTTTGAGAGAAACCGAAATCTATGGGGATGTGTCAATGGATGAATACTTGGGATATCTTAGAGAGCATTTTTCAGGCCATGAGATTCTATATGTCCAATCCAATCATGAAGGTGATTTAATAGATACACTACATCAACATGGCTTTACAGTAGAAGGCATCGTTATAAATCCGGGTGCATATACACATACCTCTATTGCTATTCGGGATGCCATTGCTTCCATAAGCACACCGGTTGTTGAAGTTCATATTTCAGACATATATTCAAGAGAAGAATTCAGACACTACTCCTATATCAAAGATGTCTGCGTGCATCAAATAATAGGGCAGGGTCTTGAAGGGTATAAGCAAGGTATTCAGTTATTACTGGAGCGCAATTCAGCTTGATAAGATGGATCAAACATCCTGATATCTACGATGCGGAGTCTATTCCTTTTCCCCAGTTTTATCGTTCTTTTATAAAACAATTGCTTAACCAAGAACCCCACACCTGCGAAGATGCCTCCAATTATTATTTCGCGTTCACTCATGGTATAATCAGACTGTGTTAAAGTGGCGATGCCGCCAAACAGATACCAACCCGCACTAAACTGCATCAGACCATAACCGACCGCTTTTGCCCATCCCCTGTATAACCTGATTTTTTCGAATTCATCAATGGTTCGAAATCCTTCATCGAATACTATGAGATTCCCTTCGTAATCAATTCTTTGAATTTGTGCTTTGCGCCAGACATCGGGGTATTCTTTGAGTGTGTAGCTTAGGTATTCACCGGCCTGAATCTTAATTGTATTGGGATCGTTGTATTTCTCTAGCTGAAGGAATACCTGTGCGTGGGCGGCTGAGGTGAAGATTAAGAAAAAGAATATCGTTTTAATTGTCCAGTTCATTTTTTAACAGATCCAGATGTGTGAGGATGCTTTTTTCAATAACGGAATAATTTTTTACATCTTCCGCGATATAAATGAACATTAAAGAAAGTTTAAGATTCCTCGCGTTTAAAGCAGGAAATAGGACCTGTTTGTTTAGCCTAAATGCTTCCCGAACACGTCTTTTCAATAAATTTCTTTTGACTGCCGACTTGATCTTTTTTTTTGGAATTGAAATACCGAATGACCAGTTCTGTTGATCATCAGATGATAACGGTTCAATAATATATGCCAGTTTAAATGGAAACTTGAATTGAGATTTACCGCAAGCGAAGATTTGCTCGATACGTTTTTTGCTTTTGAGCTTTTCTTGTTTTGAAAATGAAAAATCAGACATAAACTAGCTTCGGTATTGGCTTGAGGATTAAATATACACGAAGTAATATAAAGTGCATAGATCGCTGCACCAATCACAATGGGAAGAAAACAGATATGTAAAAGAGGAAATGTAAGGTTATTTTACGCGCATTTCGTCAGAAACGGTAAGCTTAGCTCTACCTTTTGCTCGGCGATTGGCTAAAACCTTTCTACCATTTTTAGTAGCCATACGAGCTCTGAACCCGTGCTTGTTCACTCTTTTTCTTCTTGATGGTTGAAAAGTTCTTTTCATTTTCTAAGTATTTCTTATTTGTTCCTTTTCAAAAGGACGGCAAAGTTATGCTTAATTTATATAAATACCAATATGCCAAGCAAAAAATAGATTATTTCTTGAAAAATTATCCGTTCATCGTTACAAGAAACTCCTCGTTGCTTGTTGTGCCTACCATGTGCTTCTTAAGGAATGCCATGGCTTCATCCGGTTTCATGTCAGCCAGGTGGTTTCTCAATACATGCATTCTTGCCATGATTCCTTCGTCAAACAACAGGTCTTCACGACGTGTGCTTGATTTGGTAAGATCGATAGCAGGGTAGATACGTTTGTTAGATAATGATCTATCCAATTGAAGCTCCATGTTACCCGTTCCTTTAAATTCTTCGAAGATCACTTCATCCATTTTGGATCCAGTCTCTGTAAGTGCTGTCGCCAGAATGGTTAGTGAACCACCATTTTCAATATTTCTTGCGGCACCAAAGAATTTTTTAGGCTTTTGCAATGCATTGGCTTCAACACCACCGGATAATACCTTACCTGAAGCAGGGGCTACCGTGTTATATGCTCTTGCTAATCTGGTAATTGAGTCTAATAGGATTACAACATCATGACCACTTTCAACCATTCTTTTTGCCTTCTCAATAACGATATTGGCTACACGTACATGATTATCAGCAGGCTGATCGAAAGTTGAAGCAATTACTTCAGCTTTTACACTTCTCTGCATGTCGGTTACTTCTTCCGGACGCTCATCGATCAATAGAACGATCATATAACTTTCCGGGTGATTGTCAGCAATCGCATTGGCAATATCTTTTAATAAGAAAGTTTTACCAGTTTTAGGCTGTGCTACAATCAATCCTCTTTGACCTTTTCCTATCGGTGTAAATAAATCAATCATTCTGTTACCATAGTCCTTTCCGGCTGGATGAGAACACAAATTGAACTTCTCATTCGGAAAAAGAGGTGTCAGGTAATCGAATGGTATTCTTTCTCTGGTTTTTTCTGGGTCAAGTCCATTGATCTTGGATACACGCAGAAGCGCAAAATACTTTTCACCTTCTTTTGGAGGTCTAATTGCGCCAGTTACAGTATCACCGGTTTTCAAACCAAATAATTTAATTTGACTTGGTGAAACATAAATATCATCTGGAGATGTAAGGTAATTGTAGTCTGAAGAACGAAGAAAGCCATATCCATCAGACATCATTTCAAGGATACCAGATCCTTCGATAACGCCATCCATGTCTACATTGAACTTCTTAACCTTTTCACCCTGATCTCTGTTTTCATCTCTTTCTGGCCGGGTTCTTCTGTTGCCTCTATCTCCTCTGTCATCCCTGTCATCTCTTCTGTCACGGTTCGAGTTATTATCTCTTCTATTTTGGCGTGATCTCCCATCGGAAGGTCTTCGGTCTTTTCTTTCTTCCTTTTTCTCTTCACCAGATTCCTGCGTTTCAGCTTTTTCTTCTTTATTCTCAGTTTTTACCTCTCTCTTTGGAGCTGCTTGTTTAGGCTCAGCTTTCCTAGGTTCAGGTTTTTTCTGTTCGGCTTTAGGAGATTCCGCGGGTTTTTCATCAGCTTTAGCATCTCCATTGCCGCCTACGACAGCCTGGTGATCCAATATTTTATAGATAAGGTCTTGCTTACTTAATTTTTTGTACCCTTTTAATTCAAGTTGTTCTGCAATTTCTTTAAGCTCAGGAACGAGCATTTCATTCAGTTGAAGAATATCATACATAAGATATAAATTGAAATAGATTTAGTGTATTTGAATTGTTAATCCTGAAAATTGTAGTGGGAAATTTGATTCTAATCGCTTCAGATTTAGCGATCATGAAGTTTTCTCGACTGCAAATATATACTTAATATATAAAAGATGAAATATAGTATCTCAAAAAAGGCTCATATCCCTTCCCTTAACACCTCTAAGAGTAACAGCCCTGCACGATAGTTAGTATATTTGGCGTCTAATTAAGAAATGTATTATGCTGGAGGTTTCAAAAATAAGAGCGGAGAAAGCTAAGATAGAAAACGCCTTGAGAAAAAGAGGATGGGGCAGTGAGAAAATGGTCATGCTTGATAAAGTAATCAACGCAGATGATGCGCGCAAGCGCATTCAGACCGAGAATGATGGATATTTAGCACAGCGCAATTCAATTTCAAAGCAAATAGGACAACTATTCAAAGAAGGCAAAGCTGAAGAAGCCAATGCTGCAAAGCATGAAGTTGAAAAACTAAAGTCTAAAATTGCTGAAGCTGAACAACAATTAAATGAGTCAAAGAAAGTAGTAGAAGAGCTGTTACTTAATATTCCCAATGTTCCACACGATTTAGTTCCGGATGGAACATCAGAAGAAGATAATGAAGTAGTGAAGATGGGTTCTATTCCAATTCCAGAATTGGAGGAAGATGCTATTCCGCATTGGGAGATTGGCAAAAAATATAATGTTCTTGATTTTGAATTAGGTGTCAAAATAACTGGGTCAGGTTTTCCTGTATTTATAAATAAAGGATCTAGACTTCAAAGGGCGTTGATAAATTTTTTCCTGGATGAAGCTATCAAGGCTGGATATACAGAAATAATTCCGCCTCTAATGGTTAATCAGGATTCAGCGCGTGGAACAGGACAATTGCCCGACAAGGAAGGCCAGATGTATCACATGGAAAAAGATGAATTATATCTAATTCCTACAGCTGAAGTGCCACTGACAAATATATACAGGGGCGATATTGTAAAAGAAAAGGACTTTCCAATCAAGTTAGCTGGATTTACACCTTGTTTCAGGAGAGAAGCGGGCTCTTATGGAGCAGACGTAAAAGGATTGAATAGGGTACACCAATTTGATAAAATTGAGATCGTCCAAATCCAACATCCAGATAAATCCTATACAACTTTAGACGAAATGGTCCAATATGTAGAAGGATTACTGCAAAAGCTGGAACTGCCATATAGGATATTGCGTTTATGTGGTGGAGACTTAACATTTGCGTCTGCACTAACATATGATTTTGAAGTGTTTTCAGCAGCGCAAAAAAAATGGTTGGAAGTTAGCTCTGTTTCGAATTTTGAAACGTTTCAAAGTAATCGCTTGAAATTGAGGTATCGAGATGAAGATGGGAAGACCCAATTAGCACATACCTTAAATGGCAGTGCTTTGGCATTGGCTCGAATAGTTGCAGCGATTTTAGAGAACAATCAAACAGATGATGGCGTTCTAATACCTGAAGTTCTTCAAAGTTATACAGGATTTAAAAAATTAAATTAAAGAAATAGTTATGTCGTTTTATTTTGTCATAGTACTCGCTTTTACTGGAATCGGTTTAATTCTGAACAGTAGGTTGAAATCTGTTTTTAATAAGAATAGCAAGATTCCTACGAGCAGTGGATTGACCGGGGCAGAAGTTGCCAAAGCCATGCTTGACCATTATGGTATTTATGATGTGAAAATTGTACCTGGTAGAGGTGCGTTGACCGATCATTACAATCCATTAACAAAAACCATTGCATTAAGCGAACCGGTTTATAACAGCAGAAGTGTTGCAGCAGCAGCTGTCGCCGCACATGAATGTGGCCATGCTGTTCAGCATGCAGAAGCTTATTCAATGTTAACATTAAGATCAAATCTTGTACCCGTTGTTCAGTTTTCTTCATCGGTGCAGCAGTTTTTATTTATTGGACTGTTTGTATTAGGTGGCACTGCAATGTTCTCAAGTAATATGATGATGGGTATTTTTGCTGCTACATTTGGCGTAACCGCATTATTTGCATTAATAACCTTGCCGGTAGAATTTGATGCCTCTAAACGAGCATTGGCTTGGTTGGATGATACGAATATCACACATGGGGCAGAATACGATGGCGCAAGAGATTCATTATGGTGGGCAGCGATGACCTATGTCAATAATGCATTGATGTCATTAGCAATATTCTTGTTCTTCCTTTTGCGTTTCATGGGTAATGATTAGAAAGAATACCTTATTTTAGAAAAACTAACAAGGAAATTATGAGCGAGTTAATTGAAATGGCATTTGAGGATGGCCGTGAAAATATGGTTAAAGCTATCGACCACTTAAAGTCTGAATTGATGAAAGTGCGGACCGGCAAAGCTTCTACGAGTATCCTCAAAGATATTATGTTGGAGTATTACGGTAATCCAACACCGCTTTCGCAAGTCGCGAATCTGTCTACACCAGATTCAAAAACCATATCTATTCAGCCATGGGAAAAATCGATGCTGGGAGTAATTGAACAAGCAATTTTTGCCTCTAACCTAGGTTTGACACCTATGAATGATGGAGAATTTGTGCGTATTTCTATTCCACCATTGACAGAAGAGCGCAGACGCGAAATGGTGAAATATGCCAAACACCTTGGTGAAGAAACCAAGATTAGCTTGAGAAATGAACGGCATAAAATGCTGGATGTGATTAAAAGTGAAGTGAAAGATGGATATCCTGAGGATCAGGGCAAGCGCAGGGAGTCAGAAGTGCAGGATATTGTGAATAAGTTTGGAGAAGATGTAAACAAATTGATTGAGGCCAAGGAAAAAGATATCATGACAGTGTAACCGATGATTATGCTTAGATTATTCCTCTGTTTTAGTCTTATAAGTTCCGTAATTGCTTTGGCCTGCAGCCAAAAAACAAGTTCTGTAATCAAGGACAGCTCAATGGATGCCATTGAGGCCGTTTTAATTCATGCATCCAGCGGTACTTTGGGCCCCTGTGAACCAACCATTTGTATTAATTCCGCAAACAGTCAAAATGTGGTTGCTGGCGCTGTGCTGGACAATGTATATGTATCCAATGACGGCGGTAAAAGCTGGACAAAGGATAGATTAAAATCTTCTTATGGGGTCTATGGAGATCCTGTTATACGTTCGGATTATGATGGTAATTTTTATTATGCGCATTTATCAAATCCCGATGGTGGATTACGCAGAAGTGAAGCGTGGTTGGATCGGATTGTAATTCAGAAATCAGAAGATGGCGGGCAGAGCTGGAATGATGGCTCATATACAAAACCAAGGTCACCTAAAGACCAGGATAAGCATTGGTTAGCAATCGATCCAGAGGACAATACAGTGTATATTACATGGACTGAGTTTGACTTATACGGATCCAAAAAATCCTCAGATAAATCAAGAATTCTTTTTTCTAAGTCAATAGACGGTGGTGCCTCCTGGACAGATCCGCTTCGGATCAATCAATTCGAGGGGGATTGTATCGATGATGATCAGACACCAGAAGGAGCTGTACCATGTGTCGGACTGAACGGTGAGGTCTACGTCGCATGGTCATACGATAATAAAATATATTTTGATAAATCTCTTGATGGCGGTCAGACATGGATGGAAGAGGATATTGTGGTCGCTGAGCAGCCTGGAGGATGGTCTATCGATATTCCAGGTATCGCGCGTTGCAATGGGATGCCTATAACCGGGATAGATCGTTCTGGTGGTCCAAACCATGGCACATTATATATCAATTGGAGTGATCAACGCAATGGCGAAGAGGATACAGATATTTGGCTAACCTATTCGAATGACAATGGACAAAGTTGGTCAGAACCCACACGCGTTAACGACGACAAAGCCGGTTCTCAGCAGTTTTTAACATGGATGTCAATCGATGAATCCACAGGTTATATTTATACTGTGTTTTATGATCGCCGTCATCATGATGACAATACCACAGATGTTTACTTGGCGTACAGTACGGATGGAGGAAAGTCATTTACAAACAAGAAAATTAATAGCCGTTCATTTCTTCCAAATCCAAATGTCTTTTTTGGCGATTACAATGATATCAGTGTAAAAGATGGTATGGTAAGACCGATATGGACCCAACTGAACAAAGACACTCTCAGCGTCTGGACAGCATTGATAGATTTTTAGTCTTAAGGCGTGTACTTCAATAATTGCAAATCCGTACCATCAAATCTTGCGTAACTGAAGTGACTCAGCCAATCACCGGTATTTATATATCTGCTTTTTTGGTTGCTTAATGTATAGTCAATTGGAATATGACGATGACCAAAAATAAAATAGTCAAAAAAACTATCCTCTAATTTTCGTTCGCAATATTGGACAAGCCATTCTTTTTCCGGACCCATAAATTCTGGCGATTCATTGTCTGCTTCTCTTGAGGTCTTACTTGATATCTTCATAAGTTTGATCGCGAAATTAGGGTGCAAGCGTGCAAACAACCATTGGTTAATTCTATTCCTAAAGACTTTCTTAATGAGTTTGTAGCCATGATCGCCAGGGCCCAAACCATCGCCATGACCCAATAGAAATTTTTTATGGTTTATCTCTGCGGTTATAGGAGACCGGTGTATCGTCACACCGCACTCTTCTTCCAGATAGCCAAACATCCACATGTCGTGATTGCCGGTGAACACATGAACAGGAATGCCCTGATCATGGAATTTTGATAGCATTGTGAGTAATCTGAAATGCCCTTTCGGTACAACCTCTTTGTATTCAAACCAGAAATCAAATAAGTCGCCCAATAAATACAATGTCGAGCATGATGACATAATATCTTCTAACCAGGAAACAATTATTATTTCCCGCTCCCTTGAAGAAAGGGGGGTGTTTAGGCCTAAATGAAAATCTGAAGCAAAGTAGGTGTATGACATTATCCAACAAAACGTTGATCTGCTTCCATAACGTTCCCGCAATTCTTGCAAGTACGCATTTCGGTATTTGTATAATACTCTCTAAATCGAGGCAGGAAGTCCTTTTCTATATTGTCAAGTTTGAAATAGGATTCATGCAATTTCTCATTACAATTGTCGCAAAACCATAACAAACCATCCCTTTCTTCAGCAGTACGCTTCAATTCAACAACGAGGCCAATCGACCCCTCCGATCGCATAGGAGAATGAGGCACTTTGGCAGGAAGTAAGAACATTTCACCTTCTTTAATCGGGACGTCAACTGCTTTGCCATCTTCCTGTATGCGAACAGTAATATCGCCTTCAATCTGGTAAAACAGTTCTTCTGTCTCATTGTAATGATAATCTTTCCTGGCATTCGGGCCTGCAACGATCATTACGATGTAATCTCCTGCATCTTTATATAGATTCCTGTTGCCAACAGGTGGTTTTAATTCATCGCGATGTTCATCGATCCACTTTTGAAGGTTAAAAGGTCTAGCTATAGGCATGGCTTATGAAATTTGGTTCAAAGACTAATATATATAATAATGAGGGAATGGTTGAATTCGCGTTTATTTGGTTTAAATTTCAAACTTTAACCAATAACTAAAATCTAAAACTCAGGATTAGATATTAAGAAGCTATACATTCCCACATTCAATCATTCACTCATTCACTCATTCAATCATTCACTCATTCACTCATTCACTCAATCACTCAATCAGTCATTAAACCATTAAACCCATTAGGTCATTAAATCATTCCTTCCTTCATTCCTTCATTCAATCATTCACTCAATCAATCAGTCATTAAGTCATTAGGTCATTAGGTCATTAAATCATTCAATCATTCAATCATTCAATCATTCCTTCCTTCCTTCACTCAGTCATTAAACCATTAAACCATTAAACCCATTAGGTCATTAGGTCATTAAATCATTCCCTCATTCAGTCATTCCTTCATTCCTTCATTCCTTCCCTCACCCATCAACAGCTTTAACAGTTTCAAACACCCAGGCAAGATCTACTTGACTAATATCATCTGTATTTGCAGCAATCTTCATGAGTACCTCATCCTGTTTACGACCTAGCGCCATTGCTTTGTGATATGGTATTTCTTCTTTAAAAGTTACAAGGCTGTATTTCGAATAGTATTCGGGGTATTCCTGCTCCAGCGCCAATTCAATTTGTCTCTTTTTATTGAATACAGGATCTGCAGTGGCGTCGCGCATTTCATAAAAATTATCTTCAGCCAGATCGGCAATAGCGTCGGCGTCTTGTTTTCTTATAGATTGAAAGTTCTTGAGGATAGCATCCCAATTGCCTTCATCTGCATCAATACAACGATCCAAAATAAGGCAATCTTCAAATGAGCAATTCATGCCCTGGCCATAAAATGGAACTATCGCATGTGCTGCATCTCCAATAAGTAAAAATTGTCCATCTATCTGCCATGGGTAACACCTGATTGTCCCCAAAGAACTGGAAGGGTTGGTCCTGTATTCATGGATGAGATCAGGGAAGAAATTCTTGACGTTTTTAAAATTTTTATCAAATAGTGCATGAATCTGATCATCAGATTGAATGGTGTCAAAGCCATTGGGGCCATCAAAACGCATGAAAAGTGTAACGGTGAAACTGGCATCGAGATTTGGCAAGGCTATCATCATAAACCCATCGCGCGGCCAGATGTGGAGCGCATTTTTTTCTATTTGAAATGTGCCATCTGGTCCAGCAGGAAGGCATAGCTCTTTATAACCGGTGTCCAGGAATGTTTGAGAAAAATTATATCTCAACTGGTTGGAGCGCCTTTGCATTTCTCTTCTTAAAGAAGAGCCTGCGCCATCTGCGCCGATTACGATTTTGTCGCTTACGTCAAGCTTCGCGGTAGCGTCTGATGTCTTTATTGTGATGTCTTTATTTATGGTATCAACGCGCGCTGCGTCATGGTCGAAATACACTTGAAGCCCATCATATTTCTCTGTTTCATCCAGTAATAATGAATTTAAACCAGGTCTCGAGATTGAATTAATCCAGTCTTCTTCTCTTCCACTGTACCGGTATAATGTTTTATGTCCATCGATACTGTGAATCATTCTGCCATGCATCGGAATTACGAGCTCTTTTGCTTTATCATCGAGGTCGGCCATAGCCAAAGCTTGTAATCCACGGTCCGAGAGTGCAAGATTGATTGAGCGCCCGGCACTGATATCTGTTTTTCTTAAGTCAGGTCGTTTTTCGTAGAGGTCAACCTTGTGGCCTCTTTGAGCAAGCCGTATGGCCATTAAGGTACCAGCAAGGCCAGCTCCAATAATTACAACATCTTTCATATTACAAAGCTTCTTTTAACAACGAATAAAAGTCATAGACATCCTTATAACTATTGTATAAAGGAACTGTTGCAATTCTAATGACATCTGGTTCTCGCCAATCCGCAATAACACCTCGATTTGTAATGTCATCAAACATCGATTTGTCAGCATCTTTGATTTGGAGAGAGATTTGGCATCCTCTTTCTTCTGAACGTGATGGTGTAATAACTTTGATTTTTGGATGATCCAAAATCTCCAAAAGCTTGAGGAGATAACTTGTCAATTTTACAGACTTTTCTCTAAGTGCAGACATCCCTGCTTCATCGAACAATTCCATGGAAGCCCGCATGGCTGCCAAGGGTAAAATAGGTGGATTGCTGAGTTGCCAAGCTTCGGCTCCGGCCATAGGTTCAAATACGGGACCCATTTTAAATCTATTCGATTTATTATGTCCCCACCATCCGTGGAATCTTGGCAGCGTGGTATCATAGGCGTGTCTTTCATGGACAAATATGCCCGATAAACTTCCGGGACCTGAATTCAGATACTTATAGGAACACCAGGCTGCAAAGTCAGGTCCATCATCGTGCAAGTTGAGATGGAGGTTGCCAGCGGCATGCGCCAGATCAAACCCAACCATGGCACCTTTGGCATGTGCCAATTCGGTAATGGATTTTATATTGTAAGCTTGCCCGGAATAATAATTTACCCCGCCGATGAGGACAAGTGCAATTTCTTCGCCCTGTTCATTTAAAACAGATTCTATCTGGGCCATAGAAACATAGTCGTCAACATCAGGCTGCATTTCAATAACAGCCTCTGCCGGGTCAAATCCATGAAACCTGGCCTGGGATTCTACAGCAAAGCGATCAGATGGGAATGGTGAGTATTCGATTAGAATCTTAAACCGCTTTTGCGTCGGGCGATAAAAAGACACCATGAGGAGATGGAGGTTTACGGTCAAACTATTCATTACAACGACTTCTATTTCTTTGCCGCCTACCACCCTGGCCATCGAAGAAGTTAAAAATTCATGATATGGCATCCACGGATGTCTTGCATGAATATGACCCTCAACACCCAATTTTGACCAATCTTCCATTTCTTGTTGCACATATTCATTAGCCTTCTTTGGCTGTAGTCCTAAGGAATTACCGCATAGATATATATGTGGTTCTCCATTGGCCTGTATAGGCAGATTGAACCTATCTCTGAATCTGGCCAGTGGATCCGCTCGATCCAATGCTTCAGCATAAGCACCTGTATCTAATTGCACACTTTCCATTTGATCATTTTATTGTTTTACCAAGCCAACGTTCAACATTGTCTTTCCAAATAGCTTTCTTTTCTTCCTGAGTAATTATACCATGTATCTCAGCGTCAAAAATTACCTTGCCAGGATATGAGCCCTGTACAGAATCCATTTCACCCAGTGGATATGGATTATCAAGACCCGCCACGACCTGACTGCTGCCGCATCTGTCAATCAATAGTTGCATTGTCAAGACATCATGCACAAGCGTATCGAAGAAGATATTTTTAGACAATACATTTTCTTCAGGAGAATGGGCATTTTCAAATATATCAGGCCTGCCTTTGAACCCTTGAACTCTACGTCCATAACTGGCTTGTGTAAATTGAGATCCATGGGCGAAGCAGTATCGAATTTTATTAAACTCCTGATCTATCCCTCTGCTGCTGATCATATGATGCGCGTCTGCAGTTTGTGCACACATCCAAATCAAATGAAAACGCCAGTACCGGTTGCTCAGCGGGATCATTTTAGGTGCGTCATAAGGATGGATCTGTACAGCCAGTTCATACTTGTCAGCCAGTTGGAATATGGGATCCGCTTTTTCATTGCCAATAGATAACCATTCTCCTTTTTTATTTAAGAAATGTGTGGGTAAGCATAAAACACTCAAACCCAGATTCTGGACACAGCGTTCAATTTCTTTTAATGCGGATACGGTATATGAAGGATTGACAGTGAATCCACATGTAAAGTTTTCGGGATATTGGGATTGTATTTCGGCCTGAAAATCATTTTGAAACCTGATCACATCATAGGCGAGACTTTTGGGCAAACCATTGCAATATAATTGTGACAAGGTGATTATAACCTCATGCTGAATATGGTGGTGCTTTTGCCACACCAATCTATCTTCCAAAAAATAGGAAGGATGATCTATGGGACGCTGCCATGCCTTTTGATGCATGAATTTTTTATCTTCTGAAATCCAGAAGACCTCCTTCTTTTTCATAAAGCCCGGAATCTGATTTGGTTCCGGTAGCAGATGTCCATGACCATTGATTCTAACCATTATTTCCGTATTTAATACAAACATTTTTAGG
>JABDJE010000248.1 GCA_013002625.1 Saprospiraceae bacterium | reverse complement strand
CTTCAGAAGGCATGTCAGAGTCAGGAAAACAACAGGGCTGGTTTAGGTGCTGATAAAAAAGAATGGATACGCACTGAAGATATTCTTGAGCGTCTGGAAAAAGTAAGTGATGATCGAATTTATAGAGTGAAAGATGCATTAAGATTAGGTGTTCCAGTCAACTCGGTCAAGAAGTTGACAAATATTGACCCTTGGTATCTTATGCAAATAAAAGAGCTTGTAAAGCTTGAAAATGAACTAATGAAGTTCAATATTCCAGAGGATATTCCTGAAGATTTCTTCAGAACCTTAAAAGTTCATGGGTATTCTGATGCTCAGATTGCCTGGTTGATGCGCGTAGAAGAAAAGGATGTAACGCGTCAAAGAAAGAAATTGGACATCCGGAGAACTTATAAAATGGTGGATACTTGTGCGGCAGAGTTTGAGGCCAAGACGCCATATTTCTATTCTACTTTTGATACTGAAAACGAAAGTATCCCTAGTGACAGGAAGAAAATTGTTGTGCTGGGTTCAGGTCCTAACAGAATTGGTCAGGGGATTGAATTTGACTATTGTTGTGTGCATGGTGTTAAGGCAGCCAAGGAAGCAGGATATGAAGCCATCATGATTAATTGTAACCCTGAGACTGTTTCTACAGATTTTGATATCGCTGATAAATTATATTTCGAACCAATTTATTGGGAACATATTGAAGAAATTCTTGAATTAGAAAAACCCGAGGGCGTTATTGTGCAGTTAGGTGGACAGACTGCATTGAAGTTAGCAGAGAAGATTGTCAATGCCGGGTATAATATTATTGGCTCGAGTTTTGACGCCATGGATCTCGCAGAAGACAGAGGTCGATTTTCTGATTTATTGAAAAATGAGAATATTCCATATCCCAGATATGGTGTAGCAGAAGATGTAGATGAAGCATTAAGGATTGCCAATGAGGTTAGCTATCCTGTTCTTGTTCGACCGTCCTATGTTTTAGGGGGCCAGCGTATGAGAATTGTGATCAACGACGAAGAACTTGAAAGGCATGTTTTGAGTATATTCAAACATATGCCTGACAACAGGGTTTTGATTGATCAATTTCTTGAAAGAGCAAAAGAAGCTGAAGTCGATGCCATCTTTGATGGTGAAGAATTACTGATAATGGGTATAATGGAACATATTGAACCTGCTGGTATACATTCTGGTGACAGTTCCGCTGTATTGCCAACTTACTCTTTATCGGAGCAGGCTATTGAAACAATGAAAAAGTATACTGCCCAATTGGCAAAAGCTTTAAATATTAAAGGACTGATAAACATCCAATTTGCCATAAAGGATGATCATGTATATGTGATAGAGGCCAACCCAAGAGCTTCTAGAACAACGCCATTTATCGCAAAAGCATATCAAGTACCATTCTTAAATATTGCGACCCACGTCATGTTGGGCAGCAAAAAAATCAAAGATTTTGAATTTGAGAAAAAGTTGGAAGGATATGCTATCAAGGTGCCGGTATTCTCATTTAATAAGTTTCCAAATGTTGACAAACAATTGGGCCCTGAAATGAAAAGTACAGGAGAAGCGATTCGCTTTATTGATGACTTGAATGATCCATTTTTCAGGAAACTGGATTCGGAGAGAAGCATGTATTTGAGCAGATAATCCAGTCGGAATACCTGCTCAAATCATTGATTTTATTTTATTACATGCCCAGTTTTGCTTTCACTAAAGCTGTAACATCTGTGCTTTCATCAGCATACAGGACAAATCCCGTACTTGTATCGAAGATATAATCAAAGCTTTTTTCTGCAGCAACATCATCAATAGCCTTTTGGATTCTATCTCTGATTGGTGTCAGTAAATCCTCACTCTTTTTCAAAATCTTCTGTTGGCTTTCCTGCTCAAATGCAAGAATAGTCTGCTGTTCCTGCTGCAACTTTGCCGATTCTTCCTCAAGTTGAATTGGGGAGATTTCTCCTTGTGCCTGGCGTCTTTCAAGATCCTGGGCTTTGGTTTGCAATGCTTGCAACATTTCCTGACCTTTCTTTTGAAGTTGCGTTCTGAATGTTTCAATATTTGAGTTCGCCTCTTTTACTTCCGGGATATCCTGGATAAGTATTTGAGAATTGATATACCCAAAATTTTGAGCATTTATGCTTAAAGTAAAACCTATGAAGCATAGTATTGCGAGTAGATATTTATGTTTTCTCATTTTTAATTTAGCTTTAAAAATCGCAAATGTACATTAATTTCTGATTCCTAATTCACGAGCAATCTCCTCTGTCTTGTCATATTCATCATTTGCATAAAGAAGTCCAGCAGAACCAGATTTGTCAAAAATGATATCGTATCCTTTCAATTGTGCATAGCTTTCGATTGCTGCAAATACCTGATCCTGAATTGGACTGACCAATTCTTGTCTCCTACGAAACAAGTCACCTTCAGGTCCAAATCTTCTCTTTTGAAGATCACGTACCTCTTTTTCTCTGTTCATTATTTCCTCTTCTCTTTCAATTTTAACCTCTTCGCTCAATAGGACCTGCTCTGCTTGATACTTATTGTACAAACTTTTAATCTTATCATATTCTTGTGAAATTTCCTGTCTCCATCTTGCGGATACTTTATCAATTTCAGTCTGGGCTGTTTGGTAATCGGGTAGTTTTTCAAGCAGTGTTGAAATGTCAACGATTGCAACACGCTGCGCGGTGGCAAACCCTATTAAAATGAAGGAAAAGAAAAAGGTATAGATTATTCTTCTAAACATAATTTGTTGTTTTATGATTTACTCATTAATAACGACTACAATATCAGGTAAATTGAATCATCCTGTTACTCTTTTAACTATTGTTTAACCCTAAGGAGGAAAAGTTTAAAAAGAGCGTTAAAAATAATACCCTTTTTGTTATATAAATTAATGAATTAATCCAAAATGATCATCTTGCTTTGGGAAACAAGATCTGCAGTCTTCATTGTGATGTAGTAGACTCCATTTTCTGTCAGCAAGGATCTATCAAGCAATAAGTATTGTTTCCCTGCATTATATTCCCTATTGAATTTTGTCACCAGCGTTCCACCTGCATCATAAATTGACCATTCAACAGATCCAGTTTTATCCATATTGAAATCTACGTGGGTCTTTTCTATCCAAGGATTAGGATGAATTGTCTGAATCCCAGTTGGGTCAGCGTCAGTGTTATTGAATTCAAGATTTATTATTTCACCATTAAAATAAGCTTGAGCTGGTGTGATATTTGAACTAAACTTGAATGCCTGTTCTGTGCTGAAATCATTCAACGCCTTTACCTGAATTGTAAATAAAATATCGTCTGATGCCTTGTCTACATATTCTGTATCATTGTATGAAACTGTTATCCAGCCCTTGTTCTGTTGTTCCAAATTAAAGTTTTCGCCCTGATCAATTATTATGGAATTAGATTCGATTCCAACAATGTCAAATAAATTTGGATCAAACTCTATGGTACCTTGCCAGCCACCTATATTCATATAATTACTTGAACTGACAGGAATATTAACAAGCGCTCCCTTTTTAACAGATACATTTTCGATATTGAATGTTAAAGATCGCCCTGCAGAAATTGATCGACTGATCATATCCGAATTAGGTATGGCATCCCCAGTTACATCTCCCACCTTAGCACCGATGAATTCAATATCCATGTCTGATAACAATTGATTGATATTGTAACTTTCCGGTATAGCTTCCAACCAAGGGTTCTGAGGGTCAATAAACTCATGCTCTGCATCAACAAATCGCCAGCTTTGATTCTGAGGATACTCTGTATAAATTCCAAGTATAAGTTTTCTTAGTTCTACCAGGTCTCTGGCTGTTACATCACCACTTCTATCGATATCGGCAGCTAATATTTTATATGGACTATTCAACCTTTCCAATGCCAATATGTGCTTTTGCATAATCAACAGATCAAGCGTTGTTACACCATTCAGCGGATCATCATTTTTATATGGCGTCACATCGTAGCTGCCTCCTATAGGCATTTGATCAAAAGCATATTCTCCATAGATATCTGTAGAATCATATACATTATCGATACCGATATCCATAATGACCCGTTCAATAGTCTGAATATCTTCAGTATAGATAGTTCCTCGTATTGAGGCCATATTTAGTGAATCACAAATGGCTACATTATTATTATCCTGTATCTCTATTGTAGCGGTACAATAATCTTGTGCACCTGTTAATGTGTCAGTGGCCCAAAGTTGTAATGCCTGAATTCCCAGGTGATCACAATTAAATATTGAATCGGTTGTCATCATGTCTGGTGTAAAACTCAATACAAATCCATTGTTACATGTATGGTAAGTCCCACCATCGATATCGTCTACCGATATGTTAAGCTGTTCAGCATCCAACACGCCATCGTTATCTAAATCAACAGGCACCAGGCTTACAACCAGACCATTTAAACAAATAGGTTGTGGTGATTTAGTATTCCTAAGCTCAAGCGCCTGAACCAAGGTATCTTTGTTACCGCAATTATCATTTACATGCCATTCAACTGAATAGTATCCAGTTTTAAATGTATCCTGAAGAATGGCTTCATTGCCAATTAGAATTATCGAATCCAATTCATTTCTTACAATGAAGTTCCAACTGAGCTTAGTAGAACAGTCATCTGTGGCATTGGCCTCAATAATAATTTCCCCGCTGCTACAATCAAAATACTCTGATTCAATTAGCAATGAATCAGGCATATCGATGACAGGTGCAATATTGTTCGTCAATGTTAATATCTGAGGTTGTGGGATTACAAATTGGTCAAAGCTTCCGTTGGTTTCGCTGCACCAGTTTATAACTGTCCATGTTCTTTCAATTGTAATGCACGTGCCACCTGTTACACCAGATGAAATGATATTATCTTGATAGTCAAATCCAACCAGACTACATTCATCATCATTTGTGAATAGAGGATATGCAAATCCTACTGGCAGATTGTCAGGATTCAAGGCATCTGCTGAACATGCATCAGTCGAGGCGTAATCAAATGGCCATTGAATATTTGATTCAACAAATGGTATTTGATTGACAACTGAAATTAATTGTTCGCAACTGTTAATGATGTTGCCATTTTCTTCTATTTCAAAAATTCGGATGATTTCACCTATGCCACAAGCATTGGTATTATCCAAAGTAGTTTGATGAATTAATGTTTGTCCAGAACAATTGTCATCTATTTCTGGCCAACCAAATTGAATGGCCAGGTTTTCAATATCATAATTTACTCTACAATCAATAGTTGTGTCAGCCAAGCAAGTTACTGAAGCAGGAAGTTTGTCCTGAACTTCAACACTTACCATACAAATATTTTTATTGCCATACGTATCGACAACTTTAAAGACAACCATAACCTCTTCAAGAATATCAGCGCAACAGAAATTGACATACTCTTTGAATACAGTATCCACATCAGTACAAACGTTATCCATGCGTCTTACTAGCATGGAATCAATGGCACAATTATCCCAACTTCCGTCATCAAATGTACTGGCATTGACAATAGCTTGGCCGGTAGCATCCAGAGAAACGGCGGTGAACGGTTCACAAATTGCCACTGGCTCTAAATTATCTTCTACGGTTACATTGACCTGACAAGAGCTGCTGTTGTAGCATGCATCTGATACTATATATGTTATCACATTTACACCCAAATCCAATTCAATTGGATTGGTTATATCTGTACTAAATCCGGATTCATAATCCAAATGTGTATTATTGATAGTAGAGCAATTGTCTGTAGCTGAAACCTGTGGCATTACTACTTCCGAAATACAATCTTCTCCTGCAGATACAGTGAAATCATCAGGACACATAAATTCAGGCGCTCTATTGTCTATTATTTCAATTCTTTGAATGCCTCCATTTGTGTTTTCTCCAGAACACCACCACTCTCTGATTTCCCAGGTTCTAAGAATTGTACGCACGCAACTATTTGAAGGTAACTCAACATCTGTATAACTAACCAAGACATTGCAAGGTAGGTCTGTTGCACCAGGAATTAGAGGTATACCACTGAAGTCATCGCTAAGCAAACAGTAAACACCGTTGATAATGTCATCATCACAGAGAACAGGAACACCAGTTCCAACTTTTCCGGGCTCTGTCGTCCAAGGCAACGGAATACCATCCAGATTATATTCCAATGAGTCTGCATTACATCCAACGGCATTGTCATTGATAACCAATTTTGAATCTGGAATAATAATATCATTAAGATTAATTCTTTCAATTGTAACTGTTGAACTACATTCAGAAGTATTACCAAAGCTATCTGTTGCCCGGAAAGTTCTAGTCACCAATGATGTGTATTGAGGATCGCAATCCATAGTCTCGATAACTTCATTTACAAGAATGACTTCAACATCTCCACAAACCACGGTCGCTGTTGGCGTAGGTATCAACTCCAATCCAAAGCATGCAACAGTTACATCATTTGTACATTCTATCACAGGGGGAAGTTTGTACTCTATTAAAGCTTGTCCTTCACAACTGTTCATACATAATGGCTCGGTAATTCTATATGTAATTAATTGTCCTACATGACTTATATCGACTGTAGCGCCAGGTAGCAGTTCACCATTTTCATCAAACAATATTATATCATAAAAAGAATTGCAAATTTCATGAATGCCGATTGCTCCCATTGCAGGCGTGATTTCTGCCATACAATTTTCATCCAGCGATACATTTATTAATGCATTACATTCTATGTTACAATCGTCATCACAAGGATCAAACTCTTCTAATACATCAATCATTTCAATGTCATGGTCATCCTCATCGTCTTTATTGTTTATTGCATTGTCAACAATGTTTTCTTCATTAAATAGATCCATATCTGGGTCACTATCTGCATCGATTGAATGATTAATACCTATGGCATCGGCTGATACAATTTCAGAGATATTGGTATAATTTGAATTTTCTAATTCAACAAGTCCTATAATTGTATTCATCGTTATGGATATAGAATCTCCAGGATTAAGAATATCGCTTATTGTATAAGTATAAATTGGTGTATTATCTTGAGACCAACCAGGATTAAGAATATTTCTAAATTCATAGCCAGGAGGTAGATAATCACCGACTACAATATTTGTTGCAGGTACATTCCCTTGATTGACCACTGTGATTCTAAATTCCAACACATCCCCTACTATGTATATAGGAAGTGTAAGCAATTCTTTATATAAAGCGAGATCAAATACATCTATAGATTCGATATCGTGGTCATCTTCATCACCTCCTGAGTTATCATTTACATCATCATTGACTAAGTCATTACCTTCTATATCATCAGCTTGACTATCAATATCTTTATCTTGAATATACGTTCCTAAGGTGTCTTTATAGCTGACAATCTCGACACCATTCTCCCAATCATAAAAGTTAGAACAGGCACTTAATTCAACTGAGAATGGAATAGTGATACTTTCTCCAGGCAGTATTGAGTCATTTAACACAGTATATGCTCTTTCAAATATTGGATCAAATGTCCAATTCGAATTCTCATCCGGCAAGAATTTGTGTCCACAGGCAAGATATTCAACTAATTCAATATCCTGTATTGTAATCTGCCCCTGATTATAAACTTCGATTTCAAAGTCGACTTGATCACCATATTTGTAAGGCCCGTCTGATACCTCTCTTTTCACTAATGCAGCATCTGTAAATAGAACTATTACTTTTATTTGAGCCGTACTACAGTTTCCGATATTATCACAAACTGTATAATTAAATGTGTCAACTCCTGCAAACCCATTGTTAGGTGTATAAATTAAATACTGATTTTCTAATGGTAGATCAATAATATTATTAGCCACTGTATAAATTCCATGATTTGGATCATCAATACTTATAGTGCCTTCATCAGGAAGATTTAAGTCATTATTCAAAATAAAGATCTCAGTCGTTTCATCCATGAAAATCGTTACACAATCATCTATAGCTTGAACACACTCATTTACAAAAACTTCTTGATCACATGATGCGGTATTGCCACTTTGATCGATGACTTGCCATGTAACAATATTGATCCCTTCTGTATAAATTAATCCTGAATTGTTGAAAGTAGTATCAATTCCGCAATTGTCTGAAACTTGAGGAATGCCTAAGTCTATATTCTCAGCAGTACACATAGGTGCATTAGAATCTATAGTTAGGTTATCAGGGCATGTGATGAGAGGAACTTCATTATCTTCCACGGTGACAACTTGAGTACAAGAATTTGAATTTCCTACATGATCTGTTACTATCCAAATAACTTCAGTATCACCTAATACGAATTGATCAGAAGCATTATTTATTAAAGTGTCAAGTTGGCAATTATCGCTTGTTGATGGCGTACCTAAAATAACTCCTGTGGCAACACATGTGCCAAGATCTGTGCTCACTGTTTGATCAGGTGGACAAGTTATCATTGGATTCTCATTATCCACCACGGTAATAGTATGTTTACAGGTAGCGGTATTGCCTGAGCCATCTAAAACGGTCCAAACTATATCCGTATCTCCCAAGAAGTATGGTTCTACTGGGTCATTATAAATAGAATCAATACTACAATTATCGTTAATTTCCGGAGAGCCAAGGTCTACATCAGATGCCTGACAAACACCTGAGTCTGTTTCTACTGTTAAATCAGATGGACAAACTATTGTTGGATCTTCATTATCTTCAACTGTAATAGTCTGGCTGCATGTATTGGTGTTTCCACTATTGTCAGTCGTTGTCCAGATGATATCAGTATTACCTAATCCATATGGTTCTATCGCATCATTCAATGTAGTGTCAATCATACAATTATCACTTGTCGTTGGCGTACCCAAGTCAACATTTGTCGCTTCACATACTCCTGTATCTGTAGATACAGTCAAATCAGCAGGACAAGATATTGATGGAACCTCAACGTCGACGACTGTTAAGATTTGAGTACAACTCGATGTATTTCCTGTTGGATCAGATGCAGTCCAAACAATTTCTGTTATTCCTAGTGGATATGGTTCACTCGAATCATTGGAAACGGAGCTTACACCACAATTGTCGCTGGTAGTTGGATTTCCTAGAGCCACATTTGACGCTGAGCAAAGATCCACGTCCGTATTTACCGTAAGATCGTCTGGGCAGGTAATTGATGGTGGTTGATCTTCTGAGACTAAAATATTCTGAGAGCACGTTGCTGTATTACCAGCGTCATCTGTTGCTGTCCAGGTTACTGAAGTAGTTCCAGATGCAAGAGGCTCCATCAAGTCAGCTTCTGTAGATTGGACCCCACAATTATCTGTTGCTGTTGGTAGACCCAGATTTATTCCTATGGCTTCACACATGCCCAAGTTTGCCATTACCGTTATATCAGAAGGACAGGTGATAACCGGTGGTTGGTTGTCATTTACCGTAATAGTTTGAATACAACTTCCAGTATTTCCCGCTGCATCTGTCACCGTCCAAATTACATTGGTATCACCTAAACCATATGGTTCTACCGCATCATACGAAATAGTATCAATTGTACAATTATCACTTACGACTGCGATGCCGAGAACTACATTTGTAGCATGACATTCGTCATCATCAGTTGAAACTGTTAGATCAGTCGGACATGTAATCATCGGATCTTCATCTTCAACAACTGTTACTGTCATTATACACGTCGCAGTGTTCCCACTACTATCTGTTACTGTCCAGATCACATCAGTATCACCCAAATCAAATGGCTCTATCCCATTGTTGGTCGTCGTATCGATTACACAATTATCTTCCGTAACTGGTGTTCCTAAATTAACACCAGTGGCTTCACAGACTCCTGCATCGGTAGATACTACAATATTCATTGGACAAGTGATTGTTGGGTTTTCATTATCCTCTACTGTGATTACTTGTACACATGTTAGGCTATTACCCGCCTGGTCTGTTACTGTCCAAATTACATCTGTACTACCTAAGCCAAATGGCTCAACTGCATTATTGATCGTTGTATCGATTACACAATTATCTAAGATCGTCGGCATACCTAAATCAACACCCGTTGCACTACACTGCCCCATATCTGTTTCAACTGTCTGATCTGCTGGACATGTTATCATCGGCAATTCTAAATCTTCTACTGTTATTACTTGTACACAGCTTAAAGAATTACCCGCCTCATCTGTTACTGTCCAAATCACATCGGTACTGCCTAAGCCGAATGGCTCAATAGCATTATTGATCGTCGTATCGATTACACAATTATCTAGGATCGTCGGCATACCTAAGTCAACACCCGTTGCACTACACTGCCCCATATCTGTTTCTACTGTCTGATCTGCTGGACATGTAATCATCGGCAACTCTAAATCTTCTACTGAGATCACTTGTACACAGCTTAAAGAATTACCCGCCTCATCTGTTACTGTCCAGATTACATCTGTACTACCTAAGCCAAATGGCTCAACTGCATTATTGATCGTCGTATCGATTACACAATTATCTAGGATCGTCGGCATACCTAAATCAACACCCGTAGCACTACACTGCCCCATATCTGTTTCAACTGTTTGATCTGCTGGACAAGTTATCATTGGCAATTCTAAATCTTCTACTGTTATTACTTGTACACAGCTTAAAGAATTACCCGCCTCATCTGTTACTGTCCAAATCACATCGGTACTGCCTAAGCCAAATGGCTCTATCGCATTATTGATCGTTGTATCGA
>JABDJE010000317.1 GCA_013002625.1 Saprospiraceae bacterium | reverse complement strand
CTTTTGATGTTTCTCCTGTACACGTCACACCTACATAAAGATCGCCTTGATAGTATTTTAATGCAAATACCTTGAAATCATTGAATGAGCAACCCGGATTCGGAACTGCAAATGTTTCAGTAGTTGCTGCCGTTGGGTTTTGTGTTTTAATTTTTACAACTGTATTGTTATATAAGTTGGTAACATATAGATGCTCTTCGGTGTCGTCTATTTGCAATGCACCCAATCCTATATTACCAACTTGCTGCCCGTAAGCACAATTTTTCGAGTCCGTTACCGAAAGATTGCCAACATTTTGCCCTAGTTGTGAAAGTTTGGCAAATAAAGAGGTGGTAGGCGTGTCACTAAGCTTTGTAACATAAATCGCATCATGTCCTCCTGTTGTGAGAGATGCATGCTGCTTGATATAAGCAGAAGTGAAAATTTCTTGCGTTGTATTCTTATAAGCAATACCCCAAACAGCGCCTGTTTCTGACTGATTGGCATAAGCTTTTACTGTAGAACTGGCATCAAAATTATGCGTAAGCCCTATAACTGTCTCTTGAGAAGGTGCATTTGTACCCAGTCCATTGACAAAACATGTTAAAAATACCTCTGTATTCGGCGTACAGTTGCTGGTTTCTTCAATGACTCCTAATGCAGCATCACAATAAGGTACTGTCACGAACTGAACATCCGTGTAATTATCAGGACCTACCGCTGATACATAATTATTATTAGGTAATTGGTATTGGAGACGATATTGTTCACCATCTTCCAAACCTTGCATTGAATAATACCCATCACCTTCAGTGATAGTTTGGTTTACCAAACTTCCCTGGGAATTATAAATTCTTACAAAAACACCAGCTTTCCCTGTTTCAGATACATCATAGGTACCATCGAAATTAGCATCGACGTAAACATTACCTTCAATTGTTCCTGATAAGCATTGACTATTAGCAGTGTTAGAAACGAAAATAAGTGCACACACAAGTGTAGCACTGATTGCTTTAAGCACAAATGTAAATTTTCTCATTGCGACCTTTGAATTAAAAAATTCAGTTACTGTAATATTGTTAATAGCACGGCTACGCCGTGTTGCTTACTGTGATGGGTGGGAAAATCGATTTTGGGTCAAGAGATAAATATGTGTAAAACATATTACACATAGCACAAATATATAAACAATTATGAAATACAAGAATATATATTACGATTTTTTATCATTTGTTTATCCGGCATGCTTGATATAGGGTAAACATTTAATATCCTATCTTAGACTTCCTAATTGCAAATACATGAAAAAATACCAATCAGAAATTCAAAAAGAACTGGAAAATATCAAGTCTGACGGGCTATATAAAGAGGAAAGAATCATTACCAGCCCACAGTCGGCTTACATCACGACAACCGAAGTACCCCAGGTACTCAACTTTTGCGCCAACAACTATCTGGGACTTTCTTCACATCCGGATGTCATTGAGGCAGCCAAAGCAGCCATAGATAGCCACGGATTCGGTCTTTCATCTGTTCGATTCATTTGCGGTACGCAGGATATTCATAAGGAATTAGAGCAAAAAATTGCTGATTTCGTTGGTTGTGAGTATGCCATATTGTACGCCGCTGCCTTTGATGCCAATGGTGGTTTATTTGAACCATTGCTTGGACCGGAAGATGCCATTGTTTCAGACCAACTTAACCACGCCTCTATCATCGATGGTATCAGGTTGTGCAAAGCCAAAAGATATCGTTACCTCAACAATGACATGGCAGATTTAGAAACAAAGGTGAAGGAAGCACAGGCAAATGGCGCCAAACGCATCCTGATTGCTACAGACGGGGTTTTCTCTATGGATGGTATTATAGCACAGGTTGACAAAATCTGCGATATAGCGGAACGCTACGATGCCCTTGTAATGGTGGATGATTGCCACGCAACTGGATTTGTAGGTAAGACAGGTCGAGGAAGTGCAGAACATTGCAATGCTTTTGGGCGTGTAGATATTATTACCGGTACTTTTGGAAAAGCGCTTGGTGGCGCTTCTGGTGGATTTACTGCTGCATCCAAAGAAATTGTTGATATCCTGAGACAAAGATCCAGACCATACTTGTTTTCTAACACACTTGCTCCAGCTATTGTAGGCGCTTCGATAAAAGTACTTGATCTTTTGAATGCCAGTACAGCATTAAGGGACAAGTTGGAGTCAAATACGAAAATGTTCCGTGATGGTATGAGCAAGCTCGGCTTTGACATTATTCCTGGCACACACGCGATTACACCTGTAATGCTATACGATGCAAAATTGTCACAGGAATTCTCCAAACGACTTTTGGATGAAGGTATTTATGTTATTGGATTCTTCTACCCTGTTGTACCTAAAGAAAAAGCGCGCATCAGAGTTCAAATTTCTGCCGGTCACGAAGCTGAACATATCGAAAAAGCGCTGGCTGCTTTTGAAAAAGTAGGTAAAGACTTAAATGTAATCCAATAGTGCAACCGAATAATGCCATACCAGAATTAACCAAAGAAGAATTAGAGGTTTTTCTTCTTATTTATGCGGCACATGTAGACTACTATTTTTCAGAGCATGAAAAAGATTTTATTCTGCAAAGAACGAGTAAAGAAACCTTTGATAAAATTTATGATCTATTTCTGAACAGAGGTGATTTTGCCAGTTTGAAAATAATTCTACATTATAAAAACATCTTTTATCAGCAACAAGAAGAGCAGGACAGACTTTATAATTTATTAAAAGAGGCATTTGAAGTAGACGGAGACTATTCCAGGGTCGAAAAGGTTTTTGTTTCATTCTTTAAACGCATGACAAACTTCTAAAATGAATCTAGATTTAAAAGACAAACTCTTTGTTGTAACTGGAGCCACTTCTGGATTTGGTAAGGCCATAGCATCACGTCTTTGTGAAGAAGGTGCTCAGGTAATTATCAATGCGCGAACAGAAGCCAATTTAAAACAATTTGCAAGTCAATATCCGGATCAGATTGAAATAGTAG
>JABDJE010000246.1 GCA_013002625.1 Saprospiraceae bacterium | reverse complement strand
ACATATTGCTCAGCGTTAGGCACAGCCTCCCATTGCAATAAAACACCATCGTATTCTTCAATTGTAGATATATTATCAGGAGCAAGTATGGTTGTAGGCTCGGTAATCGGATTATATGTTGAAATATTTCCTCCTCGGATATACGACCGTCTGTTGGAATCATAACTTGCCTTCATGGCAAATACTTGTTGTTGCGAGAAATTCCAGTCTCCGCAATTACTGGAGTATGACATAACATTATTCAACATAGGCATTCCAATCTTTTCATTATTGCTGTCCCAAACATCAAATTGAAAAAAACAGCAATTGCATGATTGCCCAAAGCCATAATCCGGAGGTGTGTCACACAATCCATCCCCTGCAAGTGGACTCTGCCAACCCAGGTTGCCACAATTATCACCATTCACCAACTCAACACCTATAGAACCCGTTTGTCCAGAACTTATAGAAGTGATTCTTACTGTATCTCCATAAACGTCAGGTGAATAAGGTACATCTTCCCATCCTCTATGCGTATGAGATAGGGTAAAGAAGTGGCCAATCTCATGCTCAAATGTGTATCCATCGTCTCCAAGAAAATCTTTATTGATTACAATGAAATCATTGTTTCCTCCAGAATAATATCCTGCAACATTTGTTGCGGACGGTCTTGGCGATTCAACAATATAGACATTGATGGCTTCTGGATTACGGATAGATCTGAAGAAACTGTGATTGGCATTTCCGTTTGTAAATGCTGATGAGTTATTTCTTTCATTTATCGGGCCAGCCAAATAAAAGCGCATTTCCAAAGAATCAAATCTTTCATTGATTTGACATAACGCCGCACGGATAGCATCCTGGCTTAATCTACCTGTCCCATCATTATTTGCCAGAGAATGGAATTGAACAGGAACGAACCTGTCGACAGCTCCCTTTTGGATGACATTGTCCCAGTTTTTCTTATTTCGAATTAAATCCTCCATGAAAGCATCACTTTGGTCAGTACCACATTGCGAGTTTTGTGAGACAAGTGAGAATGAAGAAAAAATGACTACACTTATTAAAGAGATTTGCGCTAATAATTTCATTTCAAAAAAATTTTGATAAAAGTAAGGACAAAAAACATCTTGAATATTGTTCTGCATTACATTTTAGTTGAATTCAGCAGAATAAAAAGTCCTACATTTGCACCGCAATATTATAAAAATAAAATCTAATATATTATGAGTAAGGTGACCGTTGTGGGTGCAGGTAACGTTGGCGCTACAGTAGCCAATGTATTAGCCCACAAAGATATCGTGAATGAAATCGTTCTTCTTGATATCAAAGATAATTTCGCAAAAGGTAAAGCTTTGGATTCTTGGCAACAAGCGCCAATCGATTATTACAGTTCAAAAATTATTGGAACAGGGGACTACAAAGACACCAAAGGTTCTGATATTGTTGTAATTACGGCCGGTATTCCAAGAAAACCAGGAATGAGCAGAGATGACCTCATCTCTACAAATGCTAAAATCGTAGTATCTGTAACTAAATCGATTTTGAAGTATTCTAAGAAGCCCATTTTCATCATAGTATCCAATCCATTGGATGTAATGTCTTACGCAGCACTTATGGCTTCCAAATTAAGTCCTGAGCGTGTGATTGGAATGGCAGGTATCCTTGACACAGCACGATATCGTGCATTTTTGGCTACCGAACTTGAAGTTTCACCTAAAGATATTCAGGCTGTATTGATGGGCGGACATGGTGACACGATGGTGCCACTTCCAAGATTTACAACTGTTGCCGGTATTCCTGTAACGGACATGATCAATAAGAGAAAATTAAATAGCATCGTTGAGCGTACCAAGAAAGGTGGGGGAGAGCTCGTTAAATTAATGGGTACTTCTGCGTGGTATGCACCGGGTGCTGCTGCAGCTCAAATGGTGGAATCTATTGTTAAAGACGATGGTAGAATTTTCCCATGTAGTGTATGGTTGCAAGGCGAATATGGTGTAAAAGATATGTTCTTAGGTGTCCCTGTTCAATTGGGTAAAGAAGGTATTAAAAGAATACTTACCTTGAAATTGAACAGAGATGAGAAAAAATTGTTAAAGGATTCAGCCAAGGCTGTGAACGAGGTGATTGAGTCGTTCAAGAAAATGAAACTTATTTAATAGTCAAGTAATGAATCTCAAGGAGATTAAAGTAAATACGGGGGAAAACCTTTATGATTTGTCGATGTCAAAGGCAGTCTTACTGGTTTTCCTTCGTCACTTTGGATGCATCTTTTGCCGTGAAGCTTTAAATGATTTGAGTGATCAAAAAGAAATCCTCGACGATCGTAACGTCGAAATGGTTTTTGTGCACATGTCTGATAATGACATTGCTGAAAGTTACTTTGATGAATTTAATTTGAGCGGTGCCAAACATATCTCAGATCCAGATTGCCATCTCTATGCTAAGTTTGGGCTTGTCAAAGGCAATTTCAGTCAACTCTTTGGATTTAATACATGGGTTCGGGGGTATGAAGTCAGGAAAAAGGGTATTCGATGGACCATGGAAAAAATAGGTGACAGTCTTCAAATGCCTGGGATATTTTTATTTATAAATGGCCAGTTAAAAAATAGCTTCGTACACAAACGGGCCTCTGATGTGCCGGATTATAATGCGATTATTGACTGTTGTGTTTGATTTATCCTGATCTCTTCTTACAATTATTATTTCTCCTATTACGTTATTTCACAAAATCTTCAGTGATGCGCGCAATCTATTTATTTGTTACACTTATATTTTTCAATATTTCCTTAGAGGCACAGGATAGCGTTAAGGAACAACTCATCTTTTATGGTGACGTTATGGTCAATGCGCAAGAAGTGACCACCAGATCACTGGCACATCAAAAGTTTGAAAATATTCTGGAGGCTTATCTGGATTCAACGGATTTAACAAGTATTGATTTGGGATTTTTGAAATGGGCTTCCGTGCTACAGCCCGACGACAAATCATTTACATTAATCAGTTGGCAAGCGGAATTGAAGGATTATAATTATGCCTATGGTGCTTATGTTATTGTAGGAGATAGTATTGTAAAATTTAATCAGACCGATTTACCAATGAATCAGATAGATGCCATGATGATTGAGCCTTCTGATTGGTATGGCGCGTTGTATTATAATCTACTGCCTTTGAGCGAAGGTCGATATACCATATTTGGATTCAATGGATCCGGAAAGTGGATGAATACAAAAATTGCAGATGTACTCACGATTAATGATGATGGAAGCATTAAACTTGGCGCAGCTATATATGAAGACAAGGGTTCCCCTGGTACATTTCAGGAGCGGTTGGTTTTTCAATACTCAAGCGATGCTTCATTTAATCTAAATTATAATCCTGGTCTCAAACTCATTGTCAATGATCACCTCATCCAAAGGATTGGACGTCTTGAGGGCCAAGGTCCGGTGAATCTTCCTGATGGATCTTATGAGGGCTATGAAATGAAGGAAGGAAAATGGTACTACGTCGAGAAAATTTACGAGCATAAATACGACGAAGCTCCAAGACCAAAACCTGTACTCAACAACTCGGATAAAAGTATTTTTGGTAAAAATTAGCCATTTACTTTCTCGCAATGCACTTCTAAAAAAGGGCCTTCATCAGGGTTGATAGCATAGTCATGATGCGTACGATAGTGCACGACCCAAATAATATCATGACCATTTAATAAAAGTGGAATATCCTGTTTTGATCTCAAATCAATTTTCTGATCTGTGAAATATTTTTTTAAAGTCTGAGAATGCGCATCGAGCCCGTAAGGTTTAAAACTATCCCCATCCTGCCAGTGTCGCAATGTTAATGTTGAATTCAATTTGTGGATCGGGAAATACGCGAAATTCTTTTCTTTTAAATGGGCAGCTTGAGTACATACCTTGAAAGTAAATTCATATTGACCAAAACTCAACTGTTGCACATCCTTGTAGTCAAATGCAATGATTGATTTTGCTTTTGAAATGGGATCAATATAAATATGAGTTCTATCTATTGTAAGGATATGACTTGAAGATTGAATCTGCGCCCCAACCGACGCTAACGCCTTGATAACTTCTCGACATTGTTTTCTTGAAAATCCAAAGGCGTGAAGACCTGCATAAAGCATAGC
>JABDJE010000217.1 GCA_013002625.1 Saprospiraceae bacterium | reverse complement strand
AACTATATGTAACAGGTTGTTTATCTGAGCGGTATAAATCAGATCTGGAAAAAGAAATCCCAGAAGTAGACGCTTATTTCGGTACTATGGAACTACCTGCTTTACTCAATAAGCTCAATGCGGATTATAAGCATGACTTAATTGGGGAGCGCTGGACCAGTACGCCAAAGCACTATGCCTATTTAAAGATATCTGAAGGTTGTAATAGGACATGCTCTTTCTGTGCTATTCCTCTGATGCGCGGTAAACATATATCCAAGTCCATTGATCAATTGGTGAAAGAAGCAGCCAACCTTGCAAAAGATGGTGTAAAAGAATTGATCCTGATTGCGCAAGAGCTAACTTATTACGGCCTCGATTTATACAAGACAAGAGCTTTACCTGAATTGTTGAATGCCTTGTGTGAGGTTGATGGAATCGAATGGATTCGATTACATTATGCTTATCCAAGTAAGTTTCCTCTTGAGATTATCGAAACAATGGCACAGCAGGAAAAAATATGCAATTACCTCGATATTCCATTGCAACATGCCGCTGATCCAGTCTTAAAGGCCATGCGTCGACATATTACCCAGGAAGATCAAAGACGACTGTTGAAAGATATACAATCCATATTGCCTGAAATAGCACTGCGTACAACAATGTTAGTGGGATTTCCGGGAGAGACGGAAGATGATTTCAAGGTTCTTTGTGATTATATTCAGGATATCAAGTTTGACAGATTGGGTGTATTCACCTATTCTCATGAAGAAGGTACAATTGCTTACGATTTAAAAGATGATGTACCGGACGAAATCAAAGCCAAACGCGCAAATCAATTAATGGAAATCCAACAGGATATTTCATTTAATAAGAACCTTAAACGAATCGGTAAGGAAATGAAAGTCCTTTTCGATAGAAAGGAAGGCGAATATTTTATTGGAAGATCGCAGTATGATTCCCCCGAAGTGGACAATGAGATTTTAATAAATGCAGCCAACAATTATGTCAGAGTAGGGGATTTTGCCAAGGTTCATATTACCAACGCCGAAGCATTTGATTTATACGGTGATGTTGTTGGACAACAATAAGAACATTTTCATGTTAACTTTATCTATAGAGACATGAACACATACAAATCCATATTTACATTACAGATTTCGCCATTTAGGCAAGCCGTAGCTATCGGTTTAGTCACATTACTCGTGATGTTGGTGGCAAAAGGATTACTGGCCAGTGGTGCAATTGCCCAGGACCCACCTGTTTTTTGGGAGTGCGCTTTCACCATGCTTATGATATATATGCTGTTTACAGCAGTTTGGAGCATCAGTTACAGGGATAAATCCAAGTACTTGTTGCATTCCATAATTGGGTATGTGGCAGTCGCTTTTGTCGGAGGTTTTCTTGCACAAAGTTTTTCAGGATTGACAATGGATGAAGCCGGAGGATTCAAAATGATGTACATCATATTTACGGTCAGCTATCTCATTTTCATGGGCATAGTGAATGCCATGCGTACGATCCTTGAAATCGTTAAAAAGCAGGATGCACGATTACGTGGAGAGATTGAAAATTAATTACTTCTAAATTTTATATTATGCGTTTTACCTTATTGATATGCACATTTATTGCTATGGCTTGCCAACCGAAATCGAACCAGATGGTGGCTCAAAAGAACAGCAATTCTAAGATTGAGACCATAGAAAAATCAGAAAGCGAATGGCGTGCAGAACTCAATGATGCAGAGTTTCGGGTATTGCGGAAAGCCGGAACGGAGAGAGCTTTTTCAGGTGATTTGTGGGATCATAAAGGGGATGGCGTTTATACATGCAGGGGATGTCAATTGCCTTTATTCGACTCCAAAACCAAATTCAAATCTGGTACAGGATGGCCAAGTTATTATAAGCCTTTCAATGATGTCAATGTTGGTGAAGACACGGATTATAAAATAGGGTATGCCCGCACTGAAGTGCATTGTGCAAGATGTGGAGGACACTTGGGACATGTATTTAATGATGGTCCAGAACCAACGGGCCTAAGATATTGTATTAATTCAGTGTCGCTGGATTTTGTTGAAAGGGACTCTGTACCCAGCTTAATTAATTCAGGTCAAGAATAAATTTATTTTTCTTCCCGTTTTCAACCATAATGTATCTATCCTGAAGTATGTCTTCTGGTGTAACAGTAGTCTGACTATCCGTTATTTTGACTTTATTTAGGCTGACAGCATTGTTCTTCACGGCACGTCTGCATTCGCTCAGTGAATTAAAAATTTGGCTGTGCACAGTCAATAAATGCTCTAAAGGAATTCCATCTTTAATTACATCTATTGGTACATTGAAAGATGGCAACTCTTTTGAAACCATCTGGATAACCTCAGCATTCATCGCTTTCAAATTATCTGGCGTCAACTTTTTATTGAATAAAATCTCAGACACACCAGCTACAGCCTCATACGCATGATTACCATGGATACGCTTGGTTAATTCCTCGGCCAAAATGCGTTTGCGCTCTCTTGGATCATCCTGAAGATCTGCCTCCATTGCTTCAATTTCAGCACGGGATTTTAATGTGAAATATCTTGTAAAGGAAGGCAGGTCGGCATCATCCGCATTTATCCAGAACTGATAAAACTGGTAAGGAGATGTGAGTTCAGGGTCCAGCCATAAATTACCTTGCTCTGATTTACCGAATTTTTTACCATCTGCTTTCTTAAGAAGTTTACTTGTTACAGCGTAGGCCTTTGCATCCGTTAAGTTTCGGCGAATAAATTCTGTTCCGGAAGTGATATTGCCCCACTGGTCTGATCCTCCAATTTGAAAATGACAATTCTCGTTGGTATATAAATACTGAAAATCATAAGCTTGCAATAATTGGTAACTGAACTCTGTGAAACTCATACCTGTTTCAATTCTATTCTTCACAGAGTCCTTCGACAACATATAGTTGATAGTTAGTGTCTTACCAATATCCCTTAGGAAGTCCAGCACATTCATTTCCTTATAAAAGTCAAGATTATTAAGCATCTTGGCCTGATTCCCTGTGTTACCAAATTCAAGATATTGCGCAAACTGATTTTCCTGATGTGCGAGGTTGTTGTCCAATTCTTCAAAGGTCTTAAGTTGCCTTTCCGCATCCTTGCCTGAAGGATCCCCAATACGTCCTGTGGCACCACCCATAAGAACAATGGGTTTATGTCCACTTTGTTGCCACAAGGTCAACATCATAACTTGAACATAATTGCCTATGGTTATTGAAGGTGCCGTAGGATCAAATCCGATGTAGGCCGTCTGCATACCAGATCTTACTTGTTCAATTGCTCCCGGAGTCATATCGTGAAGCATTCCTCGCCATTCTAATTCTTCAAAAAAGTCCATCTTAAATTTGTGTTGTGCAAAAGTAGCGATACGTACAATATTATGTCAGCTTTAGCCCATAATATTTAGCTTAATAAACTATAATTGAGCAAGAGTTCTTTATCCGACTTCCATCTAAACCAACCCGTACTGATGGCATTGTAATTTTGATCAGATATTCGAACTTGTATCCACTCGCTTTGAATTTTGAGGGGTTGAAGGATATAGCTATCGTTGATATCCAGCATCGGTTCAGCGCTGCGTTCTGGTCTGGTTCGAATAGGGTTGTTCTCCCAATCTGTGGGTTCAATGGAATGTACAGTGAATAGAAAGTCCGACCAAGGCAGAAACCTAATATCCTCTTTACTAATCCATGCAGTTTGATTATTGTCTTTATTGATTTCCGCTTCTACAAACCCAGCGGTTTGATCTACGATTTTAAAAAAGAGAATATTGTAGTCCAATTTATTATGGGCTGGGTTAAAGCCTTTAGGAGCATTGGCATACTCAATGCCATGTTTACCCATTTTAAACTTCAATTTTGAATAGGATTTCCCACCTGACCCTTTGTAGAGTTCAATTGTATTTTTTGTGCTTACGATTGCTTTAGCCATACCAATTCCTATGTTCCTGTCCAGTTTAACCTCAGCTGTAACATCAGGATTCGGGATGTCAGAGTTGGTTGGAGAGTAATCCGAAACTGCAGCTGATGTTTTTGGTGGCAATGCCGGCGCTTCGGTTTTATCCTCCAAAGAAATTAGGTATCCGATACGAATTATTACCAGAATGAGTACAAGCAGAAAAAGGTAATTTAATTTTTTAATAGTCGCATATTGTAATTTTTTGATCAGGATGATTCCAAGAGCCAATCCAAAGATTAAGCCACCTAGTCCATAAAACATTACTATTGCACCGCCAGCTAAACCTACATTATCTGGGATAAAAAATCTTGATAACAACATGGCTATCACGGCAAGGGTAATACTTGACCCAACTACAAAGAAAAATTTGTTTAAGCGCTTCATTATTTATCGGGTGTTTCAATTTGAGCTTCTAAAAAATATGCGAGGGATGTTGCACGCATTCGTACTACTTCCAAGCTTTGAGTAGCAGCTACTGTTTGCCAGATACTGCCCTGC